>NZ_JBNNVS010000072.1:0-15873 GCF_050280665.1 Pseudomonas sp. NPDC089547 | reverse complement strand
CGGCCTTGTGTCGCGAAAGGGCCGCAAAGCGGCCCCGGCAATATCTGCGGCGAAGCTGAAATTCTGGGGGCGCTTCGCACCCCTTTCGCGACACAAGGCCGCTCCTACACTGACGGCATTCCCACCCGTCCCTACATTCCTCATGGTTGAACTCATTCGCCGCAACCCGCTAAGGTCGCGGCCTTGATTCACGAGAGGCAACCATGGGCTACCTGATAATCGTCGCGCTGATCCAGGCGTTTTCCTTCAGCCTGATCGGCGAGTACCTGGCCGGGCACGTCGACAGCTACTTCGCCGTGCTCGCACGGGTAGTGCTGGCTGGCCTGGTGTTCCTGCCGTTGACCCGCTGGCGCCAGGTCGAGCCGCGCTTCATGCGCTCGATGCTGCTGATCGGCGCGCTGCAGTACGGCATCACCTACGTCTGCCTGTACCTGAGCTTTCGCGTGCTCACCGTGCCGGAAGTGCTGCTGTTCACCATTCTCACGCCACTGCATGTAACGCTGATCGAAGACGCCATGAACCGGCGCTTCAACCCCTGGGCGTTGCTGGCCGCGCTGGTGGCCGTGGCCGGTGCGGCGGTGATCCGCTTCGACAGCATCAGCGGTGAGTTCTTCATCGGTTTCCTGCTGCTGCAACTGGCCAACTTCACCTACGCCGCCGGCCAGGTGCTGTACCGCCACCTGGTCGCCCGCAACCCCAGCGACCTGCCGCACTACGCCCGCTTTGGCTATTTCTACCTGGGCGCCTTGCTGGTGGTGCTGCCGGCCTTCCTGCTGTTCGGCAATGCCCAGCACCTGCCGAGCACAAATGTGCAATGGCTGGTGTTGCTGTTCCTGGGTTTGTGCCCGACGGCGTTGGGCCTGTACTGGTGGAACAAGGGCGCATGCCTGGTTTCGGGCGGTACGCTGGCGGTGATGAACAACCTGCATGTGCCGGTGGGGCTGTTGCTAAACCTGCTGATCTGGAACCAGCATGAGCCTTTGGGGCGGCTGTTCATCGGCGGCGGGATCATCCTGGCGTCGGTATGGTTGAGCCGCCTGGGTGCGCGGCACCAGGCACCGCTGGTCGACAAGGCCTGACATGCACACCATCTTCGTCATCGTCGCGCCGATCTTTGCCCTGATCCTGGTCGGGTTCCTGTGCCGCAAGACCAACAAGCTGGGCGACAAGGCCGCTGCCGAAATCAACAAGATGGTGGTCTGGCTGTGCCTGCCGGCCTTGTTGTTCAAGGTGACTGCCACCGCCACCTGGAGCGAGATCTGGCACCCGGGGTTCATCGTGGCTTTTGGTGCCGGCGCCCTGGCGATATTCGTGGTCACGCTGGCGTGGCGGCTATATAGCGGTCATGGCCTGGTGGCATCGAGCATCGACGGGCTAAGTGCGGGGTATGCCAACACAGGCTACATCGGCATCCCGTTGTGCCTGCTGCTGTTTGGTCAGGCGGGCTTGCAGCCGGCGCTGATCTCGTCGTTGATCGTGGTGTGCCTTGTGTTCGCCATTTCACTGACGCTGATCGAGATCGGGTTGCAGGAAGAACGTCATGTCGGCCGTGCCATCGTGGTGGTGGGCAAGGCGCTGGCGAAAAACCCGTTGGTGATTTCGCCACTGGCAGGTGCTGCCTGGGCGGTGTCCGGGTTGGGTCTGGCGGAACCGGTGATGCACTTTCTCGACATGCTGGCGCTGGCGACCACGCCTTGTGCGCTGATATCGCTGGGCGCATTTCTGGCTGAAAAACGTACAGGGTCGCAGGCCAGCCC
Organism: Pseudomonas sp. NPDC089547; assembly: GCF_050280665.1. Lineage (NCBI taxonomy): Bacteria > Pseudomonadati > Pseudomonadota > Gammaproteobacteria > Pseudomonadales > Pseudomonadaceae > Pseudomonas > Pseudomonas sp. NPDC089547. The sequence continues at coordinate 14,116 of NZ_JBNNVS010000072.1, read as the reverse complement.
GTGGCCGTTGGTGGTCTTGAAGCTGGTAGGGCAGCCCGCGCTGACCTGGGTGCTGGCGTTCAAGGTGTTCAGCTTGCCGACCATGTGGGCGGCGTCGGCGGTGCTGTTGGCGGCACTGCCGACCGGGACCGGGCCGTTCATGCTGGCGGAGTACTACAACCGTGAGGCGGGGCTGATATCGCGGACGATCCTGTTGTCGACCGTGGCGTCGCTGGTGACCTTGACCGGGTTGTTGTACCTGCTGGGTTACGCCGGTTGACCGAGGGGCGCTTTGCGCCCCATTCGCAGCACAAGGCTGCTCCTAAAGGGAACGCATACCTCCTGTAGGAGCAGCCTTGTGCTGCGAATGGGCTGCAAAGCAGCCCCGGCAATCTCAAGCCTCGCTCATCTCTTCCAGCCGACGCGGCACAGGTTCTTGCGCCACACGCCCGCTCAAGCCCGCCCGCATGTCATTGCCACTCGGCTGCTGATACAGGCTCAAGCCAAACTCCGGCAATACCGCCAGCAGGTAGTCGAAAATATCCCCCTGAATCCGCTCATAGTCCGCCCACACCGTGGTAGTGGTAAAGCAGTAGATCTCCAGTGGCACCCCTTCGGCGGTGGTCTGCATCTGCCGCACCATGCAGGTCATGTTCGGGTGCACGTTGGGGTGGTTTTTCAGGTAGGCCAGTGCAAACGCGCGGAAGGTACCGATATTGGTCAGCTTGCGGCGGTTGGCCGACAGCTCGGCCACCGGGCCCAGGGCTTCGTTCCAGCTTTGCAGTTCCTGACGTTTGCCGGCCAGGTAATCGCCCAGCAGGCTCACCTGGGTCAGGCGCTGCTCTTCTTCGCGGGTAAGGAAGCGCACACCGGCAGCGTCGATGAACAGGCTGCGCTTGATCCGCCGGCCGCCGGACTGCTGCATGCCGCGATAGTTGCGGAACGACTCGCTCATCAGGCGCCAGGTAGGGATGGAGACGATGGTCTTGTCAAAGTTCTGTATTAGTGAGTGTAAAGGGGGTACATGGACATGCTGACTCAGCAAAAACAACGACTTAGAGAAATATTTTCAATGTCCATTTTTTGCCATGTGAGATGGACATGCAAAGGTGCTGAACAGTTTATCCACAAAGATCAAGAGGAGGGTAGGCGTGATCATTTCCTTCCGATCTGAATGCTTGGCTGACGTTGTGCTGCTCCTGGCAGTCCTGGATTGCACACAATGCGAAAGGATTTCGATCCATCCCGACCGGGTATTTCCTGATGTCGAAGTTGAGGTGGAGGGTGAGCTGGCGCTCAAAGATTTACAGCTGGCGATGGCCCAGATTGAAGACGGCCACGTGATGCTGGAGACGGTAGCGCAAGCACCTCGCGAACAAAACAGCATGTGCAGGATGTGTTCTGATTTCTTTTATTAATCAATAAATTGGGGCATTAGAGCTGGGGCAGGAGGGTGCTTATTCTTGATCGAGTGAAGAAAGCTCAAGTACCGCTCTTTTGATCGTTGAGGACGCTTCCTCACCTGTGAACTCAGCCTGTACCAGGCTCACCAACGTCACCGGATTGATGTCCAACACGGAGCAGATCTCGCTAACCATCTCAAGGGTCGGCGACTGCTTCCCTTTCTCTAGGTTGCGAATGTACCGGTCGCTCGCTGCGATCTGGAAGTCCTCCTGCGTAAGCCCCCGTTGGAGCCGCAAGCGACGGAATACGGCCCCAAATGCCTCACTGTAGGTCATGAATCGTGTGCCCAAAAGGCAGCATTCAACACGTTGCATGAAAGCAGGAACAGGAACTATGATTCCGGTTGCAAGCGTTTCTACTTGTGGTGTGGCCCCGAAGTTTGAGTTTCTTGACCTCGGATGACGAAGCTTTGATCCAGGAAAATCTTCGCTTTCATGGCGTGGAGATGGTGGGAGTAAATATGGCAAACCCTACGGAAGAGTTTTTATTTAATTATCCGGCGCTCTTCGCGCGTTCTCGATCAAACCCGGTTGGGGTCCCATACTGGGGAATTGAATGTGGGCCGGGATGGCATCCGCTGCTCATATCTCTATGCAAGAAAGCTCAAGCGCGGGTGGATGAGTGTGGTGTCGAACAAGTCGTGTTTCAACGAGTAAAAGAAAAGTTTGGTGCGCTGAGCATAACCCTCAATGGTGGTGACGACTATATCAGGGGGCTCGTAGATATGGCAGTGGCGGTCTCAGTGATAACTTGTGAGGTTTGCGGTTCGCGTGGAAGTATGCTTAAGACAACCGGTGGGTGGGTGAAATGTCTGTGTGCTGGTTGCAGAGATGCCTTGGATCGTCACATTGATTGAGTTGGAGGCTATATGCTTCATACAATTCCGGCTGCGCGAGTTGCATCTGTTCTTGGTAGTAATGAATCAATGGAGTGGCGTTTTGTATTTTTATCGCAGAATAGCGAATTTTTCTACGTTACGCGAATCGAGTGGGTCGATGACGAGCCTGTCAGCGAAGTCATGCTATTCATAGGGCATATAGCTGAGCTTCAGTTGTTGCTTTCCTCTAAGTCAAAGCATGGCAGTATTGGGGATATATATCTTGTGTCTCCTCCTCACGTGAATAAAACCGCGCACTGGGATATTAATCTTCTGTTGAGAATTGAAGAGATTGACAAGCCGTACCCAGGTTTTATGAATATCAATTACATTTATACAATTGATCGTGATGGTCCGGTTTTTCTTTTCTCTGATGAGAAAGACGGTTCCTGGGAGCGGCGATCTGGAGAAGTAATCTACGAAGTTGATGCGCATGTCTTCGCCGCTCTGAATGAGGAGCAGACTCAAGTAACATTGAGGATGGAGGCCATCATCGCAACTGCGGCACGGCTTTTTCCGGGCGATTTCGCGAAAGCAGCCAACTGGCTTAGTGGAAGGAATGATGAGTTAAATGGAAAAAGACCAATTGACATGACAACTGCTGAAGACTTCGACCGTTTGCAATCCTACCTCAGTGAGTAGCGCGGGCCGCTTTTAGCGGATTTGTTATCGCCAGTTCATAACGCAGGCCAAGATCTGTGGTGAACCACATGCCGTTCGTTTTGCTGTCGGCGGAATTTATCTTATAAAATAACGAGGTGATATATGTTTGAGTGTCCGAATCAACTGATGGCTAATGATTCCAATCTTATAAATAAAGTGAAGGAGTACTTAGAGGAGCATGATGCGCCACATCCAATTCGATATCTCAGAGCTTTAGTATCAAGTCCGAGATTGTCGGATCATTTTGTTCGTGGTATTGACACCAGTGGGCTTGTGTTGGTGGCAGATAGCTTTCTCTCCGAATACACAATGATGGGTGATCATGCTCAGCGCAGCTACGGCGTAGCATTAGAAGAGTGGATGCGCATTAAAGGTGGGCTTAAGGAGGTTGAGAGTTTTCACTTCACAGATAGCTCAGTTGTACGGATACAGGTCTGGCCTTTTGATCCCGCTGAGCTTAAATTGGATGCTATGAAAGTCGCTGTTGCTCTAACATTCACTGATCTAGAAATGATATATGAGTCTAGGATTTGTGGGGCCGTCGACGATCTTTTGGCAGAATATCGTATAGATCCCTATCCAGGTATGTAGTCAGAAGACTGTCATTCCTTTATCTCCGGGCTGCTAGCGTTGTAAATACCACCTCCAAGCTAAAAGAGACTATGACTCTGAATATCGAACTGTTCCTCCCCATAAAGAGGTGGTCAAACTCTAAGGATGGGTCCAGCATGCTTTACGACTGTCCAAGGTCTAGAGTATGAAGCGGCTCGGGACGTACTTGATCGTGATGAGTTTAAAAGTCCTGCGTCGTTACATGAAGCATTCCAAAGATCTTGTAATGAGTGATTAGGACGTTGTTAGCGATGAGTGTGTCTTAAGATTATCTAAATCATGGTTAAGAAAATATGTTTGGATTTCTGGCTTTGCTGGGAGCAGTATCCCAGTGGCGAGCCAAACATTAATTTTTCTTTCAGGATTAAGATTATGCCATTTGTCGTGATTAAAGGTATTGAAGGTGTTTTCACTGAGGCGCAGAAGCAAGAAGCTATTCAGAAGGTTACCGATGCGATGGTCTCCGTTGAAGGCGAAAACATGCGTGAGATTACCTGGGTGGTTTTTGAAGAAGTGAAGAGCGGCAGCTGGGGTATTGGTGGAAAGGCTATTACTGCTGAGCATGTTAAGAAGGTTCAAGCAGGGCAGTAATATTGTGAGGTCCTGGCCAATACTACCGCGCCAGGACCTTCAAATATCTAGATTTACTTGCTGCTTTAGCCATTCACAAAAATGTTTGACTTTGGGTAGCTTCTCGAAGCCAGAGCGGTAAACCACGTAATACGCTGTATCCATTTGTATAGGCTCAATTATTCTGAGCCGAACCAGCTTCCCAGATAGAATATCTTGAGATGCGAGCACGCTTCTCGCTAAAGCGACTCCCTGCCCATCGATGCAGGCTTGTAATACAGAGTCCGGACTATTGATTTTGATGCTGGGCGTTGTGTCGGACAGCAGTATACCGTTTGAGATGGCTAGGTCTGCCCATTCTGGAATGACGTTTGTACCTCTCAGCGATGTATCGTGAAGTAGAGTTAATTTTGTGAAGTTTTTTGAATTTATCTCTTCTTGATGATTTTCCAAGTATGAAGGAGCGCAAACGAGTAGCAATTGTTCTTCCATCAGGCGCTCGGATGTCAAATTGTCCCATTCGCCTAAGCCGTAGCGTATACCTAAATCAATGCTGTTGAGCACAAAATCGTCAATACCAGGGTTGGTCTGGATTTGAATTTCAGCGCTTGGAAATAACTTCCGAAAATATTCTAGGCGCGGAAGCAACCACTTAGATGCAAAGGCAGGACTGACTGCAATATTGATCTGAGAAGCATCACCAATCCGTTGGATACTGGTAAGTCCTGAGCGCAGATAGTCAAAGCCTGTTCGGATGTCAGGAAGGGCAATTCTTCCCGCATCTGATAATTCTAGTTGACCAGTACGCCCCTTCTGGCGGTTGAAGAGGGTGACTCCCAGCGCATGTTCCAGGCTGCGGATGAGCTGGCTCACAGCAGCCGTGGTGACACCAAGCTCTTCTGCCGCAAGAGTAAAGCTGTGATGTCGAGATACTGACTCAAAGGCGCGCAATGCGTTTAGATGGTTCAGTTTGGTGAGAGCTTGAGAGTTTCCCATTTTGTGTCCATCGTTCAACTGTTTCTGTCAATACAGTACACAATTTAGGTCCGTAATGTATAGAGGCGTATGACTGAGGTGGGCATGCTTTTTGGGTGCCCTCTGCCGAGGATAAAAAAATGAAAAATGTAAGAAATGACTTCAAGGTTGCTACCCAACTCACCCGCTTGGGTAGGGATCATGACATTCAAATGGGCTTTGTAAACATGCCGGTTTACAGAGGTTCGACAGTAGTGTTCAAAACCGTAGAGGATTTACAGGCTTTCAATGCTCCGTTTCCATACGGTACATTCGGTACACCTACAATAAAGAGCTTAGAGGACGCTTGGAGTAGTATATCTGGAGCGGAAGGGACTGTGATCTCTCCATCTGGCCTCGGTGCTCTGGCACTAGCCTTTTTTACTACTCTGAAGGCAGGTGATCATGTGTTGATACCAGATAGTGCGTATCACCCCACTCGTGGTCTTTGCGATAACTTGATTAAAAAATTTGGTATAGAGATTAGCTACTACGACCCTATGATTGGTGCGGAGATAGAGTCTCTACTTAGAAGTAATACGTCTACAATATTTCTTGAGTCACCGGGGTCGCTTACCTTCGAGATTCAGGACGTCCCGGCGATTACTGCAATTGCTAAACGTTACGGCGCCAAAACTATTATCGACAACACCTGGGCTACACCGCTGTTTTTTCGAGCGCATGAGCACGGTTGTGACATTGTTGTAGAGGCTGGCACCAAGTACCTTGGTGGCCACTCTGATCTCCTCATGGGGATGGTCAGCGCAAATGCTTCAACGTGGCCTGCCTTGCGAGCAACGTACGATGCGATGGCAATGCTGCCGGGCGCTGAGGATTGCTTTCTTGCCTTGAGAGGGTTGAGGACGTTAGATCTACGCTTGAGAGAGGCGCAAGCCCGTGGGATGGAACTGGCGAATTGGATGTCAGAACAGCCCGAGATTGATCAGGTTTTACACCCCGCATTCGAGTCTTGCCCAGGGCATGCTCTGTGGAAACGCGATTATTTAGGCTCTACTGGACTTTTTTCAGTTGTTCTTAAGCCCGAATTCAAAAAGAAAAATCTCGAATTTATGTTAAATCATATGTCGATTTTTGGGATGGGCTATTCTTGGGGTGGGTTTGAAAGCCTTATCATACCTTTCGATGGTGTAGGGAAAAGGACTGTCACTTCGTGGAAGCCTAAAGGCCTGTGCTTAAGGTTACAGGTTGGTTTAGAAGATATGTCAGATTTAAAGCGCGATCTTAGGCAAGGGCTTGATCGTCTAAGTGAACTAGTTAGCTAGTCGCTTTATTAAATCGCTTGTTGTTTTTACTCCGTACTTTTTTAGAAGACTGCAACGATGGATGTCTACGGTTCTCGGACTTATGCCGAGCTTTTTCGCGGCCTCTTTGCTTGTCAATCCATCTACAAGCAATGCAGCGACATCCCTCTCCCGTCCTGTCAGGTTGATTTTTTCCCTGACAGTCATGTCGCCTTCGGCATCCACCTCTGTAAATACCCAGGCTGCTAGCTCGTAAGGGTTTTCCTCATTGAACCCGTAACCCCGGACTGTTACCCAAAAATGGGTCCCATCCAAACGGCGCATGATCCGATCGTCATGGAAATTGGCATGGCGTGAGAGGAGGGGCCCGAAATGCTCCGCGGCCGACTGGAAATCCTTCAGCTCTGGGTAGAGGACCGCGAAGGAAGCCCCTGCTATCTGCTCCTCCGATGCTCGGAAAAGCTCCAGCGCCCTCGCATTGCACTTCAGGATCATACGATTCTCCGCAATGATCACTGCTACCGGCAGATGGTGTAGCAAAAAATCTGAATCTAAGCCTGGCTTCTCATGGTGCATCCGGTCCCTCCTAGGGGCTACCAGTTGAGTGGTACTGAGGGCTGGAGCGATCACCTAGGTGATCGCGATACCTAGACCTCTACGTAGCCTATTACTATGATGACACCAACATGAGTTCAAACACAGTAAATTTAGAAATTTCATAGCAATCCACGCGAAATGCTATTCGTTTCGAGGCGCTGAGCTGTCGCCTAGTTAATTCCTATAAAATCTTTGTGTTTCATTGACTGCCCGTAGAGCACGAGAGTGCAAAAAATACAATAAATCAGGAGTCTAATGGGAATGAGTAAAGCCTATTCTGTATCGCCTGCGGTGCTGAGAAAAGTCACTGCTGCTGCGGCGGTTGGCAATTTTGTCGAGTGGTTTGATTTTGCGGTGTATGGATTTCTCGCTACCGTAATTGCGAAGCAGTTTTTTACAAGTAGCGACCCTAATGCAGCACTGCTGCAAACATTCGCAGTTTTTGCAGTTGCTTTTGCTCTAAGGCCGCTGGGTGGCATTGTCTTCGGTGGGTTGGGTGATCGGCTAGGCCGTAAGCGTGTATTGTCGATGACAGTGCTCATGATGGCAGCATCTACCACAGTTATCGGACTGCTGCCGACATATGAAAGCATAGGTATTCTAGCTCCAATATTGTTGACGTTAACTCGTTGCGTACAGGGTTTCTCTGCTGGTGGGGAATATGCGGGAGCATGTGCTTACCTGATGGAGCATTCGCCAAACGATAAAAGAGGCTGGTACGGGAGTTTTATCCCAGTATCGACTTTTGCGGCCTTCGCCTCTGCTGCCGTTATGGCTTACCTATTGAATGCAAGCTTACCTGAGGAGGCGATGAGTCAATGGGGGTGGAGGGTTCCATTCCTGGTGGCTGCTCCGTTGGGAGTGGTTGGGCTCTATCTGCGCTGGCGGATGGAGGAGACACCGACGTTTCAACAAGCAATGTGTGGAAAGGAGGCTAGCGAGCATTCTCCCTTGAAAGAAACGCTGAAGCAGCACGGTGGGACAATGGCGAAGCTTGGTGCCTTCATTTCACTTACTGCGCTGTCGTTCTACATGTTCACGACGTATTTCGCTACCTATCTCCAGCTGGTTGGCAATCTAAGTCGGGCACAAGCGTTGATGGTTTCAACGATTGCTCTACTTTTTGCGGCCGGAGCTTGCCCGGCTGCGGGAGCTTTCTCGGATCGATTTGGCCGACGTCGCACTGTAGGCTTCACGTGTTTGTGGGTAATTCTTAGTGTATTCCCAGCCTACTGGCTGGCAAGCTCAGGCAGTGTTGGAGCAGCCGTTGTTGGTGTGATTCTCCTGGCTATTGGGGCGGTTTTCTCAGGGGTCGTGACTGCTACGCTACTGTCTGAGGCGTTTCCTACTCGTACGCGGTATACCGCATCAGCCATCACCTACAATGTCGCCTACACGCTTTTTGGCGGTACTGCGCCATTGGTGGCGACTTGGCTTATCAATGTAACTGGTAGCAGTATCGCACCCGCCTTTTATCTTGTCCTGATTTCACTGCTCGCGTTAGTCGGAGGGTTATCTCTTCCAGAGACCTCCAGGATCTCGCTGCACGATGATAGGGACCATTCAATTAATACCGCGCCTCAGCGCGTATAAGCCCAGAGTGGTGGCGTCAATAGCCACCAAACCGATCTTGAATTAAGACAAGGGTAAGTGAAATGAATGCACGTGACCTGCACGATGATAGCATTGTCATTGACGGATTAATTATCGCTAAGTGGAATCGTGAGCTGTTTGAAGATATGCGAAAGGGCGGTATGACTGCTGCGAACTGCACGGTTTCCGTGTGGGAGGGCTTTCAGAAGACGATTGATAACGTAGGCGCAAGTCAGAAGCTCATTAGGGAAAATAGCGATCTGGTGATGCAGGTTAGGACTACTGCGGACATCAGTAAAGCTAAAGAGCTTGGTAAAACAGGAATTATTTTTGGTTTTCAGAATGCTCACGCATTTGAAGATCAGATCGCATATGTAGAAATTTTCAAGCAATTGGGTGTTGGTATAGTGCAGATGTGCTACAACACACAGAACCTCGTTGGTACCGGGAGTTATGAGCGTGACGGCGGACTGTCAGGGTTCGGTCGAGAGATTGTTGCGGAAATGAATCGCGTGGGGATTATGTGTGATCTCTCCCATGTAGGTTCACGCACAAGTGAAGATGTAATTCTTGAGTCCAAAAAACCAGTTACCTATTCGCACTGTCTGCCGATGGGCCTCAAGGAACATCCTCGTAACAAGACTGATGCAGAATTGAAATTCATTGCAGATCACGGTGGGTTTGTAGGCGTCACAATGTTCACACCGTTTCTCGCAAAAGGTGTCGATGCCACTATTGATGATTTCGCTGAAGCTATCGAATATATCATGAATATCGTGGGGGAGGATGCGATTGGGATTGGCACAGATTTCACCCAGGGCCACGGTCAAGAGTTTTTTGAGTACCTCACTCATGATAAAGGTTATGCAAGAAGGCTTACGAACTTTGGCACCATTCTTAATCCTTTGGGAATCCGGACCGTTGGTGAGTTCCCTAACCTTACCGAGACTTTGCTGAAGCGCGGTCATCCTGAGCGGATTGTCAGGAAAATTATGGGCGAAAATTGGGTGCGGGTCTTTAAAGAAGTTTGGGGTGCCTGATCAGGCGCTTCGGCTAACCATCTTTTCGGTGACAGCAATGAGCACAGTAGTGGGCAAAATTAAGACGTTTGAGGGTAAAAGAGGAGATGCATTTGGGATTGGCCTTTGTTTACTCTCTATGTTCGTTTTTGCCGCCCAGGACGGAATCACGAAACTTCTGGTGCAAGAGGTGCCCGTGTCTCAGTTGGTGATGGTGCGCTACTGGGTATTCTTGCTTTTTGGGTTGGCATACGCACAGCTGAATGGAGGGATAAGGCTGGCCTTGAAAGCTGCTCACCCGTGGCTGCAAATAGGAAGGTCATCGCTCGGGGTTCTTGAGATCGCAGTCTTTGGTTTGGCGTTGCGGTATCTAGGCTTGGCTGAAACGCATGCCCTATATGCTGTCTTCCCTCTAATAACGCTTGCCCTCGCTGGGTTGTTTCTGCGGGAGCGGGTCGCCCCTTGGCAGTGGCTGGCTGCGCTCATTGGATTCACTGGCACGTTGATCATTCTCAAACCAGGCTTAGGAGTATTTAGTTTTGCGTCGTTGATCCCATTGTTGGCGGCTTTGATGTTCGCCTCATTCAACATTCTGTCACGTAAGATCAGCACAGCAGACAGCTTTGCCACGAACATGCTCTACATGGGGCTATGGGGTGCAGTCATTTCAACCCTCATAGGGTTGCCGCAGTGGGTATGGCCGTCTCCATCTAATCTACTTTTGATGATCGTGCTGTCATTTACCGGAGTTGCAGCCCAGCTGCTTCTTATTCAAGCATTAAAATTTGCATCCGCTGTGACACTTCAGCCGTTCAATTATTCCCTGCTGGTGTTCGCATCATTGCTCGGGGTTATATGGTTTGGGGAAATATTGGATAGCTATTTAGTGATAGGTGCATTGCTGGTAGTCATTGGCGGTATGCTTTCGGTCATGCGTAGGGTGAGATAGAGAATTTTTCGATCGCAGTCATAGGCCGTTGACTACCGTCCCTTCGTCGTAATGGGCGTCGAAATATTTGCATCAAGCTATGCTGCTGGGAGGAGATGTGATTCGGCGGAGGGACTTACCATGCAATTTCTCTACCCCCATGTATTTCTACCCCAGCTTGCCAATATTGAATTAGCTTTTCAGGGCTATCTACGAGCGCTGGATGCCGTGAGTACGGCAATTGAAAATGGAAGCGACTCCGAGGGAATTGAGTCGCTTCGCGTTGAGGCCCGCCAAGCGAGAGACCTTTATTACGAGCAGCATGTATGTCTATCTATGATAGTTTTAGCTATGACAGAAGGTGCTCTTAGCTAGGCTGCATAACTAGAAGTTAGATTCTACAGGGCTTGAAACGTCAGGTTTCACGGTTTGGCGGGATGTGATATACGCCAGTACCGATGCCAGAATCAACACTAATGCACTTAATTCGAACGTTGCGCGATATGTGTGAATGTCGAACACAATGCCGCCAATCGTTGCTCCCAATGCAATCGCAAGTTGGACAATGGCAACAAATAAGCCACCGCCAGCTTCTGCGTCATTTGGTAGGCTGCGGGCTAGCCAAGTCCACCATGCAACAGGCGCTGCGGTCGCAACTAATCCCCATAGTGCAAGAAGAGTGGCGGCTATTATTGATGATTTTCCGAAAGTAATGAGTGCTATCACTAATATTGCCATGATCAATGGAATTGCTATCAGAGTTCCATAGAAAGCCCTTTTAATGAAGGTTTCTATGATGAATGTCCCCACCAGTCCGGAAATCCCTAAGCTCAGCAAAATCATAGACAGCCCTTCTGGACCTACTTGGGTAACAGTTTCCAGGAAGGGGCGCAGGTAAGTGAAAAGCATAAACTGCCCCATAAAGAAGATGCTTACAGCCATCATTCCCCAGGCTATTGATGGATCTCGTAGCAGCCTCAAGGGGCTGCTAGATACTCTCACCTTCTCTGTCCGCATATTCGGAAGGCTTATCCAAAGCCATGCCGTGGCCAAAGCTGCTACCGGAACCACGCAGAAAAAAGCACCTCTCCACCCAATGAGTGACCCAAGGTAGCTTCCCAGCGGGGCAGCAATGACAGTGGCGAGAGCATTTCCCCCATTCACCACTGCGAGCGCTCTCGGAACGTCTTCGTCAGAAACCAAGCGCATTGCAGTTGCTGCCGAAAGCGACCAAAAACCGCCAATGGCTATACCAATCAAAGCCCTCCCGACCATGAACCATGCATAGTTCGACGCAAGTGCGACAATTGATCCAGATGTGATCATCAGTATCGTTAAAGCCATTAGCAACGGCCTGCGGTTCATGCGTGCCGCGATAGCGGCAATGAATAAGCTGGTGATCAGTGCAAAGAGGCCTGATACAGAGATGCCGAGACCAGCCTGGCCTTCGGTAACCTGGAGGTCGCTAGCGATCGGTGTCAGAAGGCTGACGGGCATGAACTCTGATGCAACAAGTGCGAAAGCAGCTAATGACATAGCCAGGACGGCACCCCAGGCCTGAGGCTTGGCGGTGGCGGATTGAGGTATGGATGACATAGCGAAGCGAGTCCTAGGATGCGGAATTTAATCAGTAGTTGATCTGATTTCTATTGCGGAGGGGCGGAATATGATGCGCAGGCATGTTCGGACAGAGCTTTTGCCAGAAAGGCACTAGTCTAACCATGACCTTGAGAGGTGCTTGTTTATTGAAAGGTATCGTCAGGTACCAGTTGATTAATTTTCCGCTACTTTGCTAATCAGCTCTAGAGCATTTCAGCGAGATTCTTGCCTAATCCTACTTGTGCAGCTGAATTTGATGGCGGTTAAGGTTGCTTCAAGGTAGCTTCACGCATACATACGTACCACTGCTGATGGATTTGACCGCCATGTCTGATTTCGACTCCCACTGTTTTGAAAAACTAGCAAAAGCTATCGAAGCTCAGCTTGGTTTGGTTGGTGAGGTGCCGTCATCCATACATGGGCTGACTTTGTTCCGACGAGATGCTCCGTCAGAACCGGATGTCTGCATGGTCGAGCCAAGTGTCGTTCTGGTGGCTCGTGGAGAAAAGAGGTTGTGGGTCGGGGGACAAGGTTACTCCTACGACCCTGAGCATTTCCTGGTGACGTCCTTAGACCTTCCTGCCTACTCCGAGGTACTCCAGGCTAGCGTAGACGAGCCTTGCGTCGGCTTGGTCATGAAGCTCGACGTGCGGATGCTAGCTGAGCTGGTCGCGCAGGGAGTGTCTCCCAGAAAGCGAGAGGCTCGTATTAGCAATGGAGTGGGTATCGGATCGATGACCCAAGGGCTTCTCACCTCGGCAACCCGCCTTGTCGAACTCTTGGGTGATCCGGAAGCAATTCCCGTATTAGGGCCTCTTATTCAGAAAGAAATCCATTTTTGGTTGCTCAGGAGTGACCAGTCGGCACGGCTCCTCAACATCACCTCGGTGGACGGACAGGGGTATAGGATTGCCAAGGCGATTGACTGGCTAAAGGTCAATTATAAGCAGGCAATGCGTGTCGAGGATCTGGCAGCTGGAGTTCTAATGAGCCCAACTTCATTTCATCAGCACTTTCGGCAATTAACGGCAATGAGCCCTCTTCAATATCAAAAATGGTTGCGGCTCAATGAGGCGAAAAGACTCATGCTGAATGAACAGTTTGAAGTCTCGCGGGCAGCCTATGCCGTAGGCTACGAAAGCCCGTCACAGTTTAGCCGTGAGTACAGTCGGCTATTTGGTGTGTCCCCTAAAAGAGACATATCCACACTTCGGGGGTAGGTTAGGTTGCTACATCTTGATGTGTATCGCTTGGGTGTCTACCTATATGCTCAGGTGGGGTCTTGTTCTTTCGATTGAAGCAAGAAGTTGTTGCTGATGCTTTGGGCCGCCTGCTCGATCGCGTCGAATGCGGCGATGAACTCTGCCTTTATGCATTTGCCGAGCTGGGTAAGTTTTTCGCCTGAGGTATGCCGCTCAAATAGTTCTGCGCCGTATTGAATTTCAAGACTTCTGACCAGCGCGGCTACTCTTTCAGGGGTGACCTTCAGCTCGGTTGCCGCTTTAGAGAATCCACCTAGGCGCGCTGACGCTTCAAATGCTGACATTGCTTTGAGGTCAAGCTTATGAGAATAGGTAAGGCTTGGCATGAGCGGCATCCCATTTGTATTGCGTTGGCTCTGGGTTAGGAAGTGTTAGAAGTTGCACTAAGGGTCAAATAGAATTAACCCTTAGTGGTTCATGGGGGGGACTACACTTCTAGCGCGCGGGTACGCAGCTCTTCGTTAAGGATGCGATCGTTCTCGCTGTAATCAACTGGGCAATCGATTACATGCACCCCAGGTGTAGAAATGCAGTGGTCCAACAATGGAAGCAAAGCTTCAGCGCTTTCCACCCGGTGGCCGGTGGCACCGTAGGCTTCGGCGTACTTGACGAAGTCCGGGTTGCCGTAGTCCAGGCCGAAATCGGTGAAGCCCATGTTGGCCTGCTTCCAGCGGATC
>NZ_JBNNVS010000071.1:0-16672 GCF_050280665.1 Pseudomonas sp. NPDC089547 | reverse complement strand
ATAGGCCTGATACATAGATGCAACCGGGTTCCTATGTTCAAAAGCAATTAGACAGTGTGGGCGAGTCCATACATAGGAGCGGCCTTGTGTCGCGAAAGGGCTGCAAAGCAGCCCCTGCAATTTATGCTGCGAAGCTGAAATCCTGGGGCTGCTTTGCAGCCCTTTCGCGACACAAGGCCGCTCCTACAAAAAGCGCGCCCGGCGGCCAGCCGCGTCTTAGCGGAAGCTGTAGGATACCCCGGCATACACGGCAAAGCCTTCGCCCGGCGTAGACCGGGCATTGTCGTTGCCTGCATCGTTGTAGGCCGGTGTCACCGTCGCCGCATAGCGCTTGTTGGTCAGGTTGCGCAGGTCCAGCCAGGTCTGCCAGTCCTGTTTCGGTGAATCCCAACCAAAACGCGCACCCAGCAAGGCATATTCGTCGGCATGGTAGCTGTTGGCATAGTCCACCTGTACCTTCGACGCCATTTGCGTGTTAACCCCGGCGTAGAAGCCGCTCGGCCAGTCGTAACGCAGTTCGGCCTGGTAATAGTGCATGGGGATGCCGGGCAGGCGGTTGTCGCCAAATTTATCGTCATCACGGTAGTGGAAGTCGCTGAAGGTGTAGGCCTGGCGCAAGCTGAGCTTGCCGGTACCGGCGCGCTCCCACAGGGTGCTGTCGAGGCCCGCTTCGACGCCTTGGTGTACGGTGGCGCTGGCGTTGAATTCCGAGGTGAAGTTCGGCACCACTTCCACGGCCAGCAGTTCGTGGCGCACCTGCGAGTAATACCAGGCCAGGTCCCAACGGCCTAGCGCCGAGTCGCCACGCGCGCCCAGCTCCAGGGTTGTGGCGGTCTGGTTCTGCATCTCGATCGGCTGAATCTGTTTGCCGCCGGTGCTGGGCGCGCTCCAGGTCAGCGACCATGGGTGTGGCGGCTCGACCGAGCGGCTGAGGTTGCCGTACACCTGCAGGTCCGGGCGGATGTCGTAGCGCAGCCCCAGGCGAGGCGCGTAGTCCCAGTCATGCATGCTCACCTTGCCGCCTTCGGCAGGGTAGGTCACGTCACTCTCGCGGCGGGTGTAGATCATCGCCAGGCCCGTGGTCAGCCACAGGTTGGGGACCAGTTCCAGGTCGTTGCCGACATGCAGCACGGTGTCCGACCCCTGGTAGGTGAAGTCACGGGTGCGAGCACCAAACACGTCGCCATTGCGCGCGAACTGCGAAGCACCGCTGTTGGGCAGGTGCTTGGTGGTGCGCCAACCGACAGTCGTCTTGCTCTCGTGGCCGAACAAGGTGTCGCGGCGGAAATAGTTGAGCGTACCGCTGACATCGGTGTAGGCCACCTTCAGGCGCATCGGGCCTTCGCGCAGGTCCATCGGGTAGTCGTGGTAGACCAGGCCGGCTTCCAGGCGCGCATCATCATCGAGGAAGAAGGTGGTCTTGTTGCCTACCCAGGTGCTGCCCGGCTGTGGGCGGCTGTCGTCCCGGGCCAGGTAGGCCGGGTTGGCCGCGCGCGGGTGGTGCTTGATCTGGTCTTTGGTCAGGCGCCCGGCCAGTTCGTTTTCAGTTTCCCGGTAGCGCAGGTAAAAGCGGGTTTGCAGGTTGGGGTTGAAGCGGTAGCCAACGTTGGCGGCAATGCCTTTGGCACTGCCGCTGCTATGCGCCTGGTAGCCATCGTATTCCGAATCGGTCAGGGCCACGTAGTAGTCGAGGTTGCCCAGTACCTGCCCAGAACTGATATGTCGATGCTGGTAACCGCGGCTGCCCACCTCGTAGCGCACCTGCAACGGCGCAGCGTCGTAGCCTGTGTGAGTGACGTAGTTGATGGCGCCGCCCAGGGCCAGTGCACCCTGGTCGAAGCCATTGGCACCGCGCAGCACTTCGGCGCGGCTCAGCCACAGCGGCTCGAACAGCTCATAAGGCGTGCCGCCCGGGCCGGTCAGCGGCAGGCCGTCGAACATGGTGTACACCCCGGAGCCATGGGCGCCTGGCGCGCGGTTGATGCCTGAACCGCGGATCGACAACTTGATGCCGTCGTTCCCTGCCGACTGGGCAAACACACCTGGCTGGTAGGCCAGCACGTCCTGGTTGCTGGCCACACGGCCTTGCCCAACGTGCTGCATGTTCACCAGGTTGCTGGCACCGGGTATTTCACGCAGGCGTTCGCCGGCTGCCGTCAAGTCGTTCTGCTCCTCATCGGTAATCAACACCTGGCCCAGTTCGACCGAGGATGCCCCCACGGCAGGCTGGGCAGCAGCCAAGGCAGCCAGCAGGCCGAGGCAGGATGAGAGGGGTAAATCGGAACGCATTGTACGACTCCAGGCGAAAGGCGAATGGACAACGGCGTTGAGACGAGCGAAATGCTGCCCGGAGCACGAAGAAATTCAGCAAATCTTGCGTAACCTTCGTCAGACGGTTTTGTACGAAAGTTCTTTACAAGCCGCAGCGGTGGAGGGAGGCGGCATGCGCTTCGTAAGGTGACTGCAGATCGGCAGCGATGCCCCGCTCAATCACCCGTGGAGTAAAAGCATGACTGACAACGCACGACACCCGCAGCAACCTTTGGCGGACGCCCCGATTCGCCTGACGCCTCGTGAACAGCAAGTGCTGTTGTGGTGCGCCTACGGCAAGAGCTCGTGGGAGATAGGCCGGATCCTTGACTGCAAGGAGTCGACGGTGAACTTCCATATGTCCAACATCCTGCGCAAGTTCGATGTGTCTACCCGAGTGGCAGCGGTGATAAAGGCCATCCGCTACGGCATGCTGGCCGAGCAGTGAGGAGTGAGGCATGAGCAACAACGCTTTACTGCCACGTTATGCCGATAGCCATGACCCCTTCTGGCCACGGATAGACCTAGGCAGATTGCGCGAACGGTTGTGTTTACAGCGACCGGTCAGTGAAGCCGCGCTTGAGGTGGCTGCGCGTTGCGCTGCGATTGATGCTGCACGCGAGTTCGCGCATTGGCGCGCGGTGCTGCGAGAGCGGGGCTACAAGCGCCTTGAAGATGTGGCCGGGCATGACCAGGGGCGCGCACTGCGGGTGTGCTACATCCGCTTCGTCGAGGCCGCGGTCATGTACAGCCTGGGGTCCAGGGCATACTTGGCGACTTCCCGTCGGAGTGCTGGCCATGCCTGAGCAATCCGTCATCGACCGTATGGCCCCGGCGCTGATCGAGCTGTTGGGCGTGGATGGCAGTGTGTTGTTCGCGGCCTTGCTGGGGGCTTTGTTGGTAGGGGCTGCGCGTGACCGGTTGATCACCAATGCGACCCGGCGCCTTACGCTTGGCAAGAAGTTACTGCTGGTGTTCGTGACTGTGGGGGTAGGGCACCTGTTCGAGCCGCTGGTTTCTTCGCTGGCACCCTTGCTGACCCGGGGCATGGCGGCATTCGTGGCCGCCGTGGTGGTGATCCCCATCAGCCTCAAGGTCATGGTATGGCTGGATACGCTCGACCCGCGCGAACTCATCCAGCGCTGGCGCCGCCGGGGTTAGCCGTTGGCGGTGTTGGGCAGGTGATTGTTCAGCTCGCTCAATTGCTTTTCCAGCTGCTGGATACGCTGTTTGTCCTTGATCAACAGCAGGATGGCCTGGCGATCGCTTGGTGATAACGAGCGTAGCCGTTCGAGCATGTCGCACTCCCAGCCTGTTTCACCTTGGCCAGGCGGGCATTGTTGGGCGTCACCCAGCAGTAGCCAGTCCAGTGAGCAGGCATGCTGCCTGGCTATTTCTACGCAAAGTGAGTAAGGAATGCTGTCGCGAACCTTCCAGCTGCTCAGCGTTTGCGGGCTGATGGACAGGGCGCGGGACAGGTCGGCATCTGACTGGACGCCGGTTAGAAGCTTCAGGCGCGTCAGCACCGCAGCAAGTACGTGAGTACTCATAACAAATATCCATGACTGGTTTAATGATAATCCATGGGCTTAAACTACTCGTTATGAATACAGCCCTGCGTTTTAAGGAGCACTTCTGCAATGAGAACCACCCAATTGAAGAATACACCCACAGTTGCAGCCAATACCTACACACAGGCAAGCCTGGGCAATGCTAGCAGGTACTTGCCGTGAGTACTTACAAGTTGGTTTGCCCCCATTGCCATAGCCGCATGCGTATACGTACCAGCGAAGGGCGCCATATTTTCCTGCGGATCGCTTATTTGCAATGCACCACCGAGGCATGTGGCTGGTCAGTGCGTGCCGAGTTCGAAATGACCCACGAACTCTCCCCCAGCGGTATGCCCAACCCGGAAGTTTACCTGCCTTCAGCCAATGGTGATTTGCGCAAGGCGGCTATGCCAGATGCAAGCCAAGGTAGCCTTGTTGAGTGAGGCGCTATCAGCTGCAGGCCATAAAACGTGCAGATAAAAAAACACCCCGCTAGGCGGGGTGTTTTGTTTTACCGAAGCGTTGTCGCCTTCAGCCGATCAGCCGATCAGTTGCAGGCCTGCTTGCTGAACCAGTTCGAGCAGCGGCTGCGGGTACACGCCAAGCACGAAGGCCAGAATGGCGATGGCCAGCAGCATGACGCCGCCGGTGCGCTGTTCCCACTTCAGCGGGGCATCGTGGCGGCGCAGGTTTGGCTCGACCAGGTACAGGGTGACCATGACGCGCAGGTAGTAGTACACACCGATGGCGCTACCGATCACCAGGGCACCGACCAGCCACCACAGGTGCGACTCGACGCCGGTGGCGATGATGTAGAACTTGCCGATGAAGCCAGCGGTCAGCGGGATACCCGCCAGCGACAGCATCATCACGGTCAGTACTGCGGTCAGGTACGGGCGACGCCAGAACAGGCCGCGGTACTCGTACAGGGCATCGGCGTCACGGCCGCCGTAAGGCGAGGACATCAGGGTGATGACACCGAAGGCACCCAGGCTGGTGATCACGTAGGTGACCAGGTAAACGCCCATGGCTTCCAGGGCCAGGCCCTTGCTGGCGACCAGGGCAATGAGCAGGTAACCGAAGTGGGCGATGGACGAGTAACCCAGCAGGCGCTTGAGGTTGCTCTGGGTCAACGCCAGCAGGTTACCGACCAGGATCGAGGCCACGGCGATCACTGCCAGCACGGTGCTCAGCACGCCACTGCTGGCAGCAGGGGAGAGCATGAACAGGCGCACAACCACGGCGAAGACTGCAACCTTGCTGGCGGTGGCCAGGAATGCGGCAACCGGCGCCGGGGCGCCTTCGTACACGTCGGGGGTCCACAGGTGGAACGGTACCAGCGACAGCTTGAAGGCCAGGCCGACCAGCATCATGCCCAGGCCCAGCTGGGCCACCAGGCTTGGCATGCTGGTTGCAGCCAGGGCCTTGCCGATCTGGTCGAAGCTCAGGCTGCCAGCGTCGGCGTACAGCAGGGCCATGCCGAACAGCAGGAAGGCGGAGCCTGCGGCCGACAGCACCATGTACTTGATGCCGGCTTCCAGTGACCGCTTGTTGAAGAAGGCATACGCCACCAGGCCGTAGACCGGTACCGACAGCAGCTCCAGGCCGATGAACAGGCCGGCCAGGTGGTTGGCGCTGACTAGCACCAGGCCACCGAGGGCCGACATCAGCAGCAGCAGGTACAGTTCTTCACGGTTGCCCGGGAAGCCCTTGGAGCCTTCGCCAAGGTAGGCGTGGGCCAAGGTGACACACGCCAGCGTGGCCACCAGGATGATCGCCATGTACAGGCAGGCGAACTTGTCGATGGTGATCAGCGGGGTGACCGCCAGCGGCGCAACCTTCAGCGCCGGCAAGATCGACAGCAGGGCCAGGTTCAGGCCCACGGTGGACAGCAGGAAGGTCTGCGAGTGGTTGCGCTTCCAGGCGATCGCCAGCATCACCACCACCGTGGTGATGGTGGTGATCAGCATCGGCGCCAATGCGATGAAGTGTTGAGTGGTGAATTCCATAGCGCTCTTACCGGGCCGAAGCGAGTTGAGTGAAAGCGGAACCGAGCCACTGCTGCACACCACTCATGGTGGCGGCAGAGGTGTCGAGGAACGGCTGCGGATACACGCCCAGCAGGATCAGCAGTACCGCCAGGCCCAGCACCATGACCAGTTCGCGACCGTCCATGCCGGCCAGCACGGTGTCGGACTTGGCCGGGCCGAAGTAGGCGCGGTGGATCATGATCAACGAGTACACCGAACCGAAGACCAGGCCGGTGGTGGCGATCACGGTAATCCATGGTACATGCACGAAGCTGCCGAGCAGGATCAGGAACTCGCCGACGAAGTTGCCGGTGCCTGGCAGGCCCAGCGACGCTGCCGCGAAGAACAGGCTGATGGCCGGCAGGTAGGCGATGCGGTGCCACAGGCCACCCATCTGACGCATGTCGCGGGTGTGCAGGCGCTCGTACAGCTGGCCGGACAGGATGAACAGTGCGGCAGCCGACAGGCCGTGGGCCAGCATCTGGATCACCGCGCCTTGCAGGGCCTGCTGGCTACCGGAGTAGATACCGATCAGCACGAAGCCCATGTGCGAGACGCTGGAGAAGGCGATCAGGCGCTTGATGTCGGTTTGTGCGAAGGCCAGGAAGGCACCGTAGAAGATACCGATCAGGCCCAGGGTCATGGCGATTGGCGCGAACTCGGCCGACGCGTTCGGGAACAGCGGCAGGGCGAAGCGCAGCAGGCCGTAGGCCGCAGTCTTCAGCAGGATACCGGCCAGGTCGACGGAGCCTGCGGTCGGTGCCTGGGCGTGGGCATCAGGCAGCCAGGAGTGGAACGGTACCACTGGCAGCTTCACCGCGAAGGCGATGAAGAAGCCCAGCATCAGCACGTATTCGACACCGGCTGGCAGCTCGGCCTTGAGCAGGTCGCTGTAGTTGAAGGTGAGTACGCCGGTGGAGTTGTAGTTGACCAGCACCAGGCCCAGGATCGCCACCAGCATGATCAGGCCGCTGGCCTGGGTGAAGATGAAGAACTTGGTCGCCGCGTAGATCCGGGTCTTCTTGCCGTCTGCCGAGCTGTGACCCCAGAGCGCGATGAGGAAGTACATCGGCACCAGCATCATTTCCCAGAAGAAGAAGAACAGGAACAGGTCCAGGGCCAGGAACACGCCGACCACGCCGCCCAGGATCCACATCAGGTTGAGGTGGAAGAAGCCGACGTGGCGCTGGATCTCTTTCCAGGAACACAGTACCGACAGCACACCGAGCAGGCCGGTAAGCAGGATCATCAGCAGCGACAGGCCGTCGAGGGCCAGGTGGATGCTGATGCCGAAGCGCTGGATCCACTGGATTTTGTATTCCACGGCCCAGGCAGGCTCGGCACCCGGAGCGGGGGCCAGGGTGTAGTCGCCGGTGCCCCACAGCCACAGGCCGATGCCAAGCAGCAGGGACATGGTCAGCAGCGCGATCCAGCGCGGCAGGGTGGCGCCGAAGCGCTCACCCAGCCAGCACAGGAAGCCGCCGATGAAGGGGATCAGGATCAGCCAAGGCAAAATCATGACGGGTTGGTTTCCTTTGGCAAAGTCGCAAGATTCATAGTCATACCGCAGCCACTACCACGGCACCGAGCACCAGCACGGCACCCACGGCGATAGAGGCGGTGTACCAGCGCAGTTGGCCTGTCTCGGTCTTGCTCATGGCGACGTGGCCGCCACGTGCCATCCGCGGAATCAGGCCGATGGTGCGGTCAACCGGGTCCTTGCGCAGGATGTGGCTGATCAGCAGGTACGGTTTGACGAAAAGCTTGTCGTAGATCCAGTCGAAGCCCCAGGC
Organism: Pseudomonas sp. NPDC089547; assembly: GCF_050280665.1. Lineage (NCBI taxonomy): Bacteria > Pseudomonadati > Pseudomonadota > Gammaproteobacteria > Pseudomonadales > Pseudomonadaceae > Pseudomonas > Pseudomonas sp. NPDC089547. The sequence goes on along the minus strand of NZ_JBNNVS010000071.1, from coordinate 8,989 downwards.
GGCGAACCACCAGGCCGACAGGACACGGCCGATGCTGCTGTTGGCGACGGCGCTGACGAAGCTGCGCTTGCCCAGGAACAGCAGGGCCGACAACAGGATACCGGCGATGGCAATGGCACCCGAGGTGATTTCCAGCGCGTGCTTGGCTTCGCCACCAGCGTGGCCGGCGCTTTCAGGCAGCACGCCTGCCAGCGGCGGGTGAATCCAGGCACCCACGAAGGTCGACAGCACGATCAGCACGCCCAGCGGCAGCCAGTGGCTGATGCCGTGGCCGGCGTGGGCTTCGGTCTTGGCTTCGCCATGGAAGGCGATGAAGATCAGGCGGAAGGTGTACAGCGAGGTCATGAATGCACCCACCAGGCCGGCGTACAGCAGGCCGGTGTTGCCGCTGGCGAAGGCTTCCCAGAGGATCTCGTCCTTGGAGTAGAAGCCCACGGTCACGATCGGCAGTGCAGCCAGGGCAGCGCCACCGACCACGAAGCTGGCGTAGGCCAGTGGCAGCTTCTTCCACAGGCCACCCATCTTGAAGATGTTCTGCTCGTGGTGGCAGGCAACGATCACCGCACCGGAAGCAAGGAACAGCAGGGCCTTGAAGAAGGCGTGGGTCATCAGGTGGAAGATCGCCGCGTCCCAGGCGCCTACGCCAAGGGCCAGGAACATGTAGCCGATCTGGCTCATGGTCGAGTAGGCGAGGATACGCTTGATGTCGGTTTGCACCAGCGCGGCGAAGCCGGCCAGTACCAGGGTCACGCCACCGACTACGCCTACCAGGTGCAGGATGTCCGGCGCCAGCAGGAACAAGCCGTTGGTACGGGCGATCAGGTACACGCCCGCGGTCACCATGGTTGCGGCGTGGATCAGTGCCGAAACCGGGGTCGGGCCCGCCATCGCGTCGGCCAGCCAGGTCTGCAGTGGCAGCTGGGCCGATTTACCGACCGCACCGCCCAGCAGCATCAGGGTTGCCAGCACCATCCAGGTGTCGCCCGCCTGGAACTTCTGCGGTGCCAGCACCAGCAGTTCCTGTACGTTCAGGGTACCCAGCTGGGCGAACAGGATGAACAGGCCGATGGCCATGAACACGTCGCCGATACGGGTGACGATGAACGCCTTGAGTGCCGCGTTACCGTTGTTGCGGTTGCTGTAGTAGAAACCGATCAACAGGTACGAGCACAGGCCCACGCCTTCCCAGCCGAAGTAGATGAACAGCAGGTTATCGCCCAGGATCAGGAACAGCATGCTGGCGATGAACAGGTTGGTGTACGAGAAGAAGCGCGAGTAGCCGGCTTCGCCACGCATGTACCAGGAAGCGAACAGGTGGATCAGGAAGCCCACGCCAGTGACCACGCCCAGCATGGTGACCGACAGGCCGTCCAGGTACAGGGTGAAGTTCGGCGCAAAGCCGTCTACCGACATCCACTGCCACAGCAGCTGGCTGTACGCGCCGCCTTCAGGCGGAGCAACGTTGAATTGCCAGATGACATAGGCGGCCGTGGCGGCCGAAAGGCCTACCGAACCGACGCCGATCAACGCGGACAGGTTCTCCGAGAACCGCCCGCGCGAGAACGACAGCAGCAGGAAGCCGACGAGGGGGAAGACGAAAGTCAGGAAGAGAAGGTTCATCCGCGCATCTCACTGGCAGCATCGATGTCGAGAGTGTGGAAGCGGCGATACAGCTGCAGCAGGATGGCCAGGCCAATACTGGCCTCGGCGGCTGCCAGGCTGATCACCAGAATGAACATCACCTGGCCGTCGGGCTGCACCCAGCGGGCACCGGCGACGACGAACGCCAGGGCAGAGGCGTTCATCATGACTTCCAGGCTCATGAGCACGAAGAGGATGTTGCGGCGGACCATCAGGCCAACCAGACCTAAGCAGAACAGGATGCCGGCGACTGCCAGACCATGCTCGAGAGGGATAGCACCCATGATTTACTCCTTCGCCTCGTTGCGGCCCAGGTGGAAGGCGGTGACCGCTGCAGCCAGCAGCAGCATCGATGCCAGTTCGACCACCAGCAGGTACGGGCCGAACAGGCTGATACCTACCTCTTTCGGGCCCACGGTGGTACCGCTGATGCCAGCGCCGCTCGGGGTGACGAACAGCACGTACAGCAGCTCTGCCAGCAGCAGGGTGCCGAGGATTACCGGCCCGGCCCAGATGCCGGGCTTGAGCCAGCCGCGTTCCTGGGCGACCGAGGCCGGCCCCAGGTTGAGCATCATCACCACGAACACGAACAGCACCATGATGGCGCCGGCGTAGGCGATCACTTCCAGGGCGCCGGCGAACGGCGCACCCAGGGAGAAGAAGATCATGGCCACGGAAATCAGTGAAATGATCAGGTAAAGCAAGGCGTGCACGGGGTTGGTACCGGTCACCACCCGAAGGGTGGAGACCACGGCGATCCCGGATGCGAAGTAGAAAGCGAATTCCATCTTTCTGTCCTTATGGGAGCAAGCTCTTCACGTTGATCGGTTCGGCTTCGTTCTGCGCAGAGCCTTTCGGCTTGCCAGCGATGGCCATACCCGCAACACGGTAGAAGTTGTAGTCAGGGTTCTTGCCGGGGCCGGAGATCAGCAGATCTTCTTTCTCGTACACCAGGTCCTGACGCTTGAACTCGGCCATTTCGAAATCCGGAGTCAGCTGGATCGCGGTGGTCGGGCACGCTTCTTCACACAGGCCGCAGAAAATGCAACGCGAGAAGTTGATGCGGAAGAATTCCGGGTACCAGCGGCCGTCCTCGGTTTCGGCTTTCTGCAGCGAGATGCAGCCGACCGGGCAGGCCACCGCGCAGAGGTTGCACGCTACACAGCGCTCCTCGCCATCGGGGTCGCGAGTGAGGACGATGCGGCCGCGGTAGCGCGGCGGCAGGTACACGGGTTCTTCGGGGTACTGCAGGGTGTCGCGCTTGCGGAACCCGTGGGAGAACACCATTGCCAGGCTGCGCAGCTGGGTGCCGGTGCCCTTAACGATGTCGCCGATATACTTGAACATGGGTCAAATCCTCACTGGGCCGCGACGGCTGGCGTGTTGTAGAGCACGATCGCAGCGGTCACCAGCAAATTGATCAGGGTCAGCGGCAGGCAGAACTTCCAGCTGAAGTCCATCACCTGGTCATAGCGTGGGCGCGGGATCGAGGCGCGCAGCAGGATGAACAGCATGATGAAGAACGCGGTCTTCAATGCGAACCACAGGAACGGCAGTTGCGGCAGGATGCCGAACGGGCCGTGCCAGCCGCCGAAGAACAGGGTTACCAGCAGCGCCGAGATGAGGATGATGCCGATGTACTCACCGACGAAGAACATGCCCCACTTCATGCCGGCATACTCGATGTGGTAGCCGTCGGCCAGTTCCTGTTCCGCTTCCGGCTGGTCGAACGGGTGACGGTGAGTCACGGCGACGCCAGCGATGAAGAAGGTGCAGAAGCCGAAGAACTGCGGAATGATGAACCACAGGTTCTGTGCCTGGTACTCGACGATGTCGCGCATGTTGAACGAGCCTACCTGTACCACCACGCCCATCAGCGCCAGGCCCAGGAACACTTCGTACGACACGGTCTGCGCCGAGGCCCGCAAGCTGCCCAGCAGGGCGTACTTGTTGTTCGACGACCAGCCGGCGAACAGCACCGCGTAGACCGACAGGCCGGCCATGGCGAAGAAGAACAGCAGGCCGATGTTCAGGTCGGCAACGCCCCAGCCCGGAGTGATCGGGATGATCGAGAAGCCGATCAGCAGGGCGCTCATGGCCACGACCGGCGCCAGGGTGAAGATCATCTTGTCGACGAAGGGCGGGTTCCAGTCTTCCTTGAAGAACATCTTCAGCATGTCGGCGGCGATCTGGAACATGCCGAACGGGCCGACACGGTTCGGACCGTAGCGGTCCTGCCACCAGCCCAGCAGGCGGCGCTCGACAAAGCTGAGCAGGGCGCCGCAGACCACCACGGCCAGCAGCACCACGATAGCCTTGACGACCTGGATGATCACATCGATCACTTCGGGGGTGAACCAGCTCATTGTGCTGCCTCCTGCAGACCTTCGACGGATGCACCGAAGATGGCAGGCGGGATACCGGCCAGGCCTTTCGGCAATGCGACCAGGCCAGCGCCCAGCTCTTCATTGATACGCAGCGGCAGGCGCAGGGCCACACCGGCAACGTTCAGGCTCAGCAGGGCACCGTCGTTGACACCCAGGCGGTCGGCTTCGGACTTGGCCAGGGCCACGTAGGCAGCCGGGATGCGCTGTTGCACCGGGGCGGCGCGCGAGGAGCTTTCTTCGCTGCCGAACAGGTGGAAGAACGGCACGGCAGTCCAGGTGCCACGGGCCGGGTTGAAGGCACCCGGAATGGCGTTGAACCAGTTCAGGCGGTCGCCTTGCGATTCGATCAGGCGCACGCCCGGGTCACCGGCACGCAGGTGGCCACCGACCTCGTCCTGGAACTTGTTCCAGGCTTGCGGCGAGTTCCAGCCCGGCGACCAGGCGAACGGCACCTGCTGGCGCGGTTCGGCGGAGCCCGAGTAGCCTTCCATGGAGAAGGCGAACGCGGTGTCCTTGTCTTGCGGGGTGCGGGGTTCGTGCACGCTGATATTGGCGCGCATGGCGGTGCGGCCGGAGTAACGCAGCGGCTCACGGGCCAGTTTCATGCCCTTGATGCGGAATGCGGCGCTTGGTGCGGCGTTGACGATGCCGGCCAGTTGCGGGGCGGCTTCGGCGCAGGCGCTGGTGACGTGGTCCAGCTGGGTCCAGTCGACCGGCTTGTTCAGCAGGGTGGCACGCAGGGCGTGCATCCAGCGCCAGCCTTCGTGGACCTGGATGCTGCTGTCCAGGTACTGCGGGTCGAACACCTGGAAGAAGCGCTGGGCACGGCCTTCCTGGCTGACCAGGGTACCGTCGCCTTCGGCGAACGAGGCAGCCGGCAGCACCAGGTGGGCACGGTCGACCGTCGGCGTTTTCGAGTGGTCGGCAACGATCACCACCTTGGCCGCAGCCAGGGCTGCGTCGACCTTGGCGGCCGGTACGCGGGCGTACAGGTCGTTTTCCAGCACGACGATGGCGTCGGCCTTGCCGCTGATGACTGCGTCCAGCGCGGCATCGACGGATTCGCCACCGAGCATGGCCAGGCCGATGCTGTTGGCTTCAGGTACCACCAGGCTCAGCGAGCCGTTCTTCTCGCGCAGCTTCAGGGCCTTGGCGATGTTGGCGGCGGCTTCGATCAGTGCCGGGTCGGCCAGCGAAGTACCGGCAACCACCAGTGGGCGCTTGGCAGCGACCAGGGCGTCGGCGATGCGCTGGGCCAGGGCCTTGGCTTCGTCGTCCAGGCCGGCAACGGCCGGGGCGCTCGGGTCGATGGCGTGGGCCACGGCGAAACCGATGCGGGCCAGGTCGGCCGGGGCGGCGTGCACGCATTCTTCGGCAACGTCGTCCAGCTTGGTTTCAGCCAGCGAAGCGATGAACAGCGGGTACAGCGCGTGCTGGCCGATGTTCTTCACCGCGGCGTCGAGCCACGGCTGCACTCGCATGGCTTCGGCCATGGCCTCGGCCTTGCCCTTGGTAGCCTGGCGCACGGCCAGGGCGACCCGGGCAGCGGTCTGGGTCAGGTCTTCGCCGAGCACGAACACGGCGTCGTGGTCTTCGATGTCGCGCAGGGTCGGCACTGGCAGCGGGCTGTTGTTCAGCACGTTCAGGGCCAGGCGCACGCGGGCCAGTTCGCCAGCTTCCATGCCCGAGTAGAAGTACTCGGCACCGACCAGCTCACGAAGGCCGTAGTTGCTTTCGAGGCTGGCGCGTGGCGAGCCGATACCGACGATGGTACGGCCGCGCAGCAGGTCGGCGGCCTTGTCCAGGGCGGCGTCCAGGCCCAGCTTGGTGCCGTCGGCCAGGTGTGGTTGGCGTGGGCGGTCCTTGCGGTTGACGTAGCCGTAGCCGAAACGGCCGCGGTCGCACAGGAAGTACTGGTTGACCGAACCGTTGAAGCGGTTTTCGATGCGGCGCAGTTCGCCGTAGCGCTCACCCGGGCTGATGTTGCAGCCGCTGGAGCAGCCATGGCAGATGCTCGGGGCAAACTGCATGTCCCACTTGCGGTTGTAGCGCTCGGAGTGGGTCTTGTCGGTGAACACGCCGGTCGGGCAGACCTCGGTCAGGTTGCCGGAGAACTCGCTTTCCAGCACGCCGTCTTCGACACGGCCGAAGTACACGTTGTCGTGGGCGCCGTACACGCCCAGGTCGGTACCACCGGCGTAGTCCTTGTAGTAACGCACGCAGCGGTAGCAGGCGATGCAGCGGTTCATCTCATGGGCGATGAACGGGCCGAGGTCCTGGTTCTGGTGGGTACGCTTGGTGAAACGGTAGCGGCGCTCGTTGTGGCCGGTCATTACCGTCATGTCCTGCAGGTGGCAGTGACCGCCTTCCTCGCACACCGGGCAGTCGTGCGGGTGGTTGGTCATCAGCCATTCGACGACGCTGGCGCGGAACGCCTTGGACTCTTCGTCTTCGATGGAGATCCAGGTGCCGTCGGAGGCAGGGGTCATGCAGGACATGACGATACGACCACGGGTGTCGTTCTCGTCGGTGTACTGCTTGACCGCGCACTGCCGGCAGGCGCCAACGCTACCAAGCGCCGGGTGCCAGCAGAAATAAGGGATGTCGAGGCCGAGTGACAGACACGCCTGTAACAGGTTGTCTGCACCGTTGACTTCGAGCGCTTTGCCGTCTACGTGGATAGTGGCCATTGTTCAAAGTTCTTCGTTGGCCCGCGTGAGCGGGCGTGGCTAATGGAAATCGGTGAGCTTGCGACACGCCTCGATCGCTCGGGCCTGGCGGCAAGCTGGCGAGTGGCACGGACCACCCGCCTAATCATCTTGTTATGCGCCGACCACGATCGGCTTCGCCAGATTCGGACGCAGAGTGCCAGCGCTTTCAGGCGCTACACCGGCTTCGAACTCCGAGCGGAAGTATTTGATGGCACTGCCCAGCGGCTCGACGGCACCCGGTGCGTGAGCACAGAAGGTACGGCCTGGGCCGAGGAAGTTGACCAGCCCCAGCAGCGTCTCGATGTCTTCGGCGCGGCCCTGGCCTTTTTCCAGCGCGCGCAGCATCTTCACGCTCCACGGCAGGCCGTCACGGCATGGGGTGCACCAGCCGCACGACTCGCGGGCGAAGAACTCTTCCATGTTGCGCAGCAGCGACACCATGTTGATGCTGTCGTCGACCGCCATGGCCAGGCCAGTACCCATACGGGTGCCAACCTTGGCGATGCCACCGGCGTACATCTGTGCGTCGAGGTGCTCGGGCAGCAGGAAGCCGGTACCGGCGCCACCTGGCTGCCAGCACTTGAGCTTGAAGCCGTCGCGCATGCCGCCGGCGTAGTCTTCGAACAGCTCGCGGGCGGTGACGCCGAACGGCAGTTCCCACAGGCCTGGGTTTTTCACCTTGCCGGAGAAGCCCATCAGCTTGGTGCCGTGGTCTTCGCTGCCTTCACGGGCCAGCGACTTGTACCAGTCGTTGCCGTTGGCGACGATGGCCGGCACGTTGCACAGGGTTTCAACGTTGTTCACGCACGTCGGCTTGCCCCACACGCCCACGGCGGCAGGGAAGGGCGGCTTGGAACGCGGGTTGGCGCGGCGGCCTTCCAGCGAGTTGATCAGTGCGGTTTCTTCGCCGCAGATGTAGCGGCCGGCACCGGTGTGCACGAACAGCTCGAAATCGAAACCGCTGCCCAGGATGTTCTTGCCCAGCAGGCCTGCGGCCTTGGCTTCATCGATGGCGCGGTTGAGGTTTTTTGCGGCGGTGGTGTATTCGCCACGCAGGAAGATGTAGCCACGGTAGGCCTTCAGGGCGCGGGCGCTGATCAGCATGCCCTCGACCAGCAGATGGGGCTGTTGCTCCATCAGCATGCGGTCCTTCCAGGTGTTCGGCTCCATTTCGTCCGCGTTGCACAGCAGGTAGCGGATGTTCATGGATTCGTCTTTGGGCATCAGGCCCCACTTCACGCCAGTGGGGAAGCCCGCACCACCACGGCCCTTGAGGCCGGAGTCCTTGACGCTTTGCACGATGTCGTCAGCCGACATTTGCGCCAGCGCCTTGCGCGCCGCAGCATAGCCGTTCTTGGACTCGTACTCGGCCAGCCATACCGGCTCGCCGTCGTCACGCAGGCGCCAGGTCAGCGGGTGGGTTTCGGCCGTGCGCGCGATGCGGTTGGCCGGGCCGAAGGAAGTAATGGTCATACGTAACCCTCCAGCAGTTTGGTAACGCCAGCCGGCTGCACGTCGCCAAAGGTGTCGTCGTCGATCATCAGTGCCGGGGCCTTGTCGCAGTTGCCCAGGCAGCAGACGGGCAGCAGGGTGAAACGGCCGTCGGCGGTGGTCTGGCCAAGGCCGATGCCCAGCTCGCTCTGGATCTGGCTGACGACCGATTCATGGCCGCCGATGTAGCAGACCATGCTGTCGCACACGCGGATGATGTGGCGGCCGACCGGCTGACGGAAGATCTGGCTGTAGAAGGTGGCAACACCCTCTACGTCGCTGGCCGGGATGCCCAGCACTTCGCCGATGGCGTGGATGGCGCCATCCGGCACCCAGCCGCGTTCCTTCTGGACGATCTTCAGGGCTTCGATGGACGCCGCGCGCGGGTCCTCGTAGTGATGCATTTCGTGCTCGATGGCCGAGCGCTCGGTTTCGCTGAGGGCGAAACGGTCTGTCTGGATAAGCGTGCTGTTCATACTTAGCGGTCCACGTCAGCCATAACGAAGTCGATACTGCCCAGGTACGCAATGAGGTCGGCGACCATGCTGCCTTTGATCACCGAAGGGATCTGCTGCAGGTGCGGGTAGCTCGGGGTACGGATCCGGGTGCGGTAGCTCATGGTGCCGCCATCGCTCGTCAGGTAGTAACTGTTGATGCCCTTGGTCGCCTCGATCATCTGGAACGACTCGTTGGCCGGCATGACCGGGCCCCACGAGACTAGCAGGAAGTGCGTGATGAGGGTATCGATGTGCTGCAGGG
>NZ_JBNNVS010000070.1:2169-16736 GCF_050280665.1 Pseudomonas sp. NPDC089547 | reverse complement strand
CACCTGATCCCATCCCGAACTCAGCAGTGAAACGATGCATCGCCGATGGTAGTGTGGGGTTTCCCCATGTGAGAGTAGGTCATCGTCAAGATTCAAACCCAAAGCCCCTGTCTGCGATGCAGACAGGGGCTTTGTCTTTTCCGGGGTTCAATATCGGTCAAAACTGATAGCTGACCGTTGCGCTGACGTTACGCTCTTCACCCATGTAGCAGTAGTTCAGGCTGGCACAGGAAGTGATGTAGCTTTCGTTGGTAAGGTTGTTGGCGTTAAGGCGCACATCCATGCCCTTGAGGCCTACTTTGCCCAGGTCATAGCCGATCGAAGCGTCGAACAGGGTGTAGGAAGGCACCTTCATGCTGTTTTCCGCATCCACCCAGCTGTACCCTACATACCGCACGCCACCGCCCAGCCGCAGGCCATCCAGGGGCCCCTGGTGGATGTTGTAGTCAGCCCACAGCGAGAACATCTGCTTCGGCGCCTGGGTCGGCGAGTTGCCCTTGTTATCGAGACTGCCCGACACCAGGCTTGGCATCGACTTGGAATACTCGATATCGGTAAAGGTATAGCCACCCAACAGTTTGAGGCTGTCGGTCAGCTGAACATGGGCTTCCAGCTCCAGCCCTTGCGAGCGTACTTCACCTACTGGCCGATAGAAGTTTTCGTCAGGCTGCTTCGAGGCCAGGCTTTCCTGTTCGATGCGGAACACCGATGCGGTGAACAGGTTGTCGCTACCCGGTGGCTGATACTTTATGCCCGCTTCCCATTGAGTACCCTCGGTCGGTGCCAGCGGGCGACCTTCCTGGTCGGACACGGTATTGGGGTTGAACGACTCCGAGTAGCTGACATAGGGCGCAATGCCGTTCTCGAACAGGTAGAGCACCCCGGCCCGGGTTGTGAACCTGGAGCGCTGATCGCTGACCTTGGTATCGCTGTCGCGATTCTCTTCGGACACCTTCACCCAGTCCTGGCGAAGCCCCAGGGAGAAGCGCCACTGCTCCAGCTCCACCAGGTCCTGCAGATACACGCCTGTTTGCTGCAAGCGCCGCTGGTAGCGGTTTTCACCCAGGACCTGAAGGTTGCCATTGCCATACTGCGGGTTGCCGGCGTCCAGTGGGTTTACCGTGCCATAACGCCAAGCGACGTCAGCCTTGCGCCGCTGGTAGTCGGTGCCCAGCAGCAGGGTGTGTTTGGCAGCCCCAGTGAAAAATTCCGCCTGCAGCATGTTGTCGATGATGTACGAATGCAGGCGTTCGTCGCCGCCGGTATAGGCGCGGTTTAGAATGTTGCTGTCGGCATCCGCCCAACCGGCCGAATACACCTGGTCCATGGACACGTCGGAATCCTGGTAGCGGAAGTTCTGCCGCGCGGTGAACACATCATTGAAGCGGTGCTCGAACTGGTAGCTGAAGGACTGCTGTGTGCGCTCGTAGTTGTCGATGCCCGGTTCACCCTCGAAGAAGTGGTCTGACAGGCGCAAGCCGTTGCGCTTGTGCAGCATGCCGTCTGCAGGGTTGCCGCCGTGGTACCCACCATTAGGGTCATGCTGTAGATACGCCTGCAGCGTGAGCGAGGTGTCTTCAGTGAAGTCGATGCTGATCGCCGGCGCAATGGCGTAGCGTTCTTCCTTGCTGTGGTCGAACTGAGTGTCGGAAGCATCCGCCAGGCCGGTCAGGCGATAGGCGATGCGCTTGTCGTCATCCACAGGCCCGCTGAAATCAAAGCCCACCCCACGCTGGCCTTGGGTGCCGACCGTGGCCTGAACCTGATGGAAGGGGGTAAACAACGGCTTCTTGGTGGTCAGGGCCACCAGGCCACCCGGTGAGCTTCGCCCATACAGTACCGAAGATGGCCCTTTGAGAATGTCGATGCGCTCAAGGAAGTACGGGTCTACCTGCATGGTGCTGTAGGTGCCGTTGTCGCCCATCGACTTCAGTCCATCGACGTAGATGTTGTCCACCGAGCCATCATTGAAGCCGCGCATGGCCACATAGTCGTACCGATGGGTGGCACCGTAAGGGTTGGTCAGTACCCCGGGTGTGTAGCGCATGGCCTGGGCAACGGTCTGTGAGCCCTGATCATCCATCTGCTGGCGGGTCACCACCGAGACCGATTGGGATGTCTCAACCAACGGCATGCTGGTCTTGGTCGCCACCTGGCTGTGCGTGGCGTTGTACCCCTCCATGCTGCCCAATGCATTGCCAAGGGTGAAGCTACGGATATCGGTATCTGGCAATGAAAGTGCAGCATCCTGAGCCTGTGCTTGCAGCACATAGCTACGTCCGTCCTGACTGACGGCCTCAAGCCCGCTGCCATTGAGCAGTTGGCGCAGCGCCTGATCGTTGGCGTACTGCCCCTGCAGGCCGTTGGAACGCAGGCCATCGGTGAGCTGAGGCGTGCTTGAAAGGGTAATGCCGGCCTGGCGGGCGAACTGATTGAGCACGTCGGCCAGTTGGCCGCCCGGGATAGCATATTGATGACTTACCTGGGCCGCTTGCGCCGCTACGGAAAGTTGCGAGGTAGCTGCCAGGCCCAAGGCGGTACCAAACAGAGCCGCCCGGATAGCTTGGCGTAACCGTATTGATTGTTGGGCAGGTCGAAAATCGGTTGATTGGAACACCGGGTTGATAGACATGAAGGGTCCGTTGAAGTGTTGAGGGCAGAAGGGGTCGCTTACAGTCCTAGCCGGACCGGAATTCAAAACCCGCCATAAAAAGGCGCAAGGCCTTATCAGGTCATGCTCTCTACACGCACCCACCAGCGTGTTCGCTGACGCAGCCGCACAGGCAGCGTCTGTGGCAGCAGATGAAGCAATTGCTCCGGGTCTTCGAGGCGAAATACCCCTGACAAGCGCAAGTCGGCAATATCGTCGCCGCAGCTCAGGTAACCATGGCGATATCGGCTGACCTGCCTGAGGAATTCGCGAAGGCGCATGTCCTGAGTAACGATCAGCCCTTCAGCCCAGGCCATCGCGTCCATATCCACGTGCGCGAGCCGGTGCGCACCTTGAGCATCCAGGCGCCAGTCCTGGCCACTTTCGATCCATTGCTGTTGGCCATTGCCAGGACGGTGTATGGCCACCTTTCCGTGGCTGACGCTGACACGCGTGCAGTCGCCGTCCTGGTAAGCGGCAAAGCGCCCTTCGAAGCCTTCCAGCAGCGCGTCGCGTGTTTGTACCAGTACAGAGTGCTGCGAGCGGCAGGTAATCATCAGTTCCCCGTGCTTCAGGCGGACCAGGCGCTGCTGGCCACTGAAGGCCAGGTCCACGGCACTGTGGGTATTGAGTTGCATCAGTGAACCGTCGGGCAGCGTCAAGGTGCGTCGTTCGCCCGTGCCGGTGGCGTAGTCCGACGCCCAGGCAGTGACGACATCCAGGTCGTTGGCCAGCCATGTCGCCGATCCCGCGATGACAACGCCGCCAAGCAGCTTCAGCGCCTGCCGACGGTGCAAGCGCTGCTGGCTGGTTTCCAGGGTTTGCAGAGCCAGCCCGGCACCGGGGATGGTGCGCAGGTCGAGGTCCTGATGCAGGTGGGTCACCCGTTGCCAGGCCTGTTCGTGTTCGAGCCGGGCACTGCGCCATTGCGTGCACTGTTGTTGCAGAGCCGGGTCATGGCCGCTTTCACGAAGCCGTAGCATCCACTGGATGGCCTGCTTGACCACTTTTGCATCAGGGCGGGCGGCGACCATCGATTCAGCACTCGTCTTCGTAGCGCAGCATGTAGCAGTGGTAGAGCGCATCGGCAATGTAGCGCTCTACGGTGCGCACGGAGATGCCCATCTGCTCGGCGATGGCCTGGTGTTTCAGCCCTTCACATTGAGCCAGCAGGAATGCGCGGCGCACTTTGGGTTTGAGGCCGTCGAGCATGCGTGAAATACGCTCAAGCAACTCCAGCAACAGCTCGCGTGTTTCGGCCGAGGGGGCCTGTGCCTCCGGCAGGTGGGCCAATGCCTCCAGGTAGGCCTTGTGCAGTTCCTCGCGGCGCCAGTGGTCGATCACCAGCCCACGCGCTACCGTGCGCAGGAAAGCCCGAGGGGTGTTCAGCTGCAAGGTTTCGCGGCGTTGCAGTAAACGGACGAAAGTGTCCTGAGCTAGGTCGGCAGCATCAGCGGCATTGCCGAGTTTGCTGCGTAACCAGCTATGCAACCAGCCGTGGTGGTCACTGTAGAGCGTTTGCACGCAGTCGTTGCTGGGCATGGAGGAGGGCGCCGGCATCAATGGACATGAATGATAATTAGTCTCATTGTTGGCGGGGCAGAATCAATTTGCAACCCATCCGCTCGCGCAGGGCGTAAAGCCAGTAACGAACTATCGCAGCAACTGCGTATCCAGGTAATTACGGATCACCCGCGCCCCGCTGTTGAGATGCTGTTCCAGCACCGCTACCGCCTCGTCAACCAGCTTGTCGCTGGCCGCATTCACCAGCGCGTTGTGATCGTCCTGGGTGAGCTTGCCCAGCCCCATGGAGGAGAGGTGGAAGCGCAGAAAGCGCTCTTCCTCGTTCAGTTCGTTTTCGATCAGGCGCAGCAGCTTCTTGTTGGGTGCCTTGCTGTACAGCGACATGTGGAACAGCCGGTTCAGGCGGCCGATTTCGGCGTGTCGGGTTTCGTTTTCCAGTTGCTGGATATAGCCACGGGCGCTGGCGAGGTCGCTGGCATCAAGCAGAGGGATAGACTGGCGCAGTGCCTCGCTCTCAAGCAGTACGCGCAGGGCATAGGTATCTACCGCATCCTCGCCGATCAATGGCGCAACCACAGCGCCTTTGTGCATCTCCACGTTCAGCAACGATTGCGCTTCAAGCTGGCGCAGGGCCTCGCGCACGGGCATGCGGCTTACGCCAAACAAGGTAGCAAGCTCTTGTTGGCGCACGGCGGTGCCTGGGGGCAGGCGGCCATCGAGAATGGCGCTGCGCAGGCGTTCTTCGATCACGGTACGGGCCTGATGCGGCGACAGCTGCTCGCTGGCCAGCACATTGCTCAATTTGATTTTTTCGGCCACGCGACGACTGCCTCAACGATGACTAAAGTTGGATCCAATGACACTAGTAACAGCCCATGGGGGTGTCAAACCTGAGCCCTGACTGGAACGGACGCCCCAAAAGCGCGGCTATGGTGGATTAAGTCGCCAGCCAAAGGAAGCGGCCTATAGAAGGTTATAAACAGAAAGTGTAGGCGGGCTGACAGGCGGATGCATGATTGCAGGGTGCCATTGTCTTTTACCGTGGCAAGCCCCACCATCGCTGCTTTCGACTGGTCTGAACAGGGCTTCGCAGTGGCGATATCCTGGGTGCTCAAAACCGTTGTGCGACGTATCGGCTTTGCCGCGCTGCTTGGCAGTCTACTGCTGGGCGGCTTGCACGCGGATTGGGATTTCTCCCAGATCAGCCGCAAGTCGCAGGCCCTGTATGGCCCATTGGGGGCCGGGCAGGGCCGTATAGACGCCTGGCAGAACTTGATGGCCACGCAAAAGCAAGGCACTGAGCTTGAGCGGTTGCAAGTGGTCAACCGCTTCTTCAACCAGCAGTTGCGCTATGTAGAGGACATCGACCTGTGGCACGAGGTCGACTACTGGGCCACGCCGGTGCAGGCCTTGATCAAAGGTGCCGGGGACTGCGAGGACTACGCCATCGCCAAGTATTTCAGCCTGCGGCGCATGGGCATCCCCAGTGAAAAACTGCGCATCACCTACGTCAAGGCGTTGCGGCAGAACCGAGCGCACATGGTCCTGACCTATTATTCAAATCCACAGGCCCAGCCTTTGGTGCTTGATAGCCTGATGGACGCCATCAAGCCGGCAAGCCAGCGTACCGACCTGTTGCCGGTGTATGCCTTCAATGGCGAGGGGCTGTGGCTGACGGGGGCTGCGGGTAACAAGAAGGTCGGCGATACCAAGCGGCTCTCACGCTGGCAGGATTTGCTGAAGAAAATGCAGGCCGAAGGGTTCCCGGCCGAGCCTGTTTACTGAAGGAGCACAGATGTCACTGTTCAAACAATTGCTGTTGGCCATTTGCCTGTTCCTGGTGGTCGCCTTCAGTGGCAGTTTCATGGTCAGCCTGGAAAGCTCGCGCAGCCAGTACGTCAACCAGCTGCGCTCGCATGCCCAGGATGCAGCGACCGCGTTGGCCCTGTCGCTGACGCCGAATATCGACGACCCGGCGATGGTCGAGCTGATGGTCAGTTCGATCTTCGACAGCGGTTACTATTCAAGCATCAAGGTCGTCGACCTGGGTTCCAATGCCGTGCTGGTGGAACGCCACGCCGAGCCGGACCCTGGCGGTGTGCCGCGCTGGTTCGTGCACCTGATCGGCCTTGAGGCGGCTGGCGGTGATGCCATCGTCAGCCGTGGCTGGCAGCAGGCCGCGCGCGTAGAAGTCATCAGCCACCCGATGTTCGCAATTGCCAAGCTCTGGCAAAGCGCCCTGGGAAGCCTGGGCTGGTTGCTGCTGTGCGGTGCCGCCAGTGCCGTGCTGGGTGCCTTGTTGTTGCGCCGCCAGTTGCGGCCGCTGGACTACATGGTCGAGCAATCCCACGCCATTGCCCGCCGCGAATTCCTCAGCCTGCCAGAGTTGCCGCGTACGCCGGAGCTGCGCCGTGTGGTGCAGGCAATGAACCAGATGGTCGAGAAACTCAAGGCACTGTTTACTGAACAGGCCGAACGCAGTGAGCGCCTGCGTGCCGAGTCTTACCAGGATAGCCTGACCGGGCTGTCCAACCGCCGCTATTTCGAGATGCAGCTCAATACCCGGGTGAGCAACCTGGAGGACGCACGCGCAGGCTATCTGCTGCTGTTGCGGGTGCAAGGCCTGGCGGGCCTGAACGCCCGCCTTGGCGGCCAGCGCACCGACCAGCTGTTGCAGGCCGTGGGGGAGCAGTTGCGCCGCACCTGTGCCAGTTTCCCGGAAACCAATGACCTGATTTCCCGCAGCCGCGGCGGCGAGTTTGCCGTGCTGGCGCCGGGCATGGTGCATGAAGAAGCGGTAAATCTTGCCCAGGCGCTGGAAGCGACCCTGCAAAGCCTGCATGAGACCGGTGCCAGTGATATCGACCCGGTGGCCTGCATCGGCCTTGCGCCATTCAGCCCAGGGGATGCACCGCAAGCGTTGCTCAAGCTCGCCGACGAGGCGCTCGCCCGCGCCGAAAACCAGCCGACGCCAGGCTGGGTGTGCCTTGAGCAAGGCGTGGCTGCTGTTGCGGCGGACAGCCAGCATGACTGGCATGAGCGGCTCGACCAAGCCTTCATCAACGGGCATTTCGAACTGTTCTTCCAGCCTGTGGTGGATTCAGGTACGGCACAACGGGTGATACACCACAAAGTGATTTCGCGTTTGCAGGATGGCCAGGGCGAGGCACTGCCGGCGGGCCGCTTCCTGCCATGGCTGGAGCGTTTTGGCTGGATGCCACGGCTGGACGTGCTGGTGCTGGAGAAGGTGCTGGCGCACCTGCGTGGGCATGATCAGGTCTTGGCGCTAAACCTTTCGGCCGCCACGCTGGCCGACCCCAAGGCCTTGCAGCGCGTTTTTGAGCTGCTGAGCCAGAACGCGGCCATGGGGCCGCGCCTGGTATTTGAAATTGGTGAAGAACAGTTGCCCGAGCAGGCTGCCCTGGAGCAACTGACCCGACGCTTGCACGCACTTGGCTTCGGCCTGGCGCTGCAACGATTTGGCGGGCGTTTCAGCATGATCGGCAACCTGGCGCACCTGGGCCTGGCGTATCTGAAGATTGATGGCAGCTACATCCGCAACATCGACCATGAGCAGCACAAACGGCTGTTCATCGAGGCGATCCAGCGTGCGGCGCACAGCATTGACCTGCCGCTGATTGCCGAGCGGGTCGAGACCGAAGGGGAGCGGCTGGTGTTGAAGGAAATGGGTGTAGGCGGGATTCAGGGGCAGCTGGTTGGCGAACCTGCGCCCTGGCGCTGACTGGCCTTGCGCGATCTGTTGTAGGAGCGGCCTTGTGTCGCGAAAGGGCTGCGCAGCAGCCCCGGCACTTTATGCATCGCTGCTGAAATCCTGGGGCCGCTTTGCGGCCCTTTCGCGACACAAGGCCGCTCCTACAGCGATCGCGAGACGAGTGGGTTGGCTATCACCGCTCGCGCAGCGCCTCCGACCGCGCTTTCATGATCGGCTTGAGCAGGTAGCTCATGATGGTCTTCTTGCCGGTCATGATATCCACCGTCGCCACCATCCCCGGAATGATCAGCAACGGCTTCTCATCCGTTCCCAGGTGGCTGCGATCGGTGCGCAGCTTGATCAGGTAGTAGGTGGTTTTCTTGTCTTCGTCGGTGATGGTGTCGGCGCCAATCTGTTCCAGTTTGGCCTTTAGCCCACCGTAGATGGTGTAGTCATAGGCCGTGAACTTGACTGTCGCTTCCTGGCCAGGGTGCAGGAAGGCGATGTCCTTGGGCAGGATCTTCGCTTCGATCACCAGCGTATCGTCCAGTGGTACCACTTCGATGATATCGCTACCAGGCTGGATTACCCCGCCGATGGTGTTCACCAGCAACTGCTTGACGATGCCGCGAACCGGCGAAGTGACCAGGGTGCGGTGTACCCGGTCGTCCAGCGCCTTGCTGGTGGCGGTAGCCTTGTTCAACTCGGTGCGCGCCTCGTTCAGCTGGGTCAGCGCTTCACTGCGGAATTTGCCTCGGGTTTCCTCGATCTTGCTTTGCACCTCGCGGATGGCCGCTTCGGCCCGGGGGATTGCCAGCGCGGTGGAGTCCAGCTGGCCGCGGTTTTCAACTTCGGCACGGCGCAGGCGCAGCACTTCTACCTGGGAAATCGCTCCGGTAGCCACCAGCGGTTCGGACATGCCGATTTCCTTGCGCAGCAGCTCAAGGCTGTTGGCGTACTGGGCGCGTTTGGAACTGTATTCGCGAAGCTCCTGCTGGCGCTGGACCAACTGCTGCTGCAGGCCGCCAATCTCGTCCTGCAGTTGCTGGCGCCGGCTCTGGTACAGCGACTCTTCACTGGCCGCCTGGCTAGGTGCAGCCTTGCGCAGCGCTTCGTCGATTTTCAGCGGGCTGTCTTGCACCTCGGCACTCAACCGTTCCACCCGCAGGGCCATGGCCAGGCGATCGGCCTCGGTCTCGCCAACGTTGGACGCGAAGCGGGTTTCGTCCAGGCGCAGCAACGGCTGGCCCACTTCGACAATCTGCCCTTCCTTGGCGAAGATCTCGGCGACGATGCCGCCCTCAAGGTTCTGGATCTTCTGCACCTTGGAAGATGGGATAGCCTTGCCTTCGCCCCGCGTGACCTCATCAATGGGCGCTACGCTGGCCCACACGATCAGGAACACGAAGAACAGGATCACGCCCCAGATGGTCATCCGCACCACCCTTGGCGCGTCCTCGATCAGGGCCTTGTTGACCTCTGGCAGCGGTTGGCCGCCCAGTGAATCGGAGCCTTTGAAATAGCGCCGCAGGCCATCCTTGAATTGCCCCATATCCAGCTTATGCAACACTGATCTGCCCCTTCTTCAGCGCATCCATGACCGCGGCTTTCGGGCCGTCGGCGACTATCTGCCCGCGATCGATCACGATCAGCCGGTCCACCAGCGACAGCAGCGAGGCACGGTGCGTGACCAACAGCACCGTCTTGCCCTCCACCACGGCTTGCAGGCGCTGTTTGAGGCGTTCTTCGCCGGTGTTGTCCATGGCGCTGGTCGGCTCGTCCAGCAGCAGGATCTGTGGGTTGAGCAGCAGTGCACGGCCCAGGGCAACGTTCTGCCGCTGGCCACCGGACAGGTTCTGCCCGCGTTCCCCAACTTGCAGCTCGTAGCCGTCCGGGTGCAGGCGGGCGAATTCATGCACGCCTGCCAGCTCGGCCGCTTGCAGGATCAGCTCGTCCTCGATATAGCGGGCGCCGCTGACCAGGTTGTCGCGCAGTGTGCCAGCCAGGAGCTGGATGTCCTGGGGTACATAGCCGATGTTGTGGCGCAGTTCGCTGACGTCGATCTGGCGAATGTCCACGCCATCGACCAGCAGTGAGCCGCCATCGGCCTCGTACAGGCCGACAATGAGCTTGGCCAGGGAGCTTTTGCCCGAGCCGCTGCGGCCGATGATGCCGACTTTCTCGCCGGGTCGGATGATCAGGTTGATGTTCTTCAGCGCCAGGTTCTGCTGGTTCGGGTAGGTGAAGTCCACCCCACGGAACTCGACGCTGCCCTGTAGCACCTTGCGGCTCAAAGGGCGCTCTTCGAAGTTGCGCTCTTGCGGCAGCTCCATCATGTGGTCGGTGGAGACCATGGTCACCTTGGCTTGCTGGTAGCGGGCGAGCAGGCCGTTGAGCGACCCCAGCGGGCCGAGCGCGCGGCCGCTGAGCATGTAGCAGGCCACCAGGCCGCCCATGCTCAGGTTACCGTCGATGATCAGGTACACACCGACGCAGATCATCGCCACGCCTGCCAGTTGCTGGATCAGCATGGTGATGTTCATCGCCAGGCTCGACAGCACCTTGACGCGCAGCTCCAGGCGGCTGAGGGTGCCGAGGGTCTGCTCCCACATGTACTGGCGTTCGCTTTCGGCGTTGTTGACCTTTACCGCATCCAGGCCGGCCAGGGTCTCGATCAGGCTGGACTGGCGCTCCGAAGCCAGGGCCATGGTCCGCTCCATGGTCGCCATCAGTGGCCGTTGCAGGGCGTAGCCGATGCCCAGGGCCAACGGGAAGGCGATGATCGGGATCCACACCAGGTGGCCACCAATGACGGCGATTACGATCAGGATCAGGACGGTGAACGGCAGGTCGATCAGGCTGGTGAGGGTCAGCGAGGCGAGGAAGTCGCGCAGCCCCTGGAACTCGTGAATGTTCTGGGCAAAGCTGCCGACCCTTGCCGGCCGGTACTTCATCGACATGCCAACAATACGCTCGAACAGCGTCGCGGAAATGATCAAGTCTGTCTTCTTGCCGGCCAGGTCCAGGCACAAGCCGCGCAGGCCCTTGAGGATCAGGTCGAAGATATAGGCACCGGCGATACCGACGGCCAGCACCCAGAGCGTCGAGGTAGCCTGGTTGGGCACCACCCGGTCATACACGTTCATCACGAACAGCGGCGCGGCCAGGGCGATCAGGTTGATCACCAGGCTGGCGGCGATGGCATCGATATACAGCCACTTGCTGCGCAGCAAGGTATCGCGGAACCACGACTTCGCCCGCGGGATGAGGTTGCCGTGGTTGACGTCGAACTTGTGCTGCGGCTGGGCGAAGAACACTCGGCCGCTGTAGTCGCTTAGCAGCGCTTCGCGGCTGACATGCACTTCGCCGCCATCGCTCTCACTGAGCAGCAGGCGCGCGGTGTCTTCGTTCTCCCAGCCCAGCAGGACGGCGCTGCGGCCTTCCTTGAGCAACAGCATCGCCGGCATGGCAATGCTCGGGATCTGCTCCAGCTTGCGCTGCAACAGGCGCCCTTGCAGGCCGGCGCGGGCAGCGGCGCGGGGTAGCAGCTCGGGGCTCAGACGCTGGGCGGGCAGCGGCAGGCCGGTGGTCAGCATGACCCGACTGGCGGGTTTCTGGTGCAGGACACACAGGCTCAGCAGACTATCCAGCAAGGGATCGTCATGCTGACTGCGTGGATCATGGCTGAGTTGGACTCGACTGACTTCAGATTCCACGCGGCGCTCTCTTCATCCTTGTGGTGGGTGGGGTGGGTGTGCCGCCGTTCAGGCTTGGCCGGTTCACCCTTGCGATCAATGGCGCTGCAGGGCAGCTGGCCAATGGTCGCCTTGAATCGATACTGAGTAAACAATTCTACGTCGTTATTGCTACTGCATAGATGCTGCAATGCAACTGGTGTTTCATTTCTGATCCAGTTTGGGATCAGGCTCATGTGCAGCATAGCCTGCCATCCAGACAACGCTGTGTGGGTGAATTATCAGTTCACGGGCTTGTCATTAAACAGGCGCTGATTTGTTGACGTTTTCAGGCGGGTAGATCATTAAAATTCATCGCGCTAAGTGCGTTTGCAGGTTGAACCGTGGTTCTGTAATCACCGATGGTTTGCCATCATTCCCATGCCAGTATTCGCGTGCGGGATCGCTATCTGTCTGATCTGCGGCAAATCGTTCTGGTTGGGGGCAGCCAGTAGCAGGCTCTGGTTGCCCAAGGTGCGAGTGGGGCCCTTGTGCTGCTTGGGTTTGGAGCTCTTTTCCGGGCGATTTCAGGCAAGGTTTATGCTTGTAAGCGATCACATGCCTGGGTCATTGGAAGTGACCGGAATGTTGACGCCAACGACCGTGTCGGTAGCTGATGAACGGTACTGCAAAGGCCTGCAATTGCATCTGGCAACGCATGGGAAAAGCAGCTGAACTTGAAGGCCGGCGCGTTTTCGATGATGTACGACATTGGTCCTGTGCAAACGGTTGGCTAACCTACAAATATCAATGTGACATTACATTGCCGATTGTTTAGGATGGCCTGTATAAGGTCAATACTTTGGCAGTATTACGGTTTCAAAAAGTTATAGACGGAATATTGACGCAATAAGGCGTCAAGAGAACATCGACATCAGTTCCGCCTGAAGTGGCTTGCAAGTGCCGCTCTGGCAGGGAAGTACCCATCGGGTCACACGGAGAGTCCAATGAGCAGCGTTGTAGCCATCGTCAAAAGCATTGTCGGCCAGGTTATTGCGGTATCCCCAGAGGGCATTCGTCGTGTGCTCATCGAAGGGGACCGCCTGTTGGCTGGTGAGGAGGTGCTCACTGGCCCTGGTGGCGCAGTTACTCTGGAGCTGGCCGATGGCCGCCTGCTTGACTTGGGCCGTGACAGCCAGTGGAGCGCCGACACGCCTGACAGCAGCACAGACCTGAGCCAGGCGACTGCACAGGCCGCGCCGTCGGTGGAGGAGTTGCAGCAGGCGATCGCTGCGGGTGTCGACCCGACTACCGAGCTGGAGGCTACCGCGGCCGGCCCATCGGCAGCAGGCGGTGGTGGCGCGCTGGGCGGTGGCCACAGCTTCGTGATGCTCGAAGAAACAGCGGGCCGGGTTGACCCTACTGTTGGCTTCCCCACTGAGGGGCTTGGCTTTGCAGCCACACTGGACAGTGAAGAAGTCGGCCTGCTGGGTGACACCAACAATAACCTGGTGACCACACCGACGACGGACACCAACGTTGCTACTGACCTGATTCTTGGCGCCACTCCTTCCATCAGCGAAGCGGGTGGCGTCATCGTCTATACCGCCACGGTTGGCCAGGCCCCGTCCAGCAACCTGATTGTTACGCTGTCGAACGGTGCCGTAATCGTCATCCCGGCGGGGCAGACCACCGGTAGCGTCAACGTCGTCGTTCCGGCAAATGACACGCCTTATATTGACGGCGGCCAGATCTCGGCGACCGTTACCGGTACCACGGGTGGCAACGGCCTGACGGTGACGGTGCCGCAAACGCCGGCAGTTACCCAGGTTACCGATACCATCGACACCACCACGGCGACGCTGACGGCGAATCCGTCGGTGACCGAAGGTGGCGTGATCACTTACACCGTGACCCTGAGCAACCCGGCCCAGACTCCGGTGACCATTACCCTGTCCAATGGCCAGGTCATCACCATCGAGGCTGGCAAGACCCAGGGCAGTGTCGACTTCCAGACCCCGGCGAATGATGTCTACAACAACGGTTCGACAGTTAGTACAACCATTACTGGTGCTACTGGTGGCAACTTCGAGCAGCTGACGCCGAATCCGACCCCGGCTCAGACCACGATCAATGACTCGGTCGACAACACCACGGCGACCCTGACCGCTTCGCCAAGCGTGACCGAAGGCGGCGTGATCACCTACACCGTGACCCTGAGCAATCCTGCCCAGACTCCGGTCACCGTGACTCTGTCCAACGGCCAGACCATTACCGTTGAGGCGGGTAAAACCCAGGGCAGCGTTGATTTCCAGACCCCGGCGAACGACGTCTACAACAACGGCTCGACTGTCAGCGTCACCATCGAAAACGCCACTGGCGGTAACTTCGAACAGCTGACCCCGAATCCGACCCCGGCTCAGACCACGATCAACGATTCGGTCGACAACACCACCGCGACCCTGACTGCGAACCCGTCGGTGACCGAAGGCGGTGTAATCACCTACACCGTGACCCTGAGCAATCCTGCCCAGACTCCGGTCACCGTGACCCTGTCCAACGGCCAGACTATTACTGTTGAAGCCGGCAAGACCCAGGGCAGCGTTGATTTCCAGACCCCGGCGAACGACGTCTACAACAACGGCTCGACCGTCAGCGTCACCATCGAAAACGCCACAGGCGGTAACTTCGAGCAACTGACCCCGAACCCGACTCCGGCTCAGACCACGATCAATGACTCGGTGGATAACACCACCGCGACCCTGACCGCTTCGCCAAGCGTGACCGAAGGCGGCGTGATCACCTACACCGTGACCCTGAGCAACCCTGCCCAGACCCCGGTGACCGTGACTCTGTCCAACGGCCAGACTATTACTGTTGAAGCCGGCAAGACCCAGGGCAGCGTTGATCTCCAGACCCCGGCGAACGATGTCTACAACAACGGCTCGACTGTCAGCGTCACTATCGAAAACGCCACTGGCGGTAACTTCGAACAGCTGACCCCGAA
>NZ_JBNNVS010000070.1:0-2075 GCF_050280665.1 Pseudomonas sp. NPDC089547 | reverse complement strand
ACCCCGTCGGTGACCGAAGGCGGTGTAATCACCTACACCGTGACCCTGAGCAATCCTGCCCAGACTCCGGTCACCGTGACCCTGTCCAACGGCCAGACCATTACCGTTGAAGCCGGCAAGACCCAGGGCAGCGTTGATTTCCAGACCCCGGCGAACGACGTTTACAACAACGGTTCGACTGTTAGCGTCACCATTGAAAACGCCACGGGCGGCAACTTCGAGCAACTGACCCCGAATCCGACCCCGGCTTCGACTGTCATCAGTGACAGCATCGATACCGTCACCGTAAGCATCGTCAGCAATGGCAATGTGACCGAAGACCAGCAGCCTTCCTTCACTGTGAAAGTAAGCCAGGCACTGGACCGTCCGTTGACCGTGACCCTGTCGAACGGCGACACCGTTACCATCGAAGCCGGTAAAACCGAAGCCGAGTACAAGACACCGGTCCAGGGCGATGACGTCTACAAAGACGCAGGCTCCATCACCCTCAGCGTCACTGGCGCAACTGTTCCGGGTGCCACCTTCGAGAAGCTGGCCTTGGGTGGCCCGGCTACCGTTGAAATCTCTGACACCCTCAGTGAGGTAGTGGCCAAGCTGACCGCCACGCCTTCGGTGACCGAAGGCGGCGAGATCACCTACACCATCACCCTGACCAACAAAGACGGTCTGCCGATCAACAACCACAGTGCGCTGACCTTCACGCTGAGCGACGGCAAGACCGTCATCACCGTACCGGCCAACGGCACTACTGGTTCGATCACTGTCACTGCGCCTGACAACGTCTACACCGGCACTAATCCGCCAGTGGTGCAGTCGATCGCTTCCGTTGCTGGCGCTGACGTCGGCAAGTTCGAACAACTGACCCTTGATAAAACCCCGGTCACCACCACCGTCACCGACGAGCCAGGTACTCCGGGTAACCCAGGTACGCCAGGCACCCCGAACGAAGGCGACCTGGTCAAAGTCACCATCACCGCTGACCAGGCTTCGGTTGCCGAGAACGTCAAACCGACCTTCACCGTGCACATCAACCAGCCGCTGGACCACGACCTCGTCGTGACCCTGAGCAACAACGCTCAGGTCACCATCAAGGCCGGTGAAACCAGCGCGCCGTACGAACACGCTGCACAGGGCGACGATGTCTACAACGACGCCGGCCAGATCACCCTGGGCATCAACTCGGCAGTAGACGCCACCGGCGCCACCTTCGAGAACCTGCAACTGGGCGGTGCTGCAACTGTTCAAGTGACCGACACCACTGACGAAGTGGTGGCGAAGCTGACCGCGACACCTTCGGTCACCGAAGGCGGCGAGATCACCTACACCATCACCCTGACCAACAAAGACGGTCTGCCGATCAACAACCACTCGGCCCTGACCTTCACGCTGAGCGACGGCAAAACCGTCATCACCGTACCAGCCAATGGCACTACTGGTTCGATCACTGTCACTGCGCCTGACAACGTCTACACCGGCACCAATCCGCCAGTGGTGCAGTCGATTGCTTCCGTGGCTGGCGCTGACGTCGGCAAGTTCGAACAACTGACCCTGGATAAAACCCCGGTCAGCACCATCGTTACCGACGAGCCAGGTACTCCGGGCAACGAAGGCGATCTGGTCAAGGTCACCATCACTGCCGACCAGGCTTCGGTCGCCGAGAACGTCAAACCGACGTTCACCGTGCACATCAACCAGCCGCTGGATCACGACCTGGTCGTGACCCTGAGCAACGATGCCAAGGTGACCATCAAGGCCGGTGAAACCAGCGCGCCGTACGAACACGCTGCACAAGGCGACGACGTCTACAACGACGCTGGCCAGATCAGCCTGGGCATCAAGTCCGCTGTGGACATCGACGGTCGTGGCTTCGAGAACCTGCAACTGGGCGGCAGCGCTTCGGTTCAAGTGACCGACACCACCGACGAAGTGGTGGCCAAGCTGACCGCTACCCCTTCGATGACCGAAGGCGGCGAGATCACTTACACCATCACCCTGACCAACAAAGACGGCCTGCCGATCAACAACCACAGTGCGCTGACCTTCACGCTGAGCGACGGTAAAACCGTCATCACCGT
>NZ_JBNNVS010000069.1:0-16804 GCF_050280665.1 Pseudomonas sp. NPDC089547 | reverse complement strand
AGGGCGCGATCATCTCCAAGTACCGCAACAACGGCCAGACCTGCGTCTGCGCCAACCGTATCTACGTGCAGGACGGCGTCTACGACGCGTTCGCCCAGAAGCTGGCCGCTGCTGTTGCCAAGCTGAAGATCGGTAACGGCCTGGAAGAAGGCACCACCACTGGCCCGCTGATCGACGGCAAGGCCGTTGCCAAGGTTCAGGAACACATCGACGACGCCGTTGGCAAAGGCGCCAAGGTGCTGGCCGGTGGCAAGCTGATCAAGGGCAACTTCTTCGAGCCGACCATCCTGGTCGACGTACCGAAAACCGCTGCTGTCGCTAAAGAAGAGACCTTCGGCCCACTGGCGCCGCTGTTCCGCTTCAAGGACGAGGCCGAAGTCATCGCCATGTCCAACGACACCGAGTTCGGCCTGGCTTCGTACTTCTACGCCCGCGACATGAGCCGTGTGTTCCGTGTTGCCGAGGCCCTGGAATACGGCATGGTAGGCATCAACACCGGGGTCATGTCTAACGAAGTAGCGCCATTTGGCGGCATCAAGGCATCGGGGCTGGGTCGGGAAGGATCGAAATATGGCATCGAGGACTACCTTGAGATCAAGTATCTCTGCCTGAGCATCTGACCGCTCAGCCACTGGCTCAACGAGCAGCTCAGCTGATGGGCGTTCAAGTCACCCTCATTCCCGTTTTGGGATAACGGACGGGCATCCCCGTCCGTTTTTTTTGCAGACTGATAGGCCCAGACATAGTAGCTTCTCCGTTGACACCATTGCTTGGCTACGCCGTTACCGGAACAAAATGAAGAACCAAGAAACCGGCATTAAACAGAAAGGGTATCGACGGATTGTGCCGTCGATGACCGCCCTGCTCCAGTTCGAGTCGGTTGCTCGACTCAACAGCTTTACCCAAGCTGCCAGGGAGCTTGGTGTGACCCAAGCAGCGGTCAGCAAGCAGATCAAAATGCTTGAAGAAAATTTCGGCATGCAGCTGTTCCACCGCTCCCCCAGAGGCATCCAGCTCACCGAAGATGGGCATGAGCTGTTCAACACCATCTCGGAGTCATTGCAGAAGATTGCAACAGTCTTCGATCGCAAAAATCAAGGCGCTCGCAAGAAAGAACTTGTCTTGGGTACCACAGCCGCATTTTCTCAATTTCGTGTCCTTCCTCGCTTAGCAAATCTAAGTGAAATGCTCCCCAACGTTCTTCTTAGGCTTTCCACTCAAATGTTCACCGGGGATCTTCGGACCCACGAGGCGGATTTAGAAGTACGATATGGAAATGGTTATTGGGGGGACGGCACCGCCTCGCTATTATTTGAGGAAGAAATATTTCCCGTCTGCTCACCAGACTGGTTAGAGAAAAATAGAAGGCCAGAAACACTAGAGGAATTGGCTGGCTCCGATTTGCTTGATGCGGATTCTACCTCTGAAGGCTGGATGAACTGGCAGGGATGGTTCAGGGAGCTGGGCCTAAATACACCAAAACTTAATTATGCACTGCGCTGTAACGTCCATACTGACAATGTTCTTGCAGCAGTTCACGGCTTTGGAATCGCTCTAGGCTGGGGGCGCCTGGTTGAAGACTCGCTTGCTTCTGGTGAACTGGTCAGGCTGGAGCCGTTCGTCGTCCGACCAACCGACGCCTACTATATTGTAGTCCCCAATGGCCGAGAAACGACTGCTGAAATTCGCGCGATCACTCAATGGTTGCAGGCCAAAGCACCGTAACCGAGCGGCTTCAGATACCCCATAACTTGAGGTAATGCCCCCTGTCGAAATAGGCGCATTGACGCTTTCTTACTGCGACTTAATAATCACGCCAACCGTCCTCGTGATGTCCTAACAAGAAAGTGCCTGAGGTAAAAATGAACATTGCGCCTATTAAATCTCACGGTGATTTAGTTGCCTCGCGTAAACCCGGCTTTGGTATGAATGCCGAGCTGTTTAGCCGACAAGATATCTTTGAAAACGATATGGATGTCTTTTTCGCTAAACATTGGATCGTTGTTGCCGTCACTGCTGATGTAGCTGAACCTGGTGATGTCTATACCATTGATATCGGTAAGTCGTCGATCATCATTCTCCGTGACGATGACGAGCAGGTTCGCGCGTTTCGTAACGTGTGTCGCCATCGCGGCGCCCGCCTTAAAGAGGCAGGCAAATCAACCGTTGGCATGCTGGTTTGCCCTTATCACCAGTGGACCTATGATCTGGATGGCAGCCTGAAGCATGCAAGCCACATGGGCAAGAGCTTCGACCCTGAATGTCGCAGCCTGATCCCGGTACACTGTAAAGTGGTAGGCACCCACGTCTTCGTGTGCTTGAGCGACAGCCCTCCGCAAGACATCGCGCTGTTGGAAGAGACTATGCTTCCACGGTTTGCGCCGTACGATCTGACCAACACCAAAGTTGCCTACGAATCTGAGATCATCGAGAACGGCAACTGGAAGTTGGTGATGGAGAATAACCGCGAGTGCTATCACTGCGCGGGTACTCACCCAGAGCTGATCGTCTCGTTCCTGTCCGAGGATTTGGGCGTTAGCTTAGAGGAGATGAATGAAGAATCTCTTCTGGCTTATGAGGAATACAAGAAGAGCAAAGCCGCAATCGAGAAAAACTGGGAAGATTCCGGCCTGTTGTACTCGACCATTGAGCACCTGGATGAAGATGCAGTGACTCAGTTCCGTACTCAGCGGATGATTATTGCTGGCAGCGGCGAATCGCAGACACTGGACACCAAAGTCGCATGCACCAAACTGTTGGGTGACCTGACCCGCCGCGACCTCGGCGACACTCACATGTGGACTCACAGCTCGTGGACCCACGTCATGAGCGACCACGCGATCATCAGCTGGATCATTCCGCTGTCTCCTGACCGCACTCTGGTTCGATCCAAGTGGCTGGTGCACAAAGACGCAGTGGAAGGGGTCGATTACGACCTGCAAAAGCTGACTGAGGTCTGGATCGCCACCAACGCACAAGATGCGAGCTTGGTTGCCATTACCCATAGCGGCACTCAAGACCCAGGGTACATTCCAGGTCCATTCTCCTCTTTCACCGAACCCTACGTTGACCAATTCTCCCGCTGGTACGCTGCTCGTCTTGCAGCCCACGGCGTGTGAGTGCGGTGATGACTATGTACGAGAACATTGCCGGTCTGCGCGCAGACCAGCGCTTCGCGGACACCGACCATTGGGCTGCTCATGGCGTCCAATGGGCAAGCGGTGAAAGCAAGCGAATTGAGTGTCTCAGCGTCGTTGACGAAACCCACGACGTTAAGACTTTCACCTTTCACTGCCCTGATTACCACTCCCTGGCTTATGAGCCTGGGCAGTTCCTTACCATCTCGCCGGTGGTTGAAGGGCAGTCGGTTTCGCGCTGCTATACCTTGTCATCTACGCCTACTCGTCCTTTCACATTCTCCATTACTGTGAAGCGAGTGCCAGGCGGTACGGTGTCGAACTGGCTACATGACAATCTTCGAGCTGGCGATGCATTGAATGCTTCCGGCCCAGCAGGCGTATTTACCCCTGTTGCAGGTCCCGCACGCAAGATGCTTTACCTTTCTGCCGGATCGGGCGTCACACCAGTGATGGCGATGACCCGAGCAGCTGCGGATCTTCACGCAGAGCTGGACATTGTCTTCGTACATAGCGCGCGTACACCGAAAGACATCATCTTCCGCGATGAACTCTCGCGCCTTCAGCGCTCAATGAGCCATTTCCGCACTGTCTTCTTCTGCGAAAGCAAGGGTGACGAAGATGATTGGTCCGGCCCTATGGGTCGCCTTTCTCTGGCAGAGCTGAAGGAGCGCATTCCAGACTTTATGGAGCGTGAAGTCTTCACCTGTGGGCCGAAAGGTTACATGGATGCCGTGCAAGCACTGCTGGGAAGTGCCGGCTTCGACATGAGCCACTACCACCAGGAGAGCTTCGACATCAACGCCGAGGTTGTGGAAGTGGCGGCTGAGGCCGATGCACCCAATCAGGATTTGGGCACCTTCACTGTCCGCCTTGCTCGATCCGGTAAAGAGTTCACGATGACCTCTGACCAGACAGTGCTGGCCGCAGCCAAGAAAGCCGGGGCTGTTGTCCCCTCCTCTTGCAGTCAAGGGGTGTGCGGGACATGCAAAACCGCGGTTCTCGAAGGCAGTGTTGAGATGAAACATAACGGCGGTATTCGTCAGCGCGAGATTGACAAAGGTCTACGTCTGCTTTGTTGCAGCCGCCCGACCTCCAATTTGGTGATCGACCTTTAAATACACCGTTAAAGTTCCTGCTTGATCAGGCCTCCTCTCCATGGGTGTGTTTTCTATCTTTCGATAGGTAATACACCCATGGTGGTCGCTTTTCCGAAATTTGTCGGTCACGCTGGAGGCTTGATCTTTTTTAATGACCTAAAGGGTCAACGCAACGTCCACCCAGCGGATGGAGAAGACGTTATTTCCTTAAACTGTAAACGAGCATATCAATTTATACCTATTTAGAAATGACAACCAGGACGTTGTGACACACTAATCAGCGAACAAGTCAAGGGGGTGGCAGATGCAATCCATCCTTGCAAGAACAAGAAGGAAATAGCCGATGCGTGCAAAACAAGGCCTTTTCAAAGGCCTAAACCCTGTGGTGACCCTTGGGTCCATTTTAATCGTACTAGCCTTTGTGGCGCTTTGCGTATCGCATGGTGATCAAGCCGCAACTGTATTTAAACGAGCATCAGACGCCATTTTAGACAACTTAAAATGGTTCTACATAGCGTTGGTAACCGGCGTGCTTGCGGTGCTTATCGTCATTGCTTTCAGCCGACACGGCGATCTAAAGCTCGGTCGACCAGACGAAAAGCCTGAGTTTAGCTTTGCAGCCTGGATTTCTATGCTTTTCAGCGCAGGTATGGGTGTAGGTCTCATATTCTGGTCGGTTGCCGAACCAGTTCTCCATTATGCAAGTAACCCTTTCACGCCTGGTCTGACGGACCAATCCGCCTCAATGGCGATGCGTATCACCCTGTTCCATTGGGGATTGCACCCGTGGGCAATTTTCACCGTTATCGGCCTGGGACTTGCGTACTTCGCTTATCGTGAGGGTCTTCCCCTAGCGCTTCGTTCGATTCTTTACCCGCTGATCGGGAACCGCATCTACGGCCCAATTGGTCATACCGTAGATATCATTGGTGGTGCCGTGACTGCGTTCGGCGTCTCGCAAGCCCTGGGGCTAGGTGTCGAGCAAATCAACACTGGTCTCAATGAAGTTTTTGGCATCCCTGTCACTTTGTCGTTTAAGCTCGGCATCATCGCCGTGGTAACCGTGATTGCATCCATTTCGCTGGTTGCGGGCGTATCCAAAGGAATGAAGCGTCTATCCACATTGAACATGTGGATCTCCCTAGGTTTGATGTTGGTTGTGCTCGCACTGGGGCCCACCAACTACATTATGAACCTCGTCTTTGAATCCACGGGTGACTATCTTCAGAACATCGTGGGGATGAGCTTCTGGAGCGACACTCAAGCCAATACACAGTGGCAAAAAACCTGGACTGCATTCTACTGGCCTTGGTGGATGACCTGGGGCCCATTCGTTGGCTTGTTCATTGCGCGCGTCTCTCGTGGTCGGACCATTCGGGAGCTGATCGTGGGTGCTCTTCTGGTACCGACTTTCGTCACCATAATGTGGATGGCTGTTTTTGGCGGCACCGCTCTTAAAGATGAACGTCATGCAAGACAAGCTTATCAGGAGATGCCGACTACCGAGCAAGTTCAAGCAGGCGCATTCAATGGTGGCCCCATTCTGGAGGCAACGCGGAAAGAAACCACCACTGCGATGTTCACTCTTCTGCATCGGCTGGACGGCCCAACTCTGGGCGCAATCATGAGCGTCATCGTCTGCCTCTTGCTCGCAGTTCATTTCGTAACCGCGGCTGATGCCGGCACCCAGGTTCTCTGTATGCTGAACTCTGTGGGGTGTATCAATCCACCTAACTGGATTCGGGTTATGTGGTGCGTTCTGGAAGGTGCCATTGCTGCGAGCTTGATCATAGCCGGCGGACTAGTGGCTATCCAGATGGCTAGCATCGTGGTTGGCTTACCTATTGCTCTGTACCTGTTGGTGACGAGCTTTAGTCTGATGCGTAGTCTGAATCAGAACAATATCAAACAGCCAATTGAAGAAATAATACCGCAGAGCCAATCTGAGCAAACTGTGCAAAAAGCCATTAGAGAACTGGCATAAGCAATAAATGAGCCGGCGATGACCATCTCGCCGGCTTCTTTATTTCGGCAAAAACAAATTCTTTGAAAAGTATCTACACCCAAATCATTTTATCTCGTTGAGGACCGAACATGAACTACGCCCCAGCGAAGGATTCGACACATCGCTCCTCCTCCCCATCAAATTTGCGACTCAAAGTCGGAATGATTTTAGGCGAAGGTTTCGACCTTATGTCATTATCATGCTTTGTGGACTTCCTAAGAATCGCATCAGACAGCTTTTCTTGTGAGTGGGACACATTATCAAGCGACTTGCATCCCGTGGCCTCAAGCTGCGGATTAAAAATGAAGCCATCAAAAACCTACGATGCAAAAGATGACTATTCCCACATCATAATAAACGGGCAAGATTCAGCATCACTGACAGAAGGCTTAGTCAGCTTCATCGAAAAAGCTAGATCCAAGGGTATTCCTATCATTGGGGTTCACTCAGGCCAAATGATCATGGCCCGTACTGGAATGCTGGATGGAAAAAACTGCGCAGTACACTCCTCGCTACTTAGCTTTTTTCGTGAACACTACCCCAAGATCAAGCTAATAAGCGACCAACCAATTGTTAGAGACGGCAATATCGTGACATGCCCAGGCGGCTTGGCCTCCATCAGCCTCGCAATGGAGCTTATTACAGAACAGAGTGGTAGGGAGCACTCTATCCGCACACTGAAATATCTCTTGGCCGATAAAAGTTTAGACGAAATCCAGAGGCTCAAGGATTCTGACATTGAGCTAAACTGCCCAGATCAACGCTTAGTGACGGCTGTTAGCATGATGCGTCAGAGAGTACATGGGAATGGATCAGTAACCAGCATAGCCGATGCGATCGGAATGTCAGAACGAGAGATTACCCGATTATTTAATTTGCACCTTAAGACTCCTCCAGCTACCTATTGGAGAAGAATTCGGCTTGAATCAGCTCACTGGCTGGTGATAAACACAAAGCGTACAATAAACGATATTGCCCATGAATTTGGATTTGCTGACAGCTC
Organism: Pseudomonas sp. NPDC089547; assembly: GCF_050280665.1. Lineage (NCBI taxonomy): Bacteria > Pseudomonadati > Pseudomonadota > Gammaproteobacteria > Pseudomonadales > Pseudomonadaceae > Pseudomonas > Pseudomonas sp. NPDC089547. The sequence goes on along the minus strand of NZ_JBNNVS010000069.1, from coordinate 9,559 downwards.
CCACTTCATTAGTTGGTTCAAAAGAGTTTATAAAATAACCCCTTCACGACTTAGAACGAACACCACATCTCTAGCAGCTCAAAAGAATCAAGCTTTGCACTGAATAGTAAAAGGCCGTAGGCGAATGAAACACCTACGGCCCTACGGCTTTATTAATGTCCGGGGTCAGTCTTTCCCAATTTGAGTCATTTGCAACTCGTTCAATCTACCGCCATGGACGGTTATTTTGGCCATACCCGCATCAATTTCCCGCAGATCATCCGGTGTCAGATGGACATGCACCGCGTGGAGATTTTCACGGAGATGATCTTGTTTAGTAGTTCCTGGGATAGGGACGATCCAGGGCTTCTGAGCAAGCAACCAGGCTAAGCCAATTTGCGCAGGCGTTGCGCCCTTCTTTTCGCCGAAGGACTTTAGGAACGCAATGATTGGTTGGTTTGCCTTCATCGCTTCAGCGCTAAAGCGAGTGAAGTGTTTGCGCAAGTCGGCTTTTGCATCAAAATTGCTTTGAGCATTAAGAGCCAGTTTACCGGGTAAGAAGCCCTGCCCTAATGGCCCCCATGGGACAAAGCCAATGCCCAATTCTTCACAGGCTGCCAGCACACCATTGTGTTCGACACTGCGCTCCATGAGTGAATATTCGGTTTGGATAGCTGAAACAGGCTGTACAGCATGAGCCCTGCGGATAGTTCTTGGACTTGGCTCTGAAAGCCCGAAATGCAGAACCTTGCCCGCTTGAATTAGCTCTTTAATCGTACCTGCCACATCCTCAATAGGGACAGTCAGGTCAACGCGATGCTGATAGTACAAATCAATACGATCAGTTCGCAGCCTTCTGAGAGACTCCTCAACCACTTTCTTTATCCGCTCTGGCCGGCTATCCAAAGCGATAGTGCCATCAATAGCAAACCCAAATTTCGTCGCAACGATAACCTCATCACGAAATGGCTGCAAGGCTTCACCGACCAGTTCCTCGTTTGCGTATGGACCATAGACCTCCGCAGTATCGAAAAACCTAACGCCACGCTCATATGCATCGCGAATTAGACGAATACCTTGCGACCTATCAATAGGGGGCCCGTACTGATTGCCAGTTGTGCTCATACAGCCAAACCCCAGCTCTGACACCACCAAAGATCCTAGTTTTCGGCTCTGCATACGATATGTCTGAGGCCCGGAAGGTACTGGATGGCTAACTGGATCCGCCTGCGAGATAGCTGGCAATGCCATCGATGCAACGCTTGCAGCTGCGATGGTGCCCGCGGTTTTAATGAAGGCTCGGCGTTGTGGATTTTGAGACTCGTTCATGGATTACCCCAGTGAAAATGATGTGATCAACAGAGGGATGGGCAAAGCAGGCAGGCACCGCCACCAAGCCTTTCATCAACGACATCACGTGGCTAATGCTGCCTAATCAGGTTGCATTTCTGCTCACCCATGCACCTGAAAAATGAGTCTATCGAGTCGCCAGCTCTATGATTAGATGGCAAAATCGGCATGTACCTATGCGGAGAGGCATCAGTTGAAAGAGAATTTAAATGACCTTCTAGCCTTCATTGCTGTCGCTAGGGAACGAAATTTCACACGTGCGGCAGCTCAAATTGGGATATCGCAATCCGCGCTGAGTCGGACCATCCGCACATTAGAACAACAAATGAATGTCCCACTGCTTGTTCGTACCACTCGAAGCGTATCTCTAACCGAAGCTGGTGAACGTTTACTACTGGCAATCGAACCTAAGCTGCAAGAAATCGATGAAGAGCTGGAGTCATTACGCGCACTAACTAGCAGCCCCGCTGGCACGGTGCGCATCTCCGCGACAGACCATGCCATAGATAATTATATTTGGCCGCGAGTACAGTACCTACTCAGGGAATATCCAGATCTAAAAATTGAATTTGTTAACGATTATCGACTCTCTGACATCGTTGCAGACCGATACGATATAGGCGTTCGACTTGGTGAAGGTATTGCTAAGGATATGATTGCAGCCAGGATAGCTCCAGATCTAACCATGGCCGTTGTAGGGGCACCTTCATACCTAGAGTCGCATGAATTCATAAATTCACCTCAAGATCTAGCTAAACACAACTGCATAACATTAAGGCTTCCAACAAAAAACTCACTACTACCTTGGGAGCTTAAAAAGGGAAGCAAGCAGCTTCAATTAAAAGTCGATGGTCAGTTAACGTTTGACAACGTCTATAAGATCCTTGAGGCCGCTGTGGCTGGATTTGGTCTTGCCTACATACCTATGGATATGGCCGAGTCACACGTCGAGTCTGGCAGACTGCGGTGGGTTCTTGAGGAATGGTATCCGACCTACATAGGTTTGCACGTCTACTATCCGCATCGCCAAAAATCCTCCAGAGCGGTTGAATTGGTTGTCGGTGCTCTGAAGTCTGGCTACAAAGGCACAACGGCAACATGAATAGTTCTCAACTATTGGCTTCACTTCAGAATGCTTCTTGTCAAAATCAATAGAAGGTAAATCTTCTACAACCTGCGAAACCTCCATCACTTGCCCCCAGAGGCATCCCGTCCCCTTCAAATCATTAGACTTCCCGTCCTTCCTGTTATAGCGCACCAAAGTACTCAATGCGAAAGTAGTTGCCATTACCCTGATAACACATAAAGCGAAGCGTAACGACATAAAGTCGCCGCAAAATTCAGAGGTGGCAGCATGCAGAAGCTTGGATTGCTGGGTATGGGCGATGTCATAGAAAAAACTTCATATGACTTACGTCGAAATAGTTATGCCGGCAAAATCCTTATTTTCAGTGACTGCCAACATCAAGCTGAAAGCCTACAAAAATTGCATGGCTGCCTAATTCAGCCAAGCGTCGAGATGGTCTGCAAAGGTTCTAACGTTTTTTTCTTGATGAGCGCCCCTGAAAAAATTACGGGCTTTACTAGAGACCTTCAACGTAAGCTTCAAGGCACCTTGATTTCCTTTGTGCCTGGACTCAATCGCTCAAACCTGAAAAAACTATTCCCCCAAGCTCGCTGCTTTAGAGCTGTAAACTCTTTTTCGGCAACACAATACCAGTCTGAGGTTGCATTATTTCCAGACGCCCCTGATGTCAGAAGGCTTCTAGGATACTTGGGGAATCTTCAAGTTCTGACAGATGAACTTGACTTTGAACTCGCTACGGTTGCGACCTGCATGAACGGGTGGATCTACTTTTTACTTCATGACTTACAGCAATGGTTAAGCGAAAAAGGCTTGCCACCCGAATATGCACGCCGGCTGGTATTACGGAACCTTCAGGAATGCCTGATTACATCTAGTAATCAACCTCGTAATTCATTTCGAGCGCTCGGTGAAGCACAAGCAAAACCCAATAGTTTCGCCGCAAACGGCTTAGCAGTGCTAAACCATCAGCCGCCAGGCGCCGCTTGGGGCGCCGCGTGCGAGGTCGTCCTCGACTCACTACTTAATTAAAGAAGCTGACGCTTTTCCATAGACAAATCCCAGGAGATACTAATGGCTAATATTCTTACTGTTGTCCGCCAAGCCAACACCTCACCACTCGGAGAAACAGCGCCTGCCCGCCTACCAATCGGCGAACTCATTGCCCAATCGGCCACCGGTCAGGCACAGACTGATGAGGCTATCGGCGCAAGTATCGGTGTATGGGAAAGCAGCCCAGGTGTTTTCCGTCGCCACCTGAAGAATAAAGAATTCAGCCACATCGTTAGCGGTTGGTGCATTTTCACTCCGGATGGAGGTGAGCCGGTTGAATTGCGCGCAGGTGACGCGGTGCTGTTCCCTGAAAACTGCGAAGGTATCTGGGATATTCGGGAAACTTTCCGCAAAACCTACTTGCTCTTCTGAGGAGCTGGCAATGATTAAGCGTATCAACCCAGGTCTTCGCGCAAGTCAGATTGTCTTGGCAGGCGGTCGCATTGAAACTTCAGGCATTGTTGCTCTCGACCCTAAAGAAGGCATCGCGGATCAGACACGTTGCGTCCTTCGCCAGCTGGAGGAATGGCTTTCTGAAATCGGCGCTAACAAGTCGAACATTACGCGCATGCAGATCTGGATTGCAGACATGGCGGAGTTCAATGCCATGAACGAGGTATATGATGCTTGGGTCGGTGATGAACCGCCAGCCCGAGCGTGTGTCGGATCCCAACTAGTCACTCCCGAGTATCGGATTGAAATCCAAGCATTTGGCCAACTGTAGATACTTGAACTCATGAGGCAATAACAGCAAGTTATGCCCATAGTTCAATAACCGCTACACACATAGTTTTTTGGCTCTCATTGGTATAACCGCTGAGAGCCTTTTCTACATTCTCCTATCAATTGTCACCCACATCATAGTGAGTGCCGCTTTCGGCGCTCATTATTTACGAAACAACACAACGTACTCGAAGGCCTCTCTATGTACCGTGGATTTTGGTATGCCCAGGCGTTAGATCTGGACAGCGATCTTGCCCCTGCTTTGCAGGATTCAATTCAAGCTGATGTCTGTATCGTCGGCGGAGGCTTCCTTGGCCTTTGGTCGTCCATTCGCCTGAAGCAGGCCCATCCAGAGAAGACGATCGTCATCGTCGAGCGAGACCGCTGCGGCTCTGGCGCAAGTGGTCGCAACGGCGGTGTCGCAACAAACTGGTGGGGCAAATACCTCTCGGTACGTACCATCTGCGGCGATGTAGAAGCGCGGCGTATCTGTGAAGCTGCTGAGTCGGCCATCGATGAAATTGGCAGCTTCTGCCAGGAGCACGGCATCGATGCTCAATACCGGAAAGATGGTTGGTTGTGGACAGCTACCAACCAGCGCCAAATGGGCTCCTGGAAGGTGCTCACTGACGGCCTTCAAAAGCTCAATGTGAACCCGTTTCAGGAACTGGATCGCGAGACCATTCGCGGCCGCGTTGGCTCGCCGCTGGTCTTGGGCGGCATCTACGATCCCAATGCCGCCACCGTGCAGCCAGCCATGCTGGCTCGCGGTCTGCGCCGTGTGGCGCTGAAGCTTGGGGTGAAGATTTATGAGAAGTCCCCGTTCACTCACTTGGAGCGCGGCAAAAACCCAGTGGTGCATACGGCTATGGGACGTGTGAAAGCGAACCACGTCGTCTTGGCCTTGAACGCCTGGGGCGCTCAGTTCCCTGAGCTTCGTCGAATGATTGCGATCATGTCCAGTGACATGGTGGCGACCGCTCCGGTCAAAGCCAAGCTCGATGCTATCGGTTTCAGCGGTGGCGAATGCATGACCGATTCACGCACTGTCCTCAACTACTGGCGCAACACACCAGATGGCCGCGTTGTGTTCGGAAAGCCGCTGGGACAGTTCGCTTACGCAGGTCGTATTGGCAACCTCTACGAGAAACCGTCCCCAGCGGCCGACAAAGTCGCTGCTGAACTTCGCCGCCTTTATCCGCAATTACAGGATGTCCCGGTAGTAAGCAGCTGGACTGGCCCGATCGACCGCGCCATGAAAGGTCTGCCCAACTTCGGCTACCTGGACCATCACCAAACCGTTAGCTACGGCATTGGCTTCTCGGGCAACGGCGTGGCAACCACAGTGTTCGCCAGCCGCATCATCAAGTCGCTGGCCACCCATGCGAACGACGAGTGGGCGAACTGCGGCCTGGTTAACCAAAAGATGAAGCTTCTGCCGCCAGAACCCTTCCGCTTCTTTGGGGCGCACATGGTGCGTGACGCGTTAGTGCGCAAGGAGTCTCTGGAAGACCACGATCAAGATGCTGGCTTCATCACCCGTCAGCTGGTTGCCATGGCACCGGCTGGATACGTACCCGCCCAGAAAAAATAAGAAATTGGATCATGAGCGAACACATTGTTTTCCTCGATGACGAAGGCCTTGCAGCCTCGACTCGTCTCAAACGACCTGACTGCGCACATACCTGGCAGCAGTTTCCGTACACGCATCCAGACCAAGTTCTGGAGCACCTGAAGGATGCCACCGTGGCTCTTACTTGCAGCGTTCCGCTGCGAGAAGAGCACCTGCGTCAGCTGCCAAAACTGAAGATGATTTCTTTAGCTCTGACGGGGCGCGACATTGTCGATGTGGACTACTGCGATGCTCACGGCATCCAAGTGTCCAGTGTGCCTGGCTACGCAGCAAACACCGTGGCAGAGCACAGCATGGCAATGATGCTTGAGCTGTTCCGTCGTCCTGCTGCGTTCAGCCGGCTCATGCGCAAGGTGCAGGCCGGGCAGGCCGAGTACAAGAACATCTACTTCGATCATCGGATCCGTGATGTGCGTGGCAAGAAGATGGCGATCATCGGTAGCGGTCCGATTGCCCTTCGCTTGGCCGAACTCGCTCGCGCCTTTGGCATGGAAGTGCTGTTTGAAGACCGGGGCGGTAAGCGTCCGGGACCGAATTCCGGCCCGCTGGATAGTCTGCTCAAGAGCTGTGACGTCCTGTCGATAAACGCTCCTTTGACGCCTGAAACCTACAACCTGATCAACGCCGAAAAGCTTGCGCTGATGAAGCCAGATGCGCTGGTCATCAACACAGGCCGTGGAGGAATCGTCAACGAAGCAGCGCTTATCGACGCCCTCAAAAATAGTCGTCTCGGTGGCGTCGCTCTGGACGTGGTCGAGGTGGAGCCCCTCCACCCCAGCAATCCATTGTTCCAATTGATCGATCGCGACGATTTCATCCTCAACCCGCATATCGCCTGGAGCAGTGAGGACGCCATGCAGCAGTTGATGGATCGTGCAGTCGATAACATCACCACATTCGTTGCCAGCCAAGCAAACCAGGAAAAGGTCATCGCATGAACATTGCCACCAAAAGCAGCTTCGTAGATGGTGCTTTCGTTACCCTGGATAGCAGCGCCGACATCCTCGAAAACCGAAACCCTTCTAATCCTTCAGAAGTGGTCGAGCGATTTGTCCGGGCCGACCAGCATCTCACCGAGCAAGCCATCGCTGCCGCTCGCCGCGCTCAGCCAGACTGGGCGCGCAGCAATCTACAGCAACGCGCAGATGCCCTTGATTTCATTGGTACCGAGATCCTTGCTCGCCGTGAAGAGTTGGCAGTGCTGCTGTCCCGCGAAGAAGGCAAAATTCTGCGAGAGGCTCTGGGCGAAGTGGACCGGGCAGGCCGTTCGTTCAAGTTTTACGCCCAGGAAGCTCTGCGCGCTGAAGGCGAGAAGTACCAATCAGTGCGCCAGGACGTCGACATCGATGTGTTTACTCAGCCTCTGGGTGTGATCGGAATCATTGCACCATGGAACTTCCCGATCGCTATTCCAGCGTGGAAGATCGCTCCAGCACTGTGCTTCGGTAACTGCGTGGTATTCAAGCCGGCTGAGCTGGTCCCCTCCTCGGCCTGGGCCCTGGCCGAGATCATCTCTCGCTCGGGTTTACCTGCGGGTGTGTTCAACATGTTGATCGGCCCTGGTCGCAGCGTCGGCGACACCATCATCCGATCGCCTGACGTAAATGGCATCAGCTTCACTGGCTCGGAAAACACCGGCCGTCAGATTGCCAAATTGGCTGCTGAGGGCATGAAGAAAGTGCAGCTGGAGATGGGTGGTAAGAACCCTTTGATAGTCCTGGACGACGCGGATCTGGAACAAGCTGTAGACGTAGCCCTTAACGGCTCGTTCTACAGCACCGGCCAGCGCTGTACTGCAAGCTCGCGAGTGATCGTGACTGAAGGTATCCACGACGCTTTCGTGGCCCGTCTGGCCGATCGCACTCGGGCGCTGAGGGTGGGTGATGCTTTGCAATCCACTACCGATATCGGCCCCGTGGTCGATGGGAGGCAGTTGGAGCAGAATTTGTCATACGTAGCCAGCGGTCGTGAGCAAGGTGCCAGGTTGGTTTGTGGTGGAGAACGAATCGAGATTGAATCAGGAGCATACCTGTTCACCCCGGCGCTGTTCACTGAAGTGACCCCTGAAATGCGCATCTACCGAGAAGAGATCTTTGGTCCAGTGTTGAGCGTGCTCAAAGTACGTGATTACGAAGAGGCGTTCGCCGCTGCCGAGGACACTGAGTTTGGTCTTTCCGCCGGCATCGTCACCACCTCGCTGCGCTATGCCGAGCACTTCAAACGCAACAGCTCGGCAGGCATGGTCATGGTCAACCTGCCAACTGCTGGCGTGGACTACCACGTGCCATTCGGCGGAAATGGAGCATCGAGCCTGGGTTCTCGCGAGCAGGGTACTCACGCACGACAGTTCTTCACCCGTGTGAAAACTACTTACCAACTGGCCTAAACAACATACTCAGTGCCTGCCTATCCCTTCCATTCGCACAATCCGATTTGATCGCGATTGGATCGGATGGCCGTGGATAGGTTGCCCTCTGGGTGTGTGATACGAATACGATTAAGGTAGTAACGAACATGGCTAAGGCCGCTGATGTAGTTGTGCAATGCCTGGAAAACGAAGGTGTCGAGTATGTGTTCGGCATTCCCGGTGAGGAAAACCTCGACCTGCTGGAGTCCCTGCGCAAGTCGAAGATCAAGCTGGTACTGACCCGCCACGAGCAGTCCGCGGGCTTCATGGCCGCCACCTATGGCCGCCTGACCGGGAAGACCGGCGTCAGCCTGTCGACCCTGGGCCCTGGCGCAACCAACCTGGTTACCGCCAGTGCCTACGCGTATCTCGGCGGCATGCCGATGATGATGATCACCGGCCAGAAGCCGATCAAGAAGTCCAAGCAGGGTCGCTTCCAGATCATTGACGTGTGCGGCATGATGGCCCCCATCACCAAGTACACTCACCAGTTCGCATCGGCCGACAACATCCCGGCGCGCATGCGTGAAGCGTTCCGCCTGGCGGAAGAAGAAAAGCCGGGCGCCGTGCACTTGGAACTGCCCGAAGACATCGCCGCCGAGCAGACCGACGCGCTGCCGGTTCCGTGTAGCTTGCACCGCCGACCATTGGCAGAGCACAAGTCGATTGAAGCCGCTGTTGAGAAACTACTCGCGGCACGGAACCCAATTTTGGTGATCGGCGCCGGTGCCAACCGCAAGATGACCGCCAAGGTCCTCAAGCAGCTGATCGACAAGACTGGCATCCCCTTCATTACCACCCAGATGGGTAAGGGCGTAGTCGATGAGCGTCACCCGCGTTTCCTCGGCAACGCTGCGCTATCGTCCGGCGACTTCGTGCATCGCGCTGTCGAGGCCGCCGACCTGATCATCAACATCGGTCACGACGTGATCGAGAAGCCACCGTTCTTCATGGTCCGTGGCGGCACCGAAGTCATTCACATCAGCTTCCGTTCGGCTGAAGTCGATGCAGTGTACTTCCCACAGGTGGAGGTGATCGGCGACATCGCCAATGCCGTGTGGCAGATCAGCGAAGCGCTGGATGACACCACGCACTGGGACTTCACCCGCCTGATGGCGATTCGTGAAGCCAACGAAGCCCAGATCGCTGAAGGTGCCGACGACAACCGCTTCCCGGTCTACCCGCAGCGCTTGGTGGCTGACATTCGCCGGGTGCTGCCGTCTGAAGGCATCGTCGCCCTGGACAACGGCATCTACAAGATCTGGTTCGCCCGTAACTACAAGGCGCACAAGCCGAACACCGTGCTGCTCGACAACGCCCTGGCGACCAT
>NZ_JBNNVS010000068.1:0-16905 GCF_050280665.1 Pseudomonas sp. NPDC089547 | reverse complement strand
GGCTGCGTAGCAGCCCCAGGGTTTCAGCACAGCGGCACAAATTGCCGGGGCTGCTGCGCAGCCCATCGCGACACAAGGCCGCTCCTACAAGGGCCAGCGCAAGCCTGATTGTTGTGCAAGGCAAAAAAACCTGCCCATCCGGTTCCCTTTTTCCAATCTCGTTCGGTTAACCCGGCATAGCCCTCCCAACTCACCCTTTCGACTCCAGAGACCCGCATGCCGACGCCCTTCCAACCCGCGCTTCGCCTGGCGCTTGCCGCGCCCCTTTCGCTGTGTGCCGCCGCACCGCTGATGTTGCCGGCCACCCCGGCCTACGCCGAACAGGCCGCCGAAACGACCTTCAACATTGCACCCGGCTCGCTCGCCAGCGCCCTCAACCAGTTCAGCAGCCAGGCCGGCATTTACCTGGCCGGCAGCAACGAACTGGCCGCGGGCAAGACCAGCCGGGGCCTGCAAGGCCGCTACAGCGTCGCCCAAGGCCTGGCGCGGCTGCTACAGGGCAGCGGCCTGCAAGCGGTACCGCAAGGCAGCGCAGGCTACGTGTTGCAGCCACTGGCCGATGGCACCGCGTTGCAGCTGGACGCCACTTCGATCAACGCCGCCGCCCTGCTCGCCAGCAACGGCCAGGGCGACAGCGGCTACCGCGCCGTTGCCAGTAGCACGGCGAGCAAGACCAGCAGCGCCCTGGCCGACACCCCGCGCTCGGTTTCGGTGGTAACCCGCCAGCGCATGGATGACCAGCAATCGCAAACCCTCACCGAGGTGCTGGGCTATGTGCCAGGTATTTTCTCCCCGCCGTTTGCCGGCGGTGATGGCCAGGCAGGTGACCTGTTCTTCATCCGTGGCTTCAACGCCACCGACTACGGCTATGGCCTGTTGCGCGATGGCCTGCGGGTGCAGGGCAACCGCTACGACACCAGCAGCGAGCCCTACGGCCTGGAGCGGGTCGAAGTATTCCGCGGGCCGACCTCGATCCTGTATGGCGAGAACGCCCCCGGTGGCGTGGTCAACCTGGTCAGCAAGCGGCCTACCGCCGAGGCACGCGGCGAAGTGCAACTGAGCTACGGCTCGCACAACCGCCGCCAGCTTGGCGTGGACGTTTCCGGCCCGCTGAACGATGAAGGCAATGTACTTGGCCGCCTGGTAATGATGGGCCGCAAGTCCGATACCCAGATCGAGCACCAGCCCGATGACCGCCTGTACATCGCGCCTTCGCTGACCCTGAACTTCGATGACTTCAACAGCCTGACAGTGCTGGCCACCTACCAGCGCGACCGCACCCTGATGGAACTGGGCTTCCCTGCGGCCGGCACCTTGTTGCACAACCCCAACGGCAAGATCGACAAGGACCAGTTGTCCGGCAACCCGGACTGGGACAACTTCGAGCGGGAAACCTGGAGCCTGGGCTACGAGTTCAGCCACCAGTTCAACGACACCTGGCAGTTCCGCCAGAACTCGCGCTACATGCAATCGCGCATCGACCGCCAGGAAATGTGGCCGGGCAACCTGAACAACGGCGGCTTCGGTACCACCCTGAGCAACCAGGCCTACGACCGCTACAACAAGTCCATCGCCTACTCACTGGACAACCAGTTCGAAGGCCACTTCACCAGTGGCGCGTTCGACCACACCTTCCTGGTGGGGGCGAGCCTGGACCGCACCTCGTTCAACCAGGACTGGGATGCTGGCAACGGCGGTACCATCAACGTGTTCGACCCGGTCTGGAACGGCAAGCCCACTACACCCTTCCACGTCCAGAATGCCTTGCTCGAACAGACCATGTATGGCCTCTACAGCCAGCTACAAACCAAGGTCGACAACTGGGTACTGTTGCTGGGCGGTCGCCTGGACCGGGTCAACAGCCAGTTCCGCAACAAAGCCGGCACCCTCAATGCGCAGGCCGACATGGACAGCTGGGACAGCAAGTTCACCTGGCAGACCGGGGTGATGTACCAGTTCGAAAACGGCCTGTCGCCGTACTTCAGCTACTCCACCGCGTTTGCCCCGACCCAGCAGACCGAAAGCAAGAACGGCCCACTGGACCCGACCACCAGCGAGCAGTATGAAGTGGGCATCAAGTACGAACCCAAAGGCTGGAACACTGCCTTTACCGCGTCGGTGTACGACCTGCGCAAGAAGGACGACGTGATTTTCGAGGGCGGCGACTACCGCCAGGTCGGTGCCAGCCGGGCCAAGGGTGTGGAGCTTGAGCTGAACAGCGACCTGAGCGAAAACCTCAACGTGACTGCCGCGTACACCTACACCGATTCGCGCGTCACCAAGGATATTGCCGGGTCGCTGCTTGAAGACCACCAGATGACCGGCGTGCCGCGTAACCAGGCCTCGGTATGGAGTACCTACCGCTTCCGTGACGGGTTGCTCAAAGGCCTGCAGATCGGTGGCGGCGTGCGTCACTTCGACAGCACCTTCGCCTATACCCCGGCCAGCCTGTACGGCAAGCTGGATAGCGGTGATGTGACGCTGGTGGATGCCAAGGTCGGCTATGAAATCGACGAAAACTGGTCGGTCGAGGTCAATGCCCGCAACCTGTTCGACAAGGAGTATGTGGCAGGCTGCAACAACGCCGGGCGTTGCTACTGGGGTGAAGAGCGCACGCTGCTGGGTACGGTGTCGCTGCGCTGGTAAGTAGCCCATCAACAAAAACCCCCGGCCATCTACATGACCGGGGGCCTTGGATCACGCCGCGAACGTCGCGATCAGGGTACCGCCAAGATTACTGCTGCTGAGGCAGTTTATCGATCGGGCCGCAGCCACCGATGATCTTGGAGATGGAAACCGAAGGGTGGAACAGGTAGTCGTACGAGCAGTTTTTCGGTTGGTTGTAAACCTGGCCAGTGCAACCCGACAGCAGGGCAACACCCGAAACGACAGCAACGGCTACGGTGGCCTTGAACAGCTTTTTCATTACTAAGTCCTTTAAATGAATCATCTTCGGCCATCGTCTGATGGCGGCGGGATGATACCGGACCTGAGTATTGGATCCAAGTCGCGAGTAGCACAAGTTCGTTGCAGTCGTGCAACAACAAGTTGCTGTTGCAGGAAACTTCCTGCGCGCGTGAAACGTTTCACAGACCGTAGCAGGTGCCGCCGCCAAAACGTGACGCTGTCTGCATCACGCGTTTGCGCGGTGCAGCCCGGTTTCTATTATTGAAAGCGCAACTGCCACTTCGGCACCCAACTGATTATCAAGGAGCAGCAGCATGGAAGCCTATTTCGCACTGACCACTGCCGATAACGCCCCGGAGTTCATCTTCAAACTGACCGATCAAGCGCGCATCGAAGAAGCCCGCCGGATTTTATCCGGTGAAGAGCAGAGCAGAATCCATGTGCATGGTCGCCTGATCAAACGCCAACAGCCCTACAACCCGCGCTGGAGTTTCTATCTGGACCCAGACACCATCAATTTCTTCGAGGTGGCAATCGAAGTCTGCGATGCCACTACCCAATATGTCGAAGACCACCTTGACGAAGCCGGTGGTGCTTTCCTGCCGGGGGGCCATTGGTGCCCCTGGTCGTCGAAGCTGACCCGCGAGATCAAGGAATGACCTGCTGAACAGGTAATCAGGGCTGCTGTGCAGCCCCACTACCTGACGGGCAAGCGAAAGCAAGATAGTCTTGATACCTGCCTTCGCACTGCCCAACAGGAGTTCCCCATGCTCGGTGTCACCGACTACGGCGCATTCGTCATCGCCTTCATCATTCTTCTGGCCATCCCCGGCCCGGGCAATTTCGCGTTGATCACCGCTACCGGCAAGGGCGGCATCAAGGCTGGGCTGGCCGCGACCTTCGGGGTGATCGTGGGTGACCAGGTACTGCTGTGGCTGGCGGTAGCCGGCGTCGCCACCTTGCTCGCCACCTACCCTGCGGCCTTCCACATCGTGCAATGGGCCGGCGCCGCGTACCTGGCCTACCTGGGCCTGCGCATGCTGCTGAGCAAACCCGGTGACGCGCCGCGGGCCAGCCGCATGGACAATGGCCAGTACCTGCGCCAGACCATGCTGATCACCCTGCTCAACCCCAAGGCGATCATGTTCTACATGGCGTTTTTCCCGCTGTTCATCGACCCGGTGAAGCACCAAGGGCTGGTGACTTTCGGCTTCATGGCTGCGACGGTGGCGGTGATAACGTTCCTGTACGGGTTGATTGCCGTGGTGCTGACGCACCGGCTGGCCGAACGCATGCGCGCCAACCCTCGCATTACCAATATGTTCGAGCGGCTGGCGGGGGCTTGCCTGGTCGGGTTCGGCATCAAGCTGGCAGCGATGCGCTGAAAACGCTGACTCGCAGAATTGAAAAAGCCCCCGGCAACTCATCGTTGCCGGGGGCTTTGTTTTTCAGCCATCAACCCGTCAATTGGTTTCCAGCTCGTACGCCTTGCTTACGAACAACGCCGCAAACAGGCTCTTGCCTTCCTTGAAGGTGTACTGCTCTTCAAACTTGCCATCTTCCACCAGCTTCTGCCCGATGGCACATTCCGAGTCACTGTGGTTCTTGCCCTTGGCACCGAAATCACTGCTCCAGGTCGACAGCCCGACCTGCTCACAGAAGGCAGCGAACTTCGCCTTCGGCACATTCTGCTGGTAGTCGCTGTAAGCCTCTTTCAGCGGTTTGAAGCCGCTGTAGCTCACGCTGTAGTTTTCCACCTTGGCCTTGCGCGCAAAACCACTCACCGCCTCGGCCAATACCGCCTGGCCGGAGTACGAGCTGTAGGCCCCGATCAGCATGGCGCTCAACGCGCTCTTGAGCTGGGTTTCGACATCGTCGAGCTCCGGCAACGACTGGAACTCGGCCTTGCGCACAATCTCACCCACCTTGGAGCCGTCGTTGCGGTGGGTCACGACGAATGCCATCGAGCCTTCGCCGTCACCGGAGCGCTTGAGGGTGAAGTCCACGTCGACCGTGGTGCCGAAATCACCGGTGCTGCTGACCAGGAATGCACCGGTCATCGGCTGACGCACTGCCATGTTGCTACCCCAGTCAAAGTCAGACTGGGTGGCACGCCCATTGGCGGCCAGTTCGGCACGCGGCTGGATCTCGTCGCTGACATCAGACACCAGTACTACTTCGGCGCCCTTGCTGGCAACGAAAGGGTTGCCCATTTGCATGCCAAGCAGCTGAATGTGGATCGTGCCGTCCTTGCTGTCGCCGTCGTGCGCCAGCTTCAGCGCATCGGCCTTCAGGTAGACGCCTGCAACGTTGCCGCTGGCGTTGAGCTGGTACTTGGCCCAGCCGGCCAGGCCTTCTTCCGCCGAGCTACCGCGAACCGACTCCATCAGGCCCGTCAGGCCACGCATGAACTGCTGGGCACCGTTGGTCTGCGCGGCCGCCACGCGGATCTCAGGGTCGGCGACGGTGAGGTTGCCAGAGAACGCCGAGTAGGAAATATCCCCTTCAGATAGCACGTCCTCAAGGAAGTAGCGCTCCTTGAAGTCGTCGTAGTAGGCCATCGCAGCCTTCTTGCCCGAGCTGGAAACCATCGCGTAACCACCGCCGAGCACCAGCACCGCTGCGGCCACACCGCCAATCAGCAGCTGCTTCTTGTTCATCTGTTTGATCATGGTGTTTGCCTCACTGGACCATGGCGGAAGCGTTGTTCCAGTCGTTCACGTACTTTTGGGAGACCTCGGGGGTCCAGCTGAAATCGATACCGGCGTTAGGGAACTCCTTGGCCAGCACGGCGCCGAACGACACGAGGTCGGCACACTTGTCCTGCTTGCACGCCTGCGGCTCGCCCGCGGTGTAGGCCCGGTAAGTCGGCACGGCGCGGCCATCGTCCAGCGGGTAGTACGGCGTGGCGTTGGCCACTTGGGCCACGTACCAGCCTTCGCTGTATTCCTCGTCTGCCACCAGGCGGCCCTTGCTCGGGAAGTCGATGGCGTAGAAGTCGCCCTGCTTGCCGGTGACATGCACCATCATTGGCGCTACGCGGGCCGAGGTTGCCGGGTTTTGCTGCTCCAGCGGCGAAGCGAAGCGCACCTTGATGCCGGCCATTTGTGCCAGGGCTTCGGTTTCGCGCCCTTTGAACTCGCTCATGCCGTCTTGCAGTTGCTGGTAGCGCTCCAGCACACGGGTGTGGACGCGGGCCAGTTCCTGTTGACGCTGACGCGCCTCGCGCACGCGCTGCTCTTCGCGCTGAACAGCCCAGTTCGCGCCATCGCGCACATCGAAGAACAAGCCTTGGCGGTTGATGCCGATGCGGTTGCGGGTGATCTTTTGCGCGTCGTTACCCCACATGTTGTTCGTGATAGCCGCAATGTCCTTGACGATGAGCAGGTTGGCCACATCGGTGGTGGTCGGCGAGGTGGTCTTGATCAGGTCAAAGATTTCCAGCGCGGCTTCCTTGTACTTGGCCGCGTCCAGGGCAAACGACTCGTCCGGGGTTACCGCCACGTAGTAAGGGTCGCTGCCGAATGGACGGCGCACGCCGTAGCTGCTACGGGTGAAGGTGAGGTAGACCTTCATCTGCCGGCTGGGGATCTCACCCACCAGGAATGCGGCCTGGTCAGCTTCGCCCGTGAGGTAGGAAACGGCCTTGTCCTTGACCGCTGGCTCGAAGACCTTGTTGAAGATCAAGCCGCTCGGGTGAACGTATACGCGGTTCCAGTTATCGCCACGGTAGGTACCCACGGCCTTCCAGCTGATTTTTTCGAAGTTGCCTTCGCCAAAGCCGGACGCCGGGCACGGCATGGCCGGGGTGGTGCCGAACGACAGGGTGTCACCGTTGCTGATGATCTCGCGGCTGAGTACCCATTTGCAGCCGGTACCATCCGTTACCTGCATCAGGTTGCGGTTCTCCAGGACCACGGAACGGCCGAAGTCCGAGGTGGGGGCTGCGGCTACTGCGGCGGCAGGGGCCGCGACGGGCGGAGCGACAGGTGCTGCGGCCGGGGTTTCAGCTGCTGGTGCTGGTGCTTGTGCTGGTGCGGGCTCTGCGGCAACGGCCGGCGCTGGAGCAGGAGCAGGAGCAGGAGCTGCTTCTACTTTCGCGGGTGCTGATTCAACTACCGCAGGAGCTGGCTCAGGCGCTGGGGCTGGAGCATCGGCCGCCGGGGCTTCCGCTGGCTCTGGTGCTGCTTGTGCTGCTGGTGCAGCCGGAGCAGGTGCAGGGGCAGCAGCGACAGCGGCAGGTGCAGCGGCCAGGGTCACCAGCCCCAGGTTGCTGGCATTGCCCGAGCCGCTGGCGTACAGGTTGCCCTTGGCATCGACCGCCTTCCAGCTCACCTTGGCCGTCGAGCAGTCCTTGGCGAACACGAAGGGCAGCTTGGTCAGCAGGCCCGACAGCAGCTCCTGGTTATCCCAGGCCGGGCGGGTGATGGTCAGGTCGACCTGGGGTTTGCACCAGGTGGTGGCATCCCCAGGCACTTCGACCTTGATGTTGTCTTTCTTGGAAAAGGCCAGCTCGTGGGCGAACGCCTGTGGTACCAGACCACAAGCGCCGATCACGGCCAGCGCGAGCGCGTGCTTTTTCATGGAGTTCCTCAGATCAGTTCCCAGGTGCCGTTGGCTTGTTTGCAGAAGGTGTTCTGCTCTTGCTCGGTCTTGCCGCTTTGCGACTTCAGGTTGACCGTGACCGGGCGGCAGGCGGCTTCGGCAGCGACCGTTTCGGTAGGCAGCGACTGCACCGAATCCAGGTCGAAGCCCTGGGTTTCCTTGCTGGCCGCAACGTCCAGCTCGTCCAGGTTCACCGCCGGGGTCACGCGCTTGGCCACGGCTTGCGCCTTGGGTTCGACGTAGTTCTTGTGCACATAGCCAACGGTTACACCCTTGCGACCGACCAGGATCCAGTCACCGCTGGAGCCAACGGCTGTGAACTCTGTGTGGTTTTTCAGGCTGCCGACCTTTTCACCGTTCTGGTTGGGTGCGGCGCGCACGTTCAGGTTGTCGCTGATGGTCACGTACGGTTCGTTGAGCAGCTTCATCGACGGCACCGCCTGGATCTTCGGTGCACGCTTCACCTCGACCTTCTTGGTCTGGGTGTATTCCTTGCCCGGCACGATCTGCGCGGTGGCGCCCGAGTGGTCGGATGTCCAGGTCACCGGCTGGGCGCTGGCGGTGGTCTGCTGGCTCAACACTTCCTGGGTGCGCAGCGCCAGGGCTTGCTGGTCCTTCTCGTCCAGCATGTGGCCGATGCGGTTGCCCACGTAGGCACCGATGCCACCTGCAATCAGGGCCGCGGCGATCTTGCCGTTGCCACTGCCCATGGTCGAGCCGATGGCCACACCGGCCAGGCCACCGATTACGGTGCCCGCTTGCTCTTTGCTGATCCCGAGCTGTGCACAGGCCGTGGTAGAGGCGATGGCGACCGCCAGAAGGGACGCGACGAATTTCTTACGCAAGTGGAGCACTCCATTTTCGGTGGGGCGCACAGCCGCGTACCGCAGCCAAGGGTTGGCGGCAGCATTCGACGTTGTGCGGGGTTTTCAGAGAGGGTGCAGCACTGGCCGCAGACGGCAATTCAGCCGTCCAGCGAGGGGCGCAGGGGGAGACCAGTACGGCGCAAAGCATCCAACGAATCCATGTCAGGAAGAGTTCATCGCCCAGCGCGCGTAATCATTACGGCGTATGGCCTGGGCGTGAGTGGCGTATTAGAGGAGCGCATTGTAGCGCAAGGTGCCATTGGCAGTTCAAGACAAAATGTTGCGAAGGGACCGATCTGCTCCGAGCTCATGCACCGAGCTTAGAGCTAATCTGCATTGGCCTAGTCGTAGTCCTTTTCTGAATCCAGCGCACAGCCTTGCTAAGCCATTGCAGGCGAGTGGAGCGCCCCTTAGTCTCGGTCGATATCAGCCAGATCAAGACCGACTGTGAGGGCCTCCACAGCTAAGGATCAGGATTTTTTGTCAGTATTGCCCACCCCTGTCTCCATCCTGGACTACGCAAGTCTGGATAAAGACCAATGTGTGCCGCACCCGAGCACAGGGGCGCTTAGCTACGGGCAAATAGAACCCTACAGCAGTCGTAACCTGTCCTTGCCCGGCGGCGAAATCTACCTGCGAGTGGGTAAGCATTTTGGTTACAGCAGCGGATTTGGTGTAAACCACATATGGACGGGACATGCCCACGAACTACCCAAATGGGGCTGCAAACGTATTGAGGACGTACCTGCATTCGTAGCTGCCATCATCAGCCCAGGCGCTCAGGTCCTGTGCGAATTTCACCAAACAAGAGATGGGTACCGGCTAGCGATAGTGCGTGGTTCCAGGGGATGTGCAGTGCTATCGCCGCAAGTCGATAATTGCGGCGTCAATCATTACTCGGTAGTCACTGCCTACAAAGTGCATCGCGGTCGCGACGCCACGAGGGTCGGTACGCTGAAAGCAAAAAAGGCACCATAGGTGCCTTTCGGGAAATCATGAGGGCTGGTAGTCGAAGCGCTTGCTTAGCACGTCCAGAAACACACCTGGAAGGGGTCGGAAGCTAACCACTGTTGCCGGTTACCGCTACCGTACGAGTGGCGACTCGCACAATCCACACTAACCCGCCTATATCGCCATGAACCGGATCAGCCCTGCTCTTATTGAGCCCTCGCGAGCAATTTTGGGGAATGCCGGTGCATCCGTCAACCGTTTTGCGCCGCCGGTCCAAGGCGAAGCGGTTACTAAACGCACAGGGTCAAATGCCCTCGAAATCTGCCGGTTTTCGCGATAAGGCCCCGCCCTACAACAAAAAGCTCGGAAATGTCCCCTTCCTTGTAGGCCGTTTCCCAAACATACTGCCAAACCGCTCAAACGCTTGCGACGTATTGTGTCGCGCTCTAGTCTCGGCTTGTCGTTGCCATCCAACGACCGGCTTTGACAGGCCGACAACTCTCCGTGCACGTACATCCGTTATGGCGGCAGTACGTGGGGCACCTTGTGTGCGCCGAGTCTCCGGAGTCCTCGGTCTGTCAACCCGCGTACCGCTGCCACCCCTCTTGTTTGACAGCAAGTCCGTAGCAGCCCGACTGACTCTGGAGTTACTTATGCGCAAGATGGTCCCCGATCCACCCCACTCCCTCGATTCAACCCAAGTACTGCAAGACACCCTCGTCCAGTCCTCAGAGTACGTACTCTGCGCCCTGTCCGTGGCCCGCCAGTCGGTGCAACTCAAGCCCACTGCCCACAGCTCGATCGTGATGCAGGCCGTGATCCATGAAATGGAGGCGGTACAGAGTCTGGTCGAGTCGGCCTTGATGCAATTACAGATGCGGCCGCATTTACCTGCAGAGCCTTACACCTTGCATTAGCAGGCCCGGCCTCTTCGCGGGCGCGCCCGCTCCCACAGGGACTCCATAACCTTCAAGCACTGCACCGTACCTGTGGGAGCGGGCAAGCCCGCGAAGAGGCCAGCCCAGACAACCAAGCGTCCAGGGAGATAAAAACAATGCCCACCAAC
The DNA here is from genome assembly GCF_050280665.1 of Pseudomonas sp. NPDC089547. Classification (NCBI taxonomy): domain Bacteria; kingdom Pseudomonadati; phylum Pseudomonadota; class Gammaproteobacteria; order Pseudomonadales; family Pseudomonadaceae; genus Pseudomonas; species Pseudomonas sp. NPDC089547. The sequence continues at coordinate 6,510 of NZ_JBNNVS010000068.1, read as the reverse complement.
AACACCAGAGAACCCACCACCGTCGGCAAGACCTGCTTCTACCAAGGCGAAAACAACACCCACCCGCTGTTCCGCATCGAAGCCGGCATCCCCTGTCAGGACGCCCGCGAGCAGGCCTCGGAGCTGATGGGCTACGTGCGCGACCTGATCATCACCGGCCTGATGGATGGCGACCAGAAACTGATCTGGGCTTCGCACTACCTGAGTGCGATGGCCAAGGCGCTACTGGATGATGCTGAGTTGGGGATGATGAAAAAATAGGGTGCGAGGAACAGCCCCTGGAAACGTAAAGTATCCCGGGGCTTCACTGATTCGCCTGACCGAGCCTTCAAGTTGGCAGTTGGAGTACGACATTCTCCACCGCCATGTAGCCCATTTCCCAAACTTCCGGCAAACCCGCTCTATCCGTTGCCAGCGCTGAGCTCGCGCCCTAGCCTCATCACGTCGTAGCCATTCAAGAGCCGACGATGGGAGCCGAACATCGCTGCAGGCGTATGCACCCGTTACGTAATGGGCAACCCACTCCGGTTACAGAGCAGCAGGCCTCTCGGCCGTTTACTCATCGACAAGGAGTAGCCAGTAGGCTACATTCAATGCATGCCGAATCAGATCGACACAACGACTGAATTTGACGATTGGCTAGATGGCCTAAAAGATCCAATAGGCAGAGGTGCTGTCTCCTTGAGGATTGCCCGAGCAGAAAACGGCAGCTTCGGGGATATCGAATCTGTTGGCGACGGCGTGAGTGAGATGCGCGTGTTCGTCGGCCCCGGATACCGGATCTACTTCGTTCGTACGGGCTCAATCCGCTACCTGATGCTCTACGGTAGCGATAAAACGGATCAACGCAGAGCCATCAAGCGAGCAAAGGAAATTTTAGATGCGTTACGAGGTAAACAACGATGAGCAAAAAACTCACGCCGGAAGACATGCCAATCCTCGACCTGGACTTGAGCAAAACAACACGCTTCGAAGCGTCCCGGTTTCTTGACAGCCCGGAAACCATCGCGGCATTTCTGGCAGAGGCGATGAAGGCAAACGACGCCCAGACTCTGATGCATGCTTTGGGCGAAGTGGCAAAAGCCAAAGGGGTGAACCAGTTTGCGCAAGACGCAGGCGTCAATCGCGAGTCTCTTTATAAAACGTTGAAGGGCGGTGACAAGACCCGCTTCACTACTATTCAGAAACTGATGATTGCCTTAGGTGTAGAACTCACAGTCAAACCGCTCGAGAAGCTCCCGGTTTCTTGATATGACAACCGCGCAACTGCCCTGTTCGTTGTAAGTCACTTAGCGCCCACAACGAAAAAGCCCCTGGAAACTTTCGTTTCCAGGGGCTTGATCTTGTATGGCGGAGAGATAGGGATTTGAACCCTAGGTACTGTTGCCAGTACAACGGATTTCGAATCCGTCCCGTTCGACCACTCCGGCATCTCTCCAATGCCGCGCATCTTACCAGCGTTTTTGTAAAACGCAAATCTTTTTTTCAAAAAAATCGCGTGGTATCAGGCGCTTGCGTGAACGCGCCGCTTACAGCGGTACGCCCAGGCGCTTGGCAACTTCTTCGTAGGCTTCGATCACGTCGCCCAGGCCCTGGCGGAAGCGGTCCTTGTCCATCTTCTTGCGGGTTTCTTTGTCCCACAGGCGGCAGCCGTCCGGGCTGAACTCGTCGCCCAGCACGATCTGGCCGTGGAATACGCCGAACTCCAGCTTGAAGTCGACCAGCAGCAGGCCGGCGTCATCGAACAGCTTGCTCAGCACTTCGTTGACTTTCAGCGACAGCTTTTTCATTTCGACCAGCTGCTCGGCGGTGCCCCAGCCGAACGCAACAACGTGGGATTCGTTGATGAAGGGGTCACCCTTCTCGTCGTTCTTCAGGAACAGTTCGAAGGTGGACGGCTCCAGCTTGATGCCCTCCTCCACGCCCAGGCGCTTGACCAGGCTGCCGGCAGCGTAATTACGCACTACGCATTCGACCGGGATCATGTCCAGCTTCTTCACCAGGCACTCGTTGTCGCCCAGCAGCTTGTCGAACTGGGTCGGCACGCCGGCTTCTTCCAGTTTCTGCATGATGAAGGCGTTGAACTTGTTGTTCACCATGCCTTTGCGGTCGAGTTGTTCGATGCGCTTGCCGTCGAACGCCGAGGTGTCGTTACGGAACAGCAGGATCAAGCGGTCGGCGTCGTCGGTCTTGTAAACCGATTTGGCCTTGCCGCGGTAGAGTTCGTCGCGTTTTTCCATGATTGGGCTCCGCTTGCTTGAGGTGTTGGGCTAGGCGATTTCGCGCCAGTCGAGCCCGTGTTCCTGATTCGCCACCTGGAGCCAGTCCGGGTCGCACCCAAGGGTGTCGACGAAGCACTGGCGGGCCAAGTGTGGCAGGTTGTTCTTGCTGCTGAGGTGGGCCAGCACCAGGTGCTGCAGGTTGTTCCAGCCCAACTCGTGTACCAGGCGCGCAGCCTGGTGATTGTTCAAATGCCCTTGCATGCCACCCACCCGCTGCTTCAAAAAGGCCGGGTAGTGACCGCGTGCCAGCAGGTCGCGGCAGTGGTTGGCCTCGATCAACAGTGCATCCAGGCCCTGGTAACGCTCCAGCAACAGCGCGTCGTACGAACCCAGGTCGGTCAACATGCCAAAGCGCCGCTGGCCATCGCTGATCACGTATTGCAACGGCTCGTAGGCGTCGTGCTCGACCCGCGCTGCGGTCACTTCCAGGCTGCCGATGCGCAGGCTTTCGCCACAAGCGAGAAAACCGGCCACCTCCACCGGCTTGCGCATGCCGCGCAAAGTCCCTTGGCTGAGGTAGACCGGTACATTGTAGCGCCGTGACAGCAAGCCCACCCCATGCACGTGGTCGGCATGTTCGTGGGTCACCAGTACCGCACTGAGCTGGGCTGCCGACACACCGAGCAGCGCCAGGCGCCGCTCGGTTTCGCGCAGGGAAAACCCGCAATCGACCAGGATGAACGTGTCACCACTGGCGATCAGCGTGCCGTTCCCTTGGCTGCCGCTTCCGAGTACCGCGAAGCGCACTTAGCCCAAGTGGTCCTGAATGGCGCTCAGCACGCGGCGGGCGACATCGGCCGGAGCCACGGTGTTGATGTTTTTCTCGACCGTGACCTGCACGCTCTCGCCCACCTTGCTCAGGCGAACCTGATAGCGCTCGGCACGGGCTTCACGCTCTTCCTTGCTTGGCTCGCTGCCGAACATGCGGCTGAAGAAGCCAGGCTGGTTCTGCTTGTCGTCAGGTTTTTCAGACAGGTTGATGTAGTACAGACCCAGGCTGCGGTTGATGTCCTCGACGCGCCACTCGCCACCCTGCTCCAGGGCACGGCCCACACCAGACCAGGCGCGGTCCAGGTCGGCACCCAGGTACAGCACAGGGTTGCCGCTACCGTCTTCGCTCAGGCTGACGCGGCTTGGTGCGTCGAAATCACGTGCGGCCAGCAGCGACACCGAACCGCCCTTCTCGGCGCTGCGGTTCATGCTGGCAAGCATTTCGTCAACCAGCAGGGCATCGGCGCCGGTGTTGCTGGACGTGGACGGGAAACCAGGCTCGGCAGTGCTGCCGGCCGGGCGCTCGACGCTGACCACATACACCTCGGAAGTGTTGCGCTGCACGCCAGGTTCCATGCGCACACGTACGCGCACTTCGCTGTCACCGCTGCTGGCAGTGCTGGCCAGGCGCTGACCGAGCGATGCCGACAGCTCGTCGAAGCGCTGCCAGGTGGTGTTGAATTCACCGGTCTGCGGGCGCTCTTCAGCAATGCGGAAGCCGTTGTCTTCGAAGAACTGACGGGCCACTGGCCACACTTCGGCCGGCGAATGCTGGGCCAGCACCCAACGGCTGCTGCCGCTACGCTGCAGGCTGTAGTCGGTTACCTGGGCAGCACCGCCAGTGAGCGGTTGCGGGCGCGGCACTTCGAACTCGCCTGCGACGTGATCGTCGGCGACGTTACGTGGGATTGGCAGCAGCGGATCAAGGCGCTTGACGTTGCTGGCGTCCGGCGGCAGCTGCATCGGCGCGGTCGGGTGCGCCTGCAGGTAGTCGCTGCCGCGGTCGCGGAAATAGCCATCTTCGCCCCACAGCCAGCCACACCCACTGGTGCTGGAGATAATCAGGGCAAGGGCGGAAAGACCAGCCAGTCGCTTCATGCGGAGTACTTCCTCTTAAACCAGTACGCCGGACTGGCGCAAGGCAGTACGGACTTTTTCGTGACAGCCTTCGCTCAGCCAGGTCAGTGGCAGGCGAATACCCTTTTGCATCAGGCCCATTTCGACGAGCGCCCATTTCACCGGGATCGGGTTGGCTTCGCAGAACAGGTCTTTGTGCAGCGGCATGAGTTTTTCGTTGATTGCGCGGGCCTTCTCGGCATTGCCCTCAAGGGCGGCCTCGCACAGATCGGCCATTTCGCGCGGGGCGACGTTGGCAGTAACAGAGATGTTGCCCTTGCCGCCCATCAGGATCAGCTCGACGGCAGTCGGGTCATCGCCGGACAGGACGATGAAGTCGCTGCTGACGCCATCGAGGATGGCCTTGGCACGGACCAGGTCGCCGGTGGCTTCCTTGATGCCGATGATGTTAGGCACGGTCGACAGGCGGATCACGGTCTCGGCCTGCATGTCGCAGGAGGTGCGGCCGGGTACGTTATAGAGGATCTGCGGAATGTCGACGGCTTCGGCAATGTGCTTGAAGTGCTGGTACAGGCCTTCTTGCGTCGGCTTGTTGTAGTACGGCACCACCAGCAGGCAGGCGTCGGCACCGGCGCTCTTGGCGTTCTGGGTCAGGTGCACGGCTTCGGCAGTGGCGTTGGCACCGGTACCGGCGATGACCGGAACACGGCGGCTGCTGCGCTTGACGCGCTCGACCACGTGCTTGATGACCAGGATGTGTTCTTCGACATCCAGCGTGGCGGACTCACCGGTGGTGCCGACAGCGACGATCGCATGGGTGCCGTTTTCCAGGTGGAAGTCTACAAGTTTGTCGAGGCTGCCCCAGTCCACACGCCCTTGTGCATCCATGGGTGTGACCAATGCCACCATACTGCCCGCAATCATGTAACTGCTCCTGCCGGAAAAAGAGAGCCGTAATGGTACTGGGGGCATCGGCCTTGCACAAGCGAAGCAGGCGGGCGGAGCATTCCCCTCGGCGCCTTATTTCGCTACCCTTGATGCTTTGATCGGTGCAGCGCGGCCCGCCGGGCCGTCGACCTTGCTCCCCGCCAGCGTCCACGACCTCGCATGCGAGCCCCGGGCCCTGCCGACAGGAGGCTTTCGCCCGTCCTGTACCGACCGCTCATCGCTTTAGGAATGCTGCATGTCCACCCCCACCGTCCGCGAACAATTCCTTGTCATCAGTGCCCTGGGCCCAAACCCCATGGAACTGGCCAACGTCCTCAGCCGCGCTGCCTTCGAGAACCGCTGCGCGGTGGTCACCTCGCGCCTGAGCCGCCACGGCGAGACCAGCGCCCTGGTGCTGCAGGTGGGCGGCAGCTGGGACGCCCTTGCACGCCTTGAGTCCACCTTGCCGGGCCTGGGCAAAAAGCACGGCCTGACCCTGGACGTGGTGCGCAGCGCCGACCAGGAAGTACGCCCGCAAGCCCTGCCGTATGTGGCCTACGTCAGCGCCGCCTACCGCCCGGACATCATCAACGAGCTGTGCCAGTTCTTCCTCGACCACCGCGTCGAGCTGGAAGCCATGACCTGCGACACCTACCTGGCCCCGCAGACCGGCAGCAGCATGCTCAACGCCCAGTTCACCGTGATCCTGCCGGCCGGCACCCAGATCAGCTGGTTGCGAGACCAGTTCCTGGACTTTGCCGATGCCCTGAACCTGGACGCGCTGATCGAGCCTTGGCGCCCACAGAACCCCATGTAAGGAAACCACCATGGCTGTAGCACTCGACCAACCCGTCGCCGACTTCCAGGCCCAGGCCACCAGCGGGCAAACCGTCAGCCTGGCCGAGCTCAAGGGCCAGCAGGTGGTGGTGTACTTCTACCCGAAGGACAGCACCCCGGGCTGCACCACCGAGGGCCAGGGCTTCCGTGACCAGCATGACGCCTTTGCCGCCGCCAACACCGTGGTGTTCGGCGTATCGCGTGACGGCATCAAGTCGCACGAGAACTTCAAGGCCAAGCAAGGCTTCCCGTTCGAGCTGATCAGCGACAAGGACGAGGCCCTGTGCCAGCTGTTCGACGTCATCAAGCTTAAGAAGCTGTACGGCAAGGAATACATGGGCGTTGACCGCAGCACCTTCCTGATCGACAAGGACGGTGTGCTGCGTCAGGAATGGCGTGCAGTGAAGGTGCCCGGGCATGTGGATGCCGTGTTGGCGGCTGCCCAGGCCCTGAGCAAGGCTTGAGATTGCCGGGGGCGCTTTGCGCCCCTTTCGCGACACAAGGCCGCTCCTACAAGGGACCGCGATCCCCTGTAGGAGCGGCCTTGCGTCGCGATGGGCTGCAAAGCAGCCCCAAAAACTCCACAGCCACGCACATCCTTCAGTCAATCATCATC
>NZ_JBNNVS010000067.1:0-16955 GCF_050280665.1 Pseudomonas sp. NPDC089547 | reverse complement strand
TTCTCCCACGGTCTGTACTGCGCGAACAGTCAGAAGCGAGTTATGACCCTCCTCCTCCCTTCAAGTCCTACCATACAAGCGGGTTTACCCGCGAATGGGCGGCAAAGCCGCCCCGAGGATATCAGCTGCGCTCAGGCTGGAAGCGCACCACAAAGCCCTTGAGGCTGTTCTGGCGGTTGATGGCGTCGCGGGTGCGCTCCGCCTCGGCCCGCTCGATCAGCGGCCCGACATACACCCGGTTCATCCCGCCTGCCGAACGGATATAGGCGTTGTAGCCCTGGCTACGCAGGGTTTGCTGCAGCTTCTCGGCACCAGCCCGGTTGGACAGGCTGGCCAACTGGATCGACCAGCTGACCGGCAGGCCATTGACGTCGATCTTCGACGGCGCAGCCGGCGCTGGCGTGGCAGCAGCCTTGGCCTCGACCTTGGGTGCTGGAGCGGGTGCAGGCGCCTGCGGCTTGGCCGGCTGCACCTGCGCCTGGGTCTGCGGCGATGGGGTGATTGGCTGGCTTGGCGTACTGGCCGGCGCCGTGGACTCGTCAACCGCCACGGGTGGTTGCTGCGGCTCTTCCGGGATGGCCTGCGGTTCCGGTACCGCGACCGGCTCCACTTTCACTTCCGGCAAGCTTGGCATGGCCGGCGCCTGCGGGGCGTCAACGTGCACCTGGCGCATCTCGTCCTCGCGAGTGAACAACATGGGCAGGAAAATCACCGCCAGCGCCACCAGCACCAGCGCACCGACCATGCGCTGTTTCATTCCTTTATCCAGCACTGCCATCTATTCCACCCTCATGGGCGTGCCGCTCCAGCCATTCCAGCGCCTGGGCAACACAGAAAAACGAACCAAACAGCAGGATCTGGTCATCCGCCGTCGCCTGCGCGCATTGCCCTTCAAGGGCCGCGCCGACGCTGGCATAAGACTTCACCGCAGCGCCGAGGTTCGTCAAGGCCGCTGCCAGTTCCGCAGCCGGGCGGCTGCGTGGCGTATCCAGCGGCGTTACGGCCCAGTCCTCGACCAGGCCCTTCAGCGGCGCGACAACGCCGTCCAGATCCTTGTCGACAAGCAGGCCAAACACTGCCAGACGGCGCCCCTTGAGCGGGCGGGCCGCCAGGCGTCGGGCCAGATACTCCGCTGCATGGGGGTTATGCCCCACATCCAGCAGCAGCTCGACCGGCTTGCCCTGCCAGTGCAGCACACGGCGATCGAGCCGGCCGGTGATACGGGTAGCCAGCAACGCCTGGCGCACCTGCACGGCATCCCAGGGCAGGCCCATCAGCAGGTAAGCCTGCAGGGCCAGCGCAGCGTTCTCCATGGGCAGGTCGAGCAATGGCAAGTCACGCAGCGCTACCTGAGCGCCATCTGCCGCGGTACCCCACCAGCTCCAGGCGCCATCGGCAGTGGCCAGGTCGAAATCACGACCACGCAGGAACAGCGGCGCAGCCAGTTCGGCGGCCTTGTCCAGCAACGGCTGTGGCGGATCCAGGTCGCCGCACAGGGCCGGCTTGCCCTGACGGAAGATGCCGGCCTTCTCGAACGCCACCAACTCACGGGTATCACCCAGGTAATCGACATGGTCGACGCCGATGCTGGTCACCAGGGCCAGGTCGGCATCCACCACGTTCACGGTGTCCAGACGGCCACCAAGGCCCACTTCCAGCACCACGGCATCCAGCTGCGACTGGTAGAACAACCAGAACGCGGCCAGCGTGCCCATCTCGAAGTAGGTCAGGGAAATCCCGCCCCGCGCCGCCTCGACGGCGGCGAAGGCTTCGCACAGGCGCTCATCGCTGGCCTCCTGGCCATCGATCAGCACCCGCTCGTTGTAACGCAACAGGTGCGGCGAGCTGTACACACCGACCTTGAGCCCCTGGGCACGTAGCAGCGAGGCCACGAAGGCGCAGGTCGAACCTTTGCCATTGGTGCCGGTTACCGTCACTACGCGTGGCGCCAGCTTGCCCAGCGCCAGCCGGGCAAGCACCTTCTGCGACCGCTCCAGGCCCATGTCGATGGCCGAGGGGTGCAACTGCTCGAGGTAGGCGAGCCATTCGCCCAGGGATCGTTGTTTCATCACGCGACGGCTGCCGCCTCACGCGCTTGCTCCGGCGTTTCCTGGCCGGTCATCTGCGCCAGCAGGCGGGCCAGACGCGGGCGCAGATCGCCACGGGAGATGATCAGGTCGATAGCACCGTGCTCCAGCAGGAACTCGCTGCGCTGGAAGCCTTCTGGCAGCTTCTCGCGCACGGTCTGCTCGATCACGCGCGGGCCGGCGAAGCCGATCAGGGCTTTTGGCTCACCGACGATCACGTCGCCGAGCATCGCCAGGCTGGCGGAAACGCCACCGTACACAGGGTCGGTCAGCACCGAGATGAACGGAATGCCTTCTTCGCGCAGGCGCGCCAGCACGGCCGAGGTCTTGGCCATCTGCATCAGCGAGATCAGCGCTTCCTGCATGCGCGCACCGCCCGAGGCGGAGAAGCAGACCATCGGGCAGCGGTTTTCCAGGGCGTAGTTGGCCGCGCGCACGAAGCGCTCGCCGACGATGGCGCCCATGGAGCCGCCCATGAACGAGAACTCGAAGGCGCTGACCACGATCGGCATGCCCATCAGGGTGCCGCTCATGGAAATCAGGGCGTCTTTTTCGCCGGTCTGCTTCTGCGCGCCGACCAGGCGGTCCTTGTACTTCTTGCCGTCGCGGAACTTCAGGCGGTCGACCGGCTCCAGCTCGGCGCCCAGTTCGGCACGGCCTTCGGCGTCAAGGAAGATGTCGATACGCGCACGTGCGCCGATGCGCATGTGGTGGTTGCACTTGGGGCAGACATCCAGGGTCTTTTCCAGCTCCGGACGATACAGCACGGCCTCGCAAGCCGGGCACTTGTGCCACAGGCCTTCAGGCACCGAGCTCTTCTTCACCTCGGAACGCATGATCGAAGGGATCAGTTTGTCGACTAACCAGTTGCTCATGCTTTCTTTCTCCAGTATTGGCAGGCGGGGGCCGGTGTCGCCGGCCCTGCCCAGCCCTTGAGCTCAAAATCTTTTATAAAACCATGATGGACCGGCCGCCGGGGCTTCCAGCGCACCGCTCCACCGCTAATGTGTTGTACTGCCGCCACAGGTGCAGGCGGCTACCCCGCAGGGCTGCGAAAGCTATGGACGATGGCGCGCAGCCAGCCGTCACATCTGCCTTCACGCCTGTTTCACCGCCCGCATGAACGCTTCGATCTTCGCCGCATCCTTGATGCCCTTGGCCTGCTCGACGCCACCGCTCACATCCACCGCATAAGGCCGTACCTGGGCAATGGCCTGGCCGACGTTATCGGCCGAAAGCCCACCCGCCAGGATGACCGGTTTGCTCAGGTGTGCCGGCACCAGTGACCAGTCGAACGCCTCACCGGTTCCCCCGGGCACGCCCGCCACGTAGGTATCCAGCAGTATGCCGCGGGCACCTGCGTAAAGCTGGCAGGCCGCCTCCAGGTCGTCGCCCGGGCGCACACGCAGGGCCTTGATCCAAGGGCGGTGGTAGCCTTCGCAGTCCTGCGGGGTTTCGTCGCCGTGGAACTGTAGCAGGTCCAGTGGAACCACTTCGAGGATCTCGTTCAGCTCGCAGCGGGAGGCGTTGACGAACAGCCCGACCGTGGTCACGAACGGTGGCAGCTCGGCAATGATCGCCCGCGCCTGGCGCACGTCCACTGCCCTCGGGCTTTTGGCATAGAAGACAAAGCCGATGGCATCGGCACCCGCTTCGGCAGCGGCCAGTGCGTCTTCGATGCGGGTAATCCCACAGATCTTGCTGCGAACATTGCTCATGGACAGCGAACCCTGGTTGTACGGTGAAAGGCCGGATGTTAGCAAATGGCTTTTCGCCCGTCAGTCTGCCAACGCCTCGTAGCCGGTCAAAAAGTGTGGGCCGATGTAACGCTGGGGCAGCGCATATTCCTCGGGATACTCCACCTTTACCAGGTACAGCCCGTACGGATGGGCGGTGACACCTGCTTCGCGGCGGTCGCGCCCTTCCAGCACTTCACGCGCCCAGGTAACCGGACGTTCACCGGCGCCGATGGCCATGAGCACACCGGCGATATTACGAACCATGTGGTGCAGGAAGGCGGTGGCGCGCACGTCCAGCACGATCATCTGGCCATGGCGGGTAACGCGCAGGTGGTAGATGTGCTTGACCGGCGACTTGGCCTGGCACTGGCTGGCGCGGAAGGCGCTGAAGTCGTGGGTGCCAAGCAGGAACTGCGCGGCTTCGGCCATGCGCTCGACATCCAGCGGGCGGTGGTTCCAGGTCACTTCCTCGGCCAGGTGCGCCGGGCGGATCGGGTCGTTGTAGATGACGTAGCGGTAACGCCGCGCACACGCCTTGAAGCGGGCATGGAAGTCGGCTGGCATCGGCCGCGACCACACCACACTGATGTCGTGCGGCAGGTTGAAGTTGGTGCCCATGGTCCAGGCGCGCTCGTCACGCACGGCGCGGGTGTCGAAGTGCACGATCTGGCCGCAGCCGTGCACGCCGGCATCGGTGCGGCCGGCGCAGATCACCGAAATCGGCTCGTTGGCGACCTTGGACAGCGCCTGCTCCAGCGCCTGCTGGACACTGGGCACGCCACTGGCCTGGCGCTGCCAGCCGCGGTAGCGGGCACCCTTGTACTCCACGCCCAGGGCGATACGGGAATAGCCTTCGGCCGCGGATTCGGTGGTGGCGGTGTCGATGATGTCCAAGCGTTTGAAACCTGTGGGGTGTACGAAATGGCGAGGATTATAACGACAACGGCAGCCTTGTAGGGCTGCCGTTGGATGTGCAGTGCATTTGAGGCCCTCTTCGCGGGTAAAACCGCTCCCACAGATACCTCACAGATTTCAGGCCTGGTGAGTAACCTGTGGGAGCGGGTTCACCCGCGAAGAGGCCGGCCCCGCCACTATCAGACCAGCCGGGAGAGCATGTCCTCGGCTTCCTGACGCTGGCCGTCGTCGCCGTCCTTGACCACTTCATCCAGGATGTCGCGCGCGCCCTGGTTGTCGCCCATGTCGATGTAGGCACGTGCCAGGTCGAGCTTGGTGGCCACTTCGTCACTGCCGGAGAAGAAGTCAAAGTCCAGATCGTCCAGCGGCTCAGGCTCCGGCTGTTCAGCGGCGTCTTCGCTGGTGAAGTGCGGCTCCAGCGAAGGCGACTCCAGGCTCTGCGACAACTTGTCCAGCTCGGCGTTGACGTCGTCCAGCTCCGAAGCGAAGCTTTTGGCTGCTGGCGAATCGTCTTCCAGCGACAACGACAGGTCAAAGTCCGACGGCATGTCGAAATCGGAGACCGGGTCGAATGCCGGCTCGCTGTCGAAAGCGGCCAGTTCGGCAGCGATATCCACCGGGGCGTCTTGCAGTGCATCCGGGGCGGCAGGGGCAACGGGTTCACTGACATCGAGGTCGAAATCATCCAGGTCGACAGCCGGCTGCGGTTCGGCCTGGGCCAGCATGGCCTCGAAATCGGCGTCGGCGTCGGCTTGCAGTTCGGCATCCACGGCAAACGGCTGTTCTTCTGGCTGAGCCTCTTCGAATGCAGGCTCATCCAGCACAGGCTCGGCGATCACCAGCTCGTCAGGTACAGGCTCTTGAACCACCGGCGCGTCCAGCGGGTCTTCTTCGGGCAGGTCTTCACCCAGGCTCAAGTCGAAGGCACTGTCCAGGCCCTGTTCATCGAGGCCGTGTTCTTCCAGGCCCGATACATCGAGCGTGGGCACGTCGTCGAAGGCATCCAGGTCCGCTTCAGGCTCGAAGATGGCCTCAGGCTCCGCTTGCCCGACAACCTCGGGCTCTGGCTCCACCTGCGGCTCGAATTCAGGCACTTCCTCAGGCACCACGTCGGCAACCACGGGCGCCTCGGGCTCGTCCTGCAGCAGCTCCTGCACGTACTGTTCATCCATCTCGGCGGCCAGCGCCGCCGCACCCAGGCCAGCCGCGGCCAGGCCGAGCATGGCAGGGTAACGCTCTTTCAGCCCTTCTACTTCCGCCGTGTTCTGTTCGCTGGCCGGCAGCTTGCGTTCTTGCTCGGCGAACGCACTTTGATCACCCTGGCGGGCGTACACGTCCATCAGCTTCAGGCGCAGGTCATCACGCTCCGGCGCAGCGGCCACAGCGGGCTCCAGCAGATCGGTAGCACGGTTCAGCCGCCCTTCGGCCAGGCATTGGTCGACTTCCGCCAGCAGCGCGGCATGCGGGTCGGCTTGCGGCCCAGGCACTGGCGCCGCTTCGGCGGTTGGCTCAGCCACTTTCTCCGCAGCAACGGCAGCGGCAGCCGAAGCGGCGACCACGGCTGGCGACAAGGTCACGCTCGGCTCCGAAACTTCCACGCCGTCGAGGCTTTCGGTATCGGTGTCGAAGCTTGTGCCTTGTTCTTCTTCCAGCGCCCGCGCCATGCGCAGGTGCTTTTCAGCTTCTTGCTGGGCCTTGCGTTTGCGCGCCAGCAGCAGCAACAGAAGCAACAGCACAAGGAATGCACTGCCGGCAATCAACCCAAGCAGCAGCGGGTTGCCCATGACTTGGTCGACGACACTTTGCGTTTGGGCCACTGGCGCAGGCTTGGCGGCCGGCACCGGCTTGGGCGCGGTATCGACGGCAGCAGGTGCGGGCTTGACCGCCGGCTGTGCAGCCGTCGCTGGCGGGGCCGGCGTAGCGGCAGCCGCTGCCGGGGCGGCCACACCCTGGGCCTGAAGACGGGCCAGTTGGTCATTCTTGAGGTCGATCAGACGCTGCAGCTTGTCCAGCTGGCTCTGCAGGTCGGTCATGCGGCTTTTCAGTTCTTCGTTGTCACGGCGGCTGGTATCCAGGCTTTCCTGGGCCACAGCCAGCTTGTCATTGAGCACCTTGGCCTGGCCGGCACCCGCCTGGCTGCCCGGGCTGACCAGGCGCAGGTTGTCGCCTTGGGCAATACGTGCCGGTGCCGCCTCGGCGGCGCCACGGCGGGTAGCGTCGAGCTGGCGCGCACGCGGGCCCAGCCGGCGGCCTTCACGCCAGGCGGCATACTGCTCGGCCACCTCGCTGTTCGCCTCGCCCTGCGGAATGTTCTGGATCTGCTGCTGGTCGGGCAGGCGCAGCACCTGGCCAACCTTCAGCTGGTTGATGTTATTGCCAATGAAGGCATCCGGGTTCAGCGCCTGGATTGCGATCATGGTCTGCTGGATCGAGCCACCCTGGGTGTTGCGCGCAGCAATTTGCCACAGGGTGTCGCGACGCTGGGTGGTGTAGTTGCTGGCGCCGGTGACCGCCGGCGCAACATTGCCCGCCGCCGGCTTGTCACCCTGGGCCTTGGCCTGGTCGAGCAGCACGCTGTAGTCACGCAGCAGGCGGCCCTGCGGCCACATCACCTGGACCAGGAACTTGACCACTGGCCCCGGCAGCGGCTGGCTGGAGGTAACCCGCAGCACGCTCTTGCCGTTGGGGTTGATCACCGGTGTGAAGGTCAGGTCTTCGAGGTAGGTCGGAAACGCCACCCCGGCCTTGCTGAACTCTTCTGGCGGCGCCAGGCTTGGCGCCACTTCGGCGGCCTTGAGGTCGCGCACGTCGAGCAATTCGATCTCGGCGTCCAGCGGCTGATTCTGTGCCGACTTCAAGGTCAGCTCCCCCAGGCCCAGCGCATTCGCCATGCCAGACGACAGCGCCGATGCTGCAGCCATGGCCAGAACCAGTTTGCGAATTCGAAGCATGACCTCTTCCCTTGTATGAATCGTCCCGAAACCTGCAAGCAGAGCAGGACAAAAGTGCTCGCCAGTATCTTTTACGGCATGTGTTTAATCAACAATTGTGCCACTTGCACGGCGTTGAGCGCGGCGCCTTTGCGCACGTTGTCCGTGGTCAGCCAAAGGTTGAGCTGCTGGTCTTCATCAACACCGTGACGTACACGACCAACATAGACCACGTCTTGGCCCACTGCGTCACCAACCGGGGTCGGATAATCGTCGTTTTCCACCAACTCGACGCTGTCGGCTGCGTCCAGGGCCTGGTTGACCGCTGCCAGGTCGACCGGGCAGCGGCTTTGCACGGCCACACTGAAGCTATCGCCGAAAAACACCGGGACTTGAACGCAGCTCACGGAAATCTTCAGTTCAGGCAGGCCCAGCAGCACGCGCAGCTCGCTGACCAGGCGGCGCTCCAGCGCAGTATGGCCCTGCTCGTCGGCAGCACCGACCTGGGCCAGCAGGTTGAATGCCACCTGGCGGTCGAAGAAGCGCGGCTCCAGCGGCCGGGCATTGAGCAGCTCGGCGGTTTGCCGGGCCAGTTCGCTGACCGCTTCGCGGCCTTGCGCAGACACTGCCAGCGACGCCATCACCTGCACCCGCTCGATGTCCAGCAGGCCCTTGAGTGGTGCCAGCGCAACAGCCAGGGCGACCGCGGCCGAGCATGGGCTGACAATGCGTGCCGGCAGCGCCAGGCCGGCCAGGCGCTCGGCGTTGGCTTCCGGCACCAGGGCCAGGGCATCGTCCAGGCCTCCGGACAGGTCGATGACCGTGCAGCCGGCCTGCAGCGCCTTGCTGGCAAAGCTGCGGCTGACGGCGGCGCCGGTGGCGAAGAAGGCCAGCTTGACCTGGGCGAAGTCGAAGCTGTCGACTTCACGCACCTTGAGCTTCTTGCCGGCGAACATCACGCTGCTGCCTGCTGACTCCATGCTGGCCAGCAGGTGCAAGGTGCCGACCGGGAACGCCAGCTCTTCGAGCACCTGTACCAGGGTTTCACCGACGCTGCCGGTGGCGCCGACGACGGCGATATCGAATGTAGGGTTCATGCTGCGGGCTGCCTCAGGCGAAACGGGAGCGGCACTTTACTCGCATTGGTCGGGGGAGGCCAATGTCACCTGCTGTGAGTACGACTCCACATTGAAGGCATACGCGGTCAACTGTAGGAGCGGCCTTGTGTCGCGATAGGGCTGCGAAGCGGCCCCAGGATTTCAGCTTCGCAGTCAAAATCGCCGGGGCTGCTTCGCAGCCCTATCGCGACACAAGGCCGCTCCTACAGTTGACCGCGTATGTTCGGCTAGAACTGTTTTTCCAGCTTCAGGCTGACGCTATTGCGCTCCCAGCTGTAAAGCCAGTCAACGTTGCTGTTCACCTTGTTGTACTTGAAGGTCAGACTTGGCACCAGGTCGTGGAAGGCCAGCGCCGGGGCCCTGACGATAAAGGTATAGCCCTGCTCTTCTTCATGACGCCGGTCGTCGAGCAAGGCGCTGTAGGCGTCGTACTGCCGGGTACGCCAGGAGGCGAACAGCACGGTGCTCAGGCCGATGTCGAAGTCCTTGGCCACGCCCAGGCGCAGGCCACGCTGGAAGTAGGCCTCGGTGGCGTCGCGGGTGTTGCGGTCGGTAAGGTCGAAACCACCGAACAGCACCCACTGCTGCGGCAGCGCCTGCCACAAGGTCGCGTAAACCGAGGCGGCGCTGCCGTCATAGGT
Source organism: Pseudomonas sp. NPDC089547 (assembly GCF_050280665.1). Lineage (NCBI taxonomy): Bacteria > Pseudomonadati > Pseudomonadota > Gammaproteobacteria > Pseudomonadales > Pseudomonadaceae > Pseudomonas > Pseudomonas sp. NPDC089547. The sequence goes on along the minus strand of NZ_JBNNVS010000067.1, from coordinate 7,525 downwards.
ATCGGCAGCCTGGCGGCGGTAAGCCATATCCTTGTATTCGCCTTCCAGCTTGAGCATGCGGGTAGCTGAAAGATTGTGCATCCACTCACCGCGCAGGCCCCACGCCGAGTACATCGGGTCGCTGCCGATGCGGTTGTATTCGAATTGCGGGCCCAGGCTGTACTGGTTGCGCCCGTCCTGGTAGCTGTAGCCGGCGTTGCCGATGAAGGTGTCTTCGTTGTACTTGCTTTCTTTGTCGTAGGCCTGCCCGTAGGCCAGCGCCCGGCCAAACACGCCATGGTGGCCAGACAGCGCAACGCGCTTGTTCAATGTAGCTTCGTAGTCGATGCCGTGCGCCGACACCGCCTTGGGCATCTTGCGCTCGACCAGGTAAACCCCGTCACTGGTTTCCAGGCGGTAGTGGGTGGTGCTTTCCGAGGTCTGGTTGAGGTTGTCGTTCCAGGTCGGGCCGATGGCCAGCGAACCTTGCCAGCTTTCGCGATGGTCCAGCGCCTCGATGAAGCTGTCGACGGTGTTGGCCAGGCCCTGGTTGCGCGCATCTGCCGGCCCCAGGCTCTGGCTGATCTGGCGGAAGGCGTCGGTGGATTCGCGGTCCTTGCGGTTTTCGAACAGTACCCGGGCCAGTTCCAGCTGGCCGGGCAGGAAGTCGCCCTGCAATGCCAGCAACTGGCGGTAGTGCGCCTCGGCTTGATCCAGGTCGCCGCGCGAGCGGGCCAGTGCGCCATCGGCGTAGGCCAGCAGCATGGGGTCGTGGCCTGCCAGCGCGACGTAGCGGGCGCGGAAGGCGTTCACGTCGGCCCATTGCTGGCGCTGCACCGAAACATAGAGGGCGCGGCCCAGGTCGTCGAGGTTGTTTTCTACCCGGTAGGTCTGGCCATCGATGACCAGCGTGGTGCCGGCAATTTCGTCCTTGAGCAGCTCGCGCTCCTGGCGGTTGGCGCGGTACTCGATACTCTGGTTCAGGCGCAGGTTGGTGTCTTGGTCAGCCTGGACGATGGAGGGGAAAGAAAGCGGGAGATAAAGCAGCAGCAGGTAATGCAGGCGTGAAGGCTGGGGCATTGCTCGGCTCTCGGGGTGCCTTGAAATAGCAGCAATCAGGGCCGCAAAGCGGCCCTGATGCACTTAACAGACCAGCATCAAGCGGGTCGGCTTAGTTCTTCACGCCACCGAATGCGGTGTCGTAGTTGCGGTTATCGAACTTGGCGATGCCGGCCAGGGAAGCAGTAGCGCCAGCCCCGAAGAAGCTACCTTGGGTAGTGCCGGTCGCAAGCTGAGCATTGGTGGTCGGATTGAGGGCGCGAGCGGCGCCCGAGAAGGCTGCCGTCGACTTGTCGATGTTGGCCGCCAGCCGGACTTTCAGAGAACCGTTAGCCAAGTCACCCGTGAGGGTTGGAGCCGCAGCGCCAAAGGTAGCGGTCAGATCACCCGACAGCAGGTTGGCGCCGGAGTAGTTGCTGATACCCTGGACCGCATAGCTGACATTGGTGGTTGGCAGTACGCGTCCGGTGGTATCACCGGAGTAGTAGACAACACGGGTCGGATCATTGTTGGTGCCGTTCTGCGACCACTCGCCGAAGTACACCTGCTGAGTGGAAACCTGCTTGAAATCGAAGTTGCCAAGCGCGGAGTGAGAAGCTGGCATCATTGCCGGCGTAATCGTGGTCACACCATTGGTGTCGGCGGGCACCATGCCCTTCAGGCCGCTGAAGCCCACCTTAGCGCCACCATAGAATGCCAGTACGCCCACAGCAGGCGCACCTGCCTGGCTGCCGTGATTCGGGGTGTTTCCGCTCGCACCAGATACCACAATGGTACCGGTGTAGCTTTGCCCGGAAGCACTATCGGCCTGCGCAACACCGGCAAGACCCAGCAGGGCAACGGCAACTACAGAAACTTGGAACGCTTTCATTTCATGATCCTTTGATAAGTTAATAGTTTCCAAAACACGAGCACATCCGAACACTGGCAGTCTTCATCCACCCATAGTCAATTCACCTCAGAAGTTTGCAGTCAGACCGATTTTCAACGTTCGCCCCGGCGCTGGCATTGCCGAGCGCGTCAGGGGATCCAGGTAATAGAGGTTGCCCAGGTTGGTGCCAACCAACTCGACATTCACATCGTCAGTCAGCTTGTAATTGACATAAGCGTCATAGGTAACAATGTCATCCCAGGACAACGGTGTATTGAGGTAGTACGACACCATGGGATTACCGGCGTAGTTACTGTGAAACTTGCTGTCATGGCCCTTGTAGTAGATAACCCGCCCGCCAACTTCAAGGCGACGGTCCAGGAAGCGCGCACCGATGCCGAGGTTGGCCGACCACTCAGGCATGGCCATTCCCACCAGGTAACCGCCGAGGAAGCCGTCATCCACACAGTCGGGCGTACTACCGCTCGGGTCCAGTTGCATTGCCGAGTTCTCGTCGCACACCTTATTCTTCAACACATGGGCGACGCTCACGTCAGTGAAGAAACGGCCACTGTCGTACCGGCCTTGCAACTCGATACCCGATGTCGTTTGTTTTTCGACATTGGAAAACACCAACTGGGGGCTTCGCTCGATGACGTTGTCGGTCGTGTTGTGATAGTAGGTAAGTTTGACGTCTGCCTGTTCGCTGCCCAGCACGCCACTCAGATTATGGATATACGCCACTTCGTAGTTATGCGCATGCTCGGGCTCCAGGTCCCATGGCGTCAGTGACGCAGAAAAACCCACAGTGCTTTCGAACATGCTCGGATAACGGATTGCCTCGCTATAACGCAAATAGAATCGACCGTTTTCCGAGGTGTAGAACGTGGCGGAAAGGTTGGGCACCCAGCCTTGGTCCCTGCGATGCTTTACCGATGTGTCGACCTGTTGGTTAACCAGATTACCTTCACTGTCGACGACGTTTGCTGAGCCATCATAAGTCTCGTGGAAGCACTGCACTACATTCTCGCCCGCCGCCGCCGCCGCGATGCATGGGTTGTTACTGCGCTGATACTTTCCTTTGCCGTCATGGGCCCAGTGTTGGCTTTGCTCCGTATCCATTTCGTACGGGGTCGAACGTTCAAATGACTCAATATCGGCCTGGCGCTCAGCTTCAGTGGCACCGAAAATGTCCCAAAACAGCTGCATGTTCTGAATCTTTTCGTCCACGGCTGCACGCCACTCTTCCTGCGACAACGTCTTGCGCGTGGTGTACCCGACCCGCTTGCCACTCTGGACATTCTGGGTAGTCACCCCCGTGTCACGTTGCTGGCCTTTGAGAAAATCATCGTAAGACCAATACGAGGAGTAACGGCCACCGGCAGTGAAGCGCGCAAACGAAACCGGCTGCCAATCGAAATTGAAGTTGTACTCCTGCTCCTCGCGCCGCCCGGCCCTCGGGAACAGTCGCGTCGCTCCGTTGGCCAGGTCGTGCACACTGTCACCCGAACTGAGTTTTTCATGCTGATAGCTACCACCCAGCGTCAGATCAAGGCTATCCAGTAACTTCAACTTGTTGCTGACGGTCAGGCCGGCGCGATCGTGCTTGGCATTGGCCACGGCGGTGTTGCGAAACTCAGGGTTCTGCGAGGTGGTTTCGTTAGGCACACCGCCTGCGCTGTAGGTATCGCTGAGGGTTCGGGTCATCCACAGGTTCGAATAGAAGTCGACCCAGCGGTTGTCTTCGGGGTTCAGCTTGTACTCGACGTTATAGGCCTTGCTGTCCACGTGGCTCAGCGGCCACTGCGGCACACCATAGTTCGCGGCATCGTAAGTACTGCCCGGGGTGAAGAAGGAAATGCGCGAGGGCAGAATCTCGCCATACAACGAATCGGTGGCGCGGTAACCGAACTCCAGGCTCTGGCCTTCGTCGATTTTCCAGGTGGCCTTGGCCAGCCACGACTCCATCTTGCTGGAACTGTTAGGTACTTCGTCGCCGGGTTTGTAGATACGGGCAAGGTTCGGCACATAGTCCCACTTGCCGTCGACCAGTTCGCCACTGGAGTAATAACTGCTCTTTTTCTTGCCGGCGTAGTGGTTGCCTTTTTCCCGATACGCATAGGCGCCCATCAGGTCGAAATGCTCCTGACGGGTACCCAGTGCCAGTCGATAAGCCTTGTCGTCGCTCGACAACAAGTCGTTACTGCTACTGGTGCGCGGGTGCTTATACAGCGACGGATCGTAATAGGAATTGATCGGGAAGTACTGGTAATCGGCGCTGGGCATCTGCCCGGTCAACAGGGTGGGCAGCCGCGGCGACACCGAGTTGTTGCTGCCCTCGATCTTGAACTCGCCGCCGAATTCTTCGCCTTCCTTCAGAATGTCATCGACGCTCAGGGTGTTGGCCACCACCGCCCCGCCAACGCCGCTGTAGACGTTGCGCTCCAGGTTCGGCCCTTTGATCACCTTGATCGAACCGATCAGGTTGGGGTCGATGTAGTTGCGGTTGTTGGCACCCATGTAGCCGCGGTAAACGGTCAGTGCCTGCTCGGTGCCGTCGATGGTCAGCGGCACCCGGCCAGGGCCCTGGATGCCACGCACGTTCGGGTCCAGTGCACCGCTGTTGCGGGCGTCGCCGCTGTAGACGTTGAGCATGCCCTTGAACACGTCGGCAGGGGCTGCGCCCTTGTAACGTTCGATCTGCTCCTTGCCGGCGTAGACGGTCGAAATGTCCTGGTCGTAGATGTCGCTGTAGCCCTTCTCGTCCCGCGAGCGGCCGTCACGCTGGCTGTACACGTAGGTCGGGTGCAGGTCATCGGTACCGGCGCTGGCGGCCGATTGCAGGTGGATCACCGGGCGCTCGGCGCCGCCGCTGAGGCTGAAGCTGACCGGCAGGCCGCTGAGCAGTTGGCGCAGTGCGCCGTCCAGCGAGTAGCGGCCCTGCACCGGGTTGGCGTACAGGCCGGCGAAGGCATCACCGGTCAGATAGAGCTCGGCGCCCGCCTGGCGCGCCAGCTGCAACATGGCATCTTCCAGTGCCCCGCCCTTCACATCGAACTGGTGGTACTGGCCGGCCTGGCTGCTGGTGGCAGCAGCCGGGTCGGTGGCGGCCATGGCCGGCAGTACCGACGCAGCGCCGCAGCAGGTCAACAGGGCCAGCTGAATTCCCAGGCTCAGCTTGCCGCGTTGTGGGGCGAAACGCCCTGAAGCTCCCTTTGACATTGTTTCCAAGCACCCTAGCTAAAGACAAATAAGAGTTATTTGCATTCAGTAACGTGCGAAGCCTGAAAACGCAGTAGAGCGAATTGTTCTATAAATAGAATTTTTTAGATCAGTAAATTAACAACACGCCGGGGAGTTCCAATACCCGGGCGTGCGCTTGCCTGGCCAGCTGCTTGAGCGCGTCATCGACGTGATCGACCCGTGCCACGGCATTCACCGGAAGGCGCCGCAGCGCATCGCCGCGCACCAGCGTCAGCCCGGCACGATAGCGGCCCAGCTGCTCGACTGCCTGGGCTAGCGTCTGCTGGCGCAGCACCACCCTGCCCTGTTGCCAGCTGGCCAGCTCTTCGGGGGATACCTCCAGCGGCTTGAGGCCTGTGTGGGGACCAAAGCGCAAGCTGTCGCCTTCTTGCAGCACAGCGGAGGCGGAGGCGTCGTCCAGACCGTGGGAGACCAGGTTGATTTCGACTGTGTGTTGCAGCACGCCCACCCAACCGGAGCGATCATCCTTATCGACGCCGACCAGGTAACGGGTACCGCGTGCGGTAATGTTTGCCCCCGGCGTACTGACCGTAAAGGGACGCGGTTCGGTTTCGCCCATCGGCGCCGGGCTGAAAATCGCTTCGCCCCGTTTCAGACGCACCGTGCGGCGCTGGCCGTCATAGGCAACGCTGAGAATGCTGCGGCTGCCGAGCTCAAGCTGGCTGCCGTCATCAAGGGTCACGTGGCGCACCTCGCCGTAACCGGTCTGGTAATCGGCACCCAAACCTTGCACCCAGAACGGCGGAACCACCCACAACCAACAAGCCATCGCCAGCCCGCTGAGTGCGCCACCGCTGGCCCACGGTCGCTGCCATGCGGCCTGCAACCAGCCCAGCGGCCCGGCGGCGCGGGCCGGGCGCGGGGGCCGCACATACCCCTGGCGCAGCGCCGCACTGACCTGCCAGGCGCGGTCAAGGCGCTGGGCGACCGCAGCATGCCGGGGGTCAGCTTCCAGCCAACGCCGATAGGCCGCCTGCTCGGCGGGGCCGAGGCGACCTTGACGGTGTTTCATGACCCAATCGGCGGCCTTGCGCTCGATCGGGTCAACAGGTTCAGTGGGGTTCACGGTGCGGTGTTTGCTGCCTGTTGGTGTTTTTCTGTTAATCCGGCCAGGTCAGCGCCATCGCCTGCCCTAATGGTCAGGCTCAAGCCCTCGGCCAATCCTGGCCAGCGCGCTGGCCAGGTGTTTTTGTACAGAGCTGGTGGAAATCCGTAAATACTCGGCGGCCTCTTTGTGCGTCATGCCTTCTACCCGGCACAGCAGAAACACATTACGGGTGCGCTCTGGCAACAGCTCCAGCGTCGCGTGCAGGCGCTCCAGTTCCAGGGCACCCAGGGCCTGGTCCTCTGGCGAACTGGCCTCATCGATCAGGCCATCGAAGATACTCGCAGGCTCCGCTTCGTAGCGCTTGCTGCCATAACGGCGATGATGGTCGATCATCAGGTTGTGGCCAACGCGGAACAGGTAGGCCGGGGTGGCGAGTAACCGCTCTACCCCGTCCATCTGCGCCAGCCGCAGGAAGGTTTCCTGGACGATGTCCGCAGCCAGGGATGGCGTGCAGTTCTTGCGCAGCAGGTAGCGGTGCAAGGCGGAGGCGTGTTCGTTGAAGAGTTGTTCCAGCACGTCAGCACTTTCCTATGCTCAGGCAAACTGGGGAGGCCGAGTATAATGAGAATACTTCTCGTTAATCTAGGCATTTTGCCACTGTGCCGGGGTGCTGTTACAAAACAAAAGTCCAGAACTGAACGCGGTCTCTGAGCGGCCTTGTGTCGCGATGGGCTGCATAGCAGCCCCGGCAATCTGTGCTGGGGCTGAGACTTCAGGGCCGCTGCGCGCCCCGTCGCGACACAAGGCCGCTCCTACAGGGATTGCGCGAATGCCGAGGAATGTTCGCGGGCATAAAAAAACCCGCGCTGTAGCCAGCACGGGTTTTCAGTCAAACCAGAACGATCAACGCTCCAGCAGAATCCGCAGCATGCGGCGCAGCGGTTCGGCCGCGCCCCACAGCAGCTGGTCGCCCACGGTGAACGCGCCCAGGTACTGCGAACCCATGTTCAGCTTGCGCAGGCGGCCAACCGGGATGTTCAGGGTGCCGGTGACCTTGGTCGGGGACAGTTCCTGCATGCTGATTTCACGCTGGTTCGGCACCAGCTTCACCCAAGGGTTGTGCTGGCTGATCATGCCTTCGATATCGGCAATCGGCACATCCTTGTTCAGCTTGATGGTCAGCGCCTGGCTGTGGCAACGCATGGCGCCGATTATCCTGATCGATCGCTGGTACCCCTCTGACGCGGCGTTTCGCCGTACCGTGCCGTTTGCGCAGATCCTGCAACTGAACCTTGAGCGCGGCG
>NZ_JBNNVS010000066.1:0-17665 GCF_050280665.1 Pseudomonas sp. NPDC089547 | reverse complement strand
CCATGCCCGTCACCTCCCTCCGCAATCCCTCCGCTCGGCCTCCTGAAGTCGCGAAGATCAAGATCAAGATCAAGATCAAGATCAAGATCAAGAGCCAGCGTCAGCGTCAGCGTCAGATTCTCAGTATGCTGGAGGCAACGGAGTTGCATTGAAGGCACCGACCAGCGGATTGTAAGCATCGGAAGCAAATTCGCACCCATTTGCAGTTGCTCCACGCGACGTGGCACCTTAGACTGCCGCCCCCTGTAAAAGAGTGCCGGTTGGCGCTTGAAGAATTCCGCGGCCGATGCCAAGGCGTCGGCGGCACATGAATCGCCCAAATGCACATTTTTTCATAGAGAAATCGATGACCAAGGAACAGTTGCTGGCCATGTCGGCCGATGACTACATGAACGCTGAACAGCTGGCCTTCTTCACAGAGCTGCTGCAGGCGATGAAAGTCGAAACCCATGCACGCATCGAGCTCAGCCGCACCACCATCGAAGGCCTGGACACCCCGTCCGACCCTGCCGACGTGGCCTCGGTTGAAGAAGAGCGGAGCTGGCTGGTCAATGCAATCGACCGCGACCAGCGCTCGCTGCCTCAGCTGGAAATGGCCCTGGAACGGATCTCCGACGAGAGCTTCGGCTGGTGCGATGATAGTGGTGAGCCGATTGGCCTGAAGCGTCTGCTGATCAGCCCGACCACCAAGTACTGCATCGAAGCCCAAGAGCGCCACGAGCAGCTCGACCGCCACCAGCGCCAGGTATAACCCCCGCGCGCGGTGTCAGCCCCACGGAGCGATCCCTGGGGCTTTTTGCGTTTCTTGCGGGCAGTCGGTTTTGTTGCCTTGTACGTAACACTGATGTACCGGGGAGCGCTGTTACCTCGCTGGCGACAGGCGTATCATGGCAATATCGTTAGGTGGCTAATTAATTCCGGAGGGGATGATGAATAGCCGAGTCGATGTAGCCGTGATGATTGGCTCAGGTGTGCCGGCCACGTTGCAGGCACTGGGTAAACGCATCTGCTGGGTGGTGCTGGTCAATGGAGAACGCCGTGGCACTGCATTCGCCACGCGTGAGGAAGCGCTGGAGTGCCAGGTGGCCTGGCAGCAGCAACTGAAGAAAGGCCTGGCCGCCTGAAAATGTTTATTGCCTCTCGACGGGTTTCGGTGTTTTCGGGCATATTTGTCCTACAGTAAATGCGCACACGGATGCCAGGGCTTGTCTTCTTGCGGGCTCGCTCCCTTGATTGCGTTTAATGGCGAGTGATCTCAGCATCACGCTTCCCGATCCGGGAATGAGCCATGCGCCTTCGGTTGAAGGCGAATCTGGCAAACCAGAGTAAAGATTCCTGCGCGCTGCATCGTCAGCGGGCACAGACATTTCGTATACCGCTTTATTACTCTTTTCGCCTATCGACAAGAAATGGCCGTGCCTCCCCGAGCTTGGGTGAGGGCGGGTTGTAACCGGTTGAGGATTACTTCATTGGCAGTCAGCACACTTGATACCCATGCGTTGTTCGCCTTGGGCGACTTGCGCGGTAAATTGGCCCACCTGTTCCAGGGCCGCTTTATCTATGTGACCGAGCAGAACCCCGAAGGCCTGTACATGGCCGAAATCGACACCGAGGACGCATTGGTAGTCGATGACAAACAGCGTCTCGAACTGAAAGTGGGTGACCACTTCCGCGCTGCTGTATTGCCCAGCCGTGAAGGCGGCAAGCTGGAAATGCGCTTTCGCGAAATCAAGTTGAATGTTTATGGCGTAGGCGATTATGCCTTCGTGTCGGTGCCTGAAGGTGAGGGCATCGTGTTCCGCGAGGGGCATGGCGTGATGCTGGTCTTCGCTGCGCAGCAACAAGTGCAGGAAGGCCTGGGCAAATTGCTGAAGGCGGTGACCGGCAAGGTTGCCAAATGGCGCAAAGGTGAGCTGACTACCTTCAAGGCCAGTGAATGACCGACAGTGATGAAGCGCCTGCCACGCGTGCGGAGTTTCATCGGCAGCATCAAGCCGATGCCGTAGCCGAGGCCGAGCGTTTGCTGGCCAGGCGCGAGGCGCTGCAAGGTGGGTGGCTGGGCTGGGTAGCGGGTGAGTTGTACCGGCTCGGCCCGCCCCCTTATGCCGCGATGGTCCGGCGAGAGTTGCAGCGCCTCAGCCAAGGGTGAGGCGGCGGCGCTTCAGTTGCCGCGGTCGCCGCCGCTGCTGACTTCTTCGGGCACCGGCTCCTTCGACATGCGCTTGCGAAACAGTGCGGCCCTGGCCAGCAGCAGCGTTGTCACCGGCACGGTGATCGACAGCAGGATCGGAATCAGCCAGGCGTGCAGCACCGGCGCCTCCTTCAGCCACGAGAAGTAGATGATCGAGGCCAGTGCCACGCACCAGGCGCCAATGGTCGAGGCCAGCGCCGGCGGGTGCATGCGCTGGAAGTAATCCTTCAGGCGTACCAGGCCTATTGCGCCCACCAGGGCGAACACGCTGCCGGTCAGTAGCAGCACGGCCGTGACCACTTCGAGCCAAAAGGGCAGTACCAGGGTTTCGGTCATTCGATCACCTCACCACGCAGCAGGAACTTGGCCAGGGCAAACGAGCCGACGAAGCCGAACAGCGCAATCAGCAGGGCACCTTCGAAGTAGGTGTCACTGGCATAACGGATGCCCAGCACCAGCATGGTCAGCATGGCCAGGATATATAGGTAGTCCAGCGCCAATACCCGGTCCTGGGCGGACGGGCCACGGAACAGCCGGACCAGTGCCAGCGCCATGGCCAGGGCGAAGATGAACAGGCTGGCGAGAACAGCATGGGCGAGCAGGCCTGTCATTGGAAAATCTCCATCAGCGGGCGTTCGTAGGTGTCCTTGAAGTGCTGGATAAAGACCGCCTCATCGTCCAGGTCAAATACATGCAGTAGCAGCACGCTGCGGTCCAGCGCCAGTTCAGACCAGACCGTGCCGGGTACTACGGTGGTGATCATCGACAGCGCCGCCAGGCCATGGGGGTCGTGCAGGGCCAGCGGGATATGCACGAATGCCGAGCGTGGTGGCTGTTTGCCGGCGCGCAGCACGCTACGGGCTACCTGCAGGTTGGACATGATCACATCGATGCCGACCCGGCCGATCAGGCGGGCGATGACCAGCGGCCGGCGTACATGGGCATGCTGGGGGCGCAGCGGTGCCATCAGCAGCGGGGCCAGTACGCCAAATGCGGCACCCAGCAGCAGGTTTCCGGGGCTTACCGAAAGGTTGAGCAGCAGCCACAGGCCGAACAGCGAGACCGACAGAAGCGGGGCGGGGAACAGTCGGTTCATGGCTGCACCCCTGTGTCGAGCGAGGTTGGGCCTGGAATCGGCTTGGCTGCCATCACCGCCTTGATGTAGGTGTCTGGCGTCTGCAGGCTGGCGGCGGTGTCCTGGGTGTAACGCAGCAGCGGCTCGGCCTTGAGGCTGAGGATGATGCACAGGCCAAGCAGGATCACGATAGGCAGGCACTCATAGCGTCGCAGTACGGGCGACGGGCGCTCTTCGGGCTTCCAGAAACGCAGTATGCCGACACGGCCGAAGGCGACCAGCGATGCCATGCCCGACAGGATCAGCAACGCCACCAGGGCCCAGCCCGCAGCGCTCAGCGGCTGCTCGGCCGGCACGCCCAGGCCCTGCGGGTTGAACAGTGCGCTGATGAGGTTGAGCTTGCCGACAAAGCCTGACAGCGGTGGCATGCCGATGATCAACAAGGCGCAGGCGATGAAGCTGAGGCCAAGGAAGGCCATGGTCCATGGGATGATCTGGCCGATCACCACCTTTTGCTCGTCGTCGAGGTTGATGCCCTTGGGCGGGTGGAGCGATTCCAGCGGTGGTGGCATGACGTCTTCTTCGTCGTCCAGCGGCATCTCATTGGCCGAGCGCGAACGTTCGACCAGTTCGGCGAGCAGGAACAGCGCACACAGGGCAAGGGTCGAGTTGACCAGGTAGAACAACGCCGCGCCGGTCAATGCTGCTTGCGCAAAGCCGATGGCGCCGAGCAGGGTGCCCGCCGAAACCAGAATGCTCAGGGCTGCCATCCGCTCCAGGCGCTGTGCGGCCAGAATCGATACAGCCGCCACTGCCAGGGTCACCAGGCCGCCATACACCAGCCATTCGCCACCAAAATGGGCCGAGGCCCCGGCTTGCCCGGAAAACAGCAGCGTCCACAGGCGCAGCACAGCGTACAAGCCGACCTTGGTCATGATGGCGAACAGTGCAGCTACGGGCGCGCTGGCCGACGCGTAGGCCGGCACCAGCCAGAAGTTCAGCGGCCAGATACCGGCCTTGGCCAGGAAGGCCATTGCCAGGATGGCCGCGCCGGCATGCAGCAGGCCACGGTCGGCCTCCGGCACCAGTGGAACCTTCAGTGCCAGGTCGGCCATGTTCAGGGTGCCGGTCACGCCGTACAACATCGCTGCGCCGATCAGGAACAGCGAGGAAGCGAACAAGTTGATGGCGATGTAATGCAGGCCGGCCCGCACCCGCGCGCGCCCCGAGCCATGCAGCAGCAAGCCGTACGAGGCGGCCAGCAGCACTTCGAAGAAGACGAACAGGTTGAACAGGTCTGCGGTAAGGAAGGCGCCATAAAGGCCCATCAGCTGAATCTGGAACAACGCATGGAAGCTGGCCCCGGCGCTGTCCCAGCGGGCGCGGGCAAACAGCAGGGCGCTGAAGCCGATGACCCCGGTAAGGGTCAGCAGCAGCGCGGACAGGTGATCCACTACCAGCACGATACCGAACGGTGCCGGCCAGTTGCCCGGCAGGTAGACGCCGATCGACTCCGCCTGCCCCTGGGTACGCACCCACAGCAGCAGGCTGACTGCGATGGCCAGGCCGGCGAAGGTTGACAGCAGGTTCAGCCGGGCCTTGATCTGCCGGTGCTTTTCGCCCAGCAGCAACATGACTGCAGCGGTAATCAGTGGTAGCAGGATGGGGGCTACGATCAGTTGACTCATACCACTCATTCGTCACGCTCCCGGCCATCCACGTGGTCGGTACCGGTCAGGCCGCGTGAAGCCAGCAACACCACCAGGAACAGTGCGGTCATGGCAAAGCTGATGACGATGGCGGTGAGCACCAGCGCCTGGGGTAGCGGGTCGGTGTAGTGCAGCAGGTCCTGGGTGACGCCATCCTTGATAATCGGTTCCTTGCCGATGAACAGGCTGCCCATGCTGAAAATGAACAGGTTGACCCCGTACGACAGCAGGCACAGGCCCATGATGACCTGGTAGGTACGAGGGCGCAGGATCAGCCACACCCCCGAGGCGGCCAGCACGCCGATGGCGACTGCAATCACTTCTTCCATCAGGCGGCTCCTGCTTGGCTGGTTTTCGCCGGGTTGCCCGGGCGGTAGGCGCGCACCGACTGGTGCGCCAGGGCAGTGAGGATCAGCAGGGTCGAGCCGACCACCACCGTGTACACGCCGACATCGAAGAACAGCGCGCTGGCCACGTGCACATCACCCAGCAGCGGCAGGTGCAGGTGGGCAGTGTGAGTGGTAAGGAACGGGTAGCCCAGCAGCATGGCGCCGACCCCGGTCAGGGTCGCGCACAGCAGCCCTGTGCCCATCCAGCGCAACGGACGCAGGCTCATCTGCGCCTCGACCCACTGGGTGCCGGCCACCATGTACTGCAGGATGAACGCCACCGACATCACCAGGCCGGCGACAAAGCCCCCGCCTGGCTGGTTGTGGCCACGCATGAACAGGTACATCGACACCAGCAGGGCGACTGGCAGCAGCAGGCGTACCAGCACCGCAGGCACCATCATGAAGCCCAGGGCAGTGTCCGTGGCGTGGCGTGGGTTGATAAGGTCGGTGACCACATCAGGCGCCAGCAGGCGCTGCTGTGCCGGCAGCTGCATGCTCTCTTTCGGAGGGCGGAAGCGTCGCAGCAGAGCGAATACGGTCAGCGCCACGGCCACCAGCACGGTGATTTCACCCAGGGTATCGAAGCCGCGGAAGTCGACCAGCATGACATTGACCACGTTGGTGCCGCCGCCCTGGGGCAGTGCCCGGCTCAGGTAGAACGAGGAAATGTCGTTGGGCGTTGGCCGGGTCAGCATGGCGTAGGACAATACGGCCATGCCGCCACCGACGAGCACGGCCAGCAGCAGGTCGCGCAGGCGGCGCATGCGCGCACGCTCCAGGCTACCGGGTAACGGCGAAACGCCTTCGATACGCCGCGGCAGCCAGCGCAGGCCAAGCAGGATGAGTACGGTGGTGACCACTTCGACCACCAGCTGGGTCAGGGCCAGGTCGGGTGCAGAGAACCAGACAAAGGTGATGCAGGTCATCAGGCCGCAGACACTGACCATGATCAGTGCCGCCAGGCGGTGGTATTTGGCTTGGTAGGCGGCGCCGATGGCGCAGGCAATTGCGATCAGCCACAGCGCGACAAACACGCCCGAACCCGGAATTTTCGGCCGGTCGCCCCAGCTGAGGCCACTGTAGAGCATGGGCGTGAGGCCGGCGAGGAAGGCCGCGAGCACCAGCATGAACAGCTGCGACTGCAGGCGGCGGCTGGTGAACAGGCGTTCGATGCGACGTGCCAGCACCATCAGGTGAACCTGGCCGTGCTCGAACAGGCGCTTGCCGTTGAAACGCTCGATCACCGGTGGGTAAGGGAAGCGGCCCAGGCGCAGCTGCTTGCGCAGCAACAGGTACAGCACGATACCGCCGCTCATGGCCACCAGGCTCATGATCAGTGGCGCATTCCACCCATGCCAGATGGCCAGGCTGTATTCCGGCAGGGTGCCGCCTACTACAGGCAGGGCCGCGGCAGCCAGCAGCGGGCCAACCGACTGGGCGGGGAAAATGCCCACCACCAGGCAGGTAAGCACCAGCAGCTCGACTGGCGCACGCATCCAGCGTGGCGGCTCGTGGGGCGTATGGGGCAGGTCCTGCGCGGTGGGGCCAAAGAATACATCCACGGTAAAGCGCAGGGCATAGGCCACGCTGAAGGTGCCGGCCAGTGTGGCGATTACCGGCAACGTTGCTTCGACCCAGGCGGTGGAGCTGATGAACACCGTTTCGGCGAAGAACATTTCCTTGGACAGGAAGCCGTTCATAAGGGGGACGCCGGCCATCGAGGCGCTGGCCACCATGGCCAGGGTGGCGGTATAGGGCACCAGGCGGATCAGCCCGCTGAGGCGGCGGATGTCCCGCGTACCGCTTTCATGGTCGATGATGCCGGCGGCCATGAACAACGAGGCCTTGAAGGTAGCGTGGTTGAGGATGTGGAACACTGCGGCAACGGCGGCCAGCGGGCTGTTCAGGCCCAGCAGCAGGGTAATCAGGCCCAGGTGGCTGATGGTCGAGTACGCCAGCAGGCCCTTGAGGTCGTTCTGGAACATGGCGGCGAAGGCGCCGAGCAGCAGGGTGAGGGCGCCGGCACCGCCGACAATCCAGAACCATTCTTCGCTACCCGACAGCACCGGCCACAGGCGCGCCAGCAGGAACACTCCGGCCTTGACCATGGTGGCGGAATGCAGATAGGCCGAAACCGGCGTGGGTGCTGCCATGGCGTGAGGCAGCCAGAACTGGAAGGGGAACTGTGCGCTCTTGCTCAGGGCGCCAATGAGGATCAGGGGCAGCAGCACCGGGTAAAGCGCATGCTGGCGGATGGTGTCGCCGGCAGCCAGGACCTTGTCCAGGTCGTAGCTGCCGACCACATGGCCGAGCAGCAACGCCCCTACCAGCAGGCACAAGCCGCCCGCACCGGTCACCATCAGCGCCATGTAGGCGCCGCGCCGGGCGTCGGCACGGTGGTGCCAATAGCCGATCAGCAGGAAGGAGAACAGGCTGGTCAGCTCCCAGAAGAACACCAGCTGGATCAGGTTGCCGGAGATCACCAGGCCGAGCATGGCGCCCATGAAGGCGAGGAAGAAGGCGAAGAAGCGCGGTACTGGGTCTTGCGGCGACATGTAGTAGCGGGCATACAGCGAAACCAGCGTGCCGATGCCCAACACCAGCAGCGAGAACAGCCAGGCGAAGCCGTCCATGCGCAGCACCAGGTTCAACCCCAGGCTGGGCAGCCAGAGAAATTCTTCGCGAATGACGCCCCCGTGGGCAACCTGAGGGTACAGCAGTGCTACCTGGACGGTGCCGACCAGGGCCACGAGCCCGGCGAGAATGGACTCGGCGTTACGTGCGTTGTGCGGCAGCACGGCTGCCAGGCAACTGCCCACGAACGGCAGAAGCAATAGCACTATCAATGACATAGCGTTCTATTCTGAAAGGTTTGCCAAGGATCATACGTGCCGAGGGGGTGATCACCAACACGCAAGCTGTCGCAGAATCCTACAAACAGGCTGTTACAAGCTGTTTTTTTATAACAGTTTTTTACAAAGCATAGTCGCTGTTGGCGACTTTACAGCCCGGCCTGGCGTTCGCCTTCAGTTTGCGCTTCTTGTACCTCGGTGGTTTCGCGGGGGCGGCGTACCTTGAGTTCGCTGACCACCACTGCGATCACGATCAGCAAACCGCCGAGCAGCGCCACGCCTGGCAGGCGTTCGCCGGCAATGCGCCCGACGACGCCGGCCCATACAGGCTCACCGGCATAGATGAGAGTGGCACGGGTGGGCGAGACCGACTTCTGCGCCCAGTTCATTGCCACCTGGATCACTGCGCTCATGGCGCCAAGGCCCACTGCGCTTGCCAGCAATAGCCAGGAGAAGTCGGGGATGCGCTCCTGGGTCGGCACAATCATCAGGAACGCCAGCAGCGAAGCGGTGGCCAGTTGCACCACGGTGACCCGGCGCACATCGACCTGGCCGGCATAGCGGCTGATCAGGATGATTTCGGCGGCAATGGCGACGGCGCTGACCAAGGTAACAACCTCGCCCTCGCTGAAGTGCAGGCTGCCGCCTTCCGGCCCGGCCAGCAGCATCAGGCCGACAAACGCCAGGCAAATACCGATGCTGGGCATCAGGCCTGGGCGACGGCCCAGCACCAGCCACTGCAACAGCGGCACGAACGGCACGTACAGTGCAGTGATAAACGCCGATTGGCTGCTGCTGATGGTTTGCAGGCCCATGGTTTGCAAGCCATAGCCCAGCATGATCGACACGCCGATCAGCATGCCGGCCTTGAGTTCGGTGAAGGTCAGCCCGGGCAAGGCTCGCGCCGAGACCACGCCAACGAACAGTGCGGCTGCCGCAAAGCGCAGGCCGACGAAGAACATCGGGCCGCTGACTGTCATCACGTTATGTACCAGCAGGAAGGTGCCACCCCACAGCATGGTGATGAACACCAGCACCAGCTCCGCCTTGCTCAGGCGAAAGGTAACGGTAGGGGTTGGTTTGTTGCTGGCCTGGCTCATGGTCTTGCGCACTCGGAGGGGGCGGCGCACAATCGCCGCAAAGTGGGCAGTATACTGCGCAATCTTGACCTGTGAGCAATATAGTGCACAAAGATTCTTCGCACCGGGCATCGGTGCTGCAACACGTCAGCCTTAATGTGCGCAGCTTGCGCAACGCTGCCGGCATGAGCCAGACAGCGTTGGCCGAGCGCTCCGGGGTCAGCCGGCGCATGCTGGTGGCGATCGAAGCGGGCGAAAAGAACGTCAGCCTGACCACCCTCGACCTGATCGCGGAAGCCTTGGGGGTGGCTTTCAGTACCCTGATCCAGGCACCTGACCAGCGTGACCCCGGCCACATCGAGGAGCTGGCCTGGGCCGGTGAGCACCCGCAGAGCAGGGCAGTGTTGTTGGGAACCAGCGCTGCACGGCGCGAGGTGGAGCTTTGGGAGTGGACGTTGGCACCGGGCGAGTGCTACTCCAGCGAGGCTGATGCCGAAGGCTGGAGCGAGCAGATCTACGTGGCCGAAGGGCAGCTGACACTGGTCATCGAAGGGGCCGAGCACTGCCTGCAGGTGGGGCAGTTTCATGTATTCCCCAGCAACTGCCGGTATGCCTACCGCAACGATGGTGCCGTTGCGGTGCGCTTCGTGCGTAATGTGGTGATTTGAGGTTGCCCGTTCAACCGCCCAGCAACTCCTCGGTTTTCACCACCTTGGCATAGGCAAACGCCAGCGCCGCCATCGCCGAATCATGTACCTGCGCCGCCGGCACCTGCTTGCCGTCGAATTCCAGCGGCAGGGTTGCGCAGGCATCATGCGCCACGGTCACCGTGTAGCCCAGGTCGGCCGCCGCACGGGTGGCGGCGTCGATGCACATGTGGCTCATGCTGCCGATGATGGTCAGGGCCTCGACGCCATGCTGGTCCAGCGTGTGCTCAAGGTCGGTTCCGAGAAAGGCGTTGACCTTGTGCTTGAGCACCACCGGCTCGCCTGCTGCCGGTTCGACCTTGGCGTGAATGGCTGCGCCCTGGGAGCCAGGTGCGAAGAATGGCGCATCGGCACTGTCGAACTCATGGCGCACATGCACCACCAGGTCGCCGCGTTGGCGCGCCGCAGCCAGCAGCCTGGCAGCGTTGTCGGCCGCCCGGTCGGCGCCATCGAGGGTCCACTTGCCGCCCGGGAAGTAGTCGTTCTGGATGTCGATGATGATCAGCGCCTGCTTGTTCATGCTGCCTCCTGTGGCAGTAGTCGTTGGTAGGCGTTAGTTATAGGCTGTGTGCACGAACCTGAGGATTGGCGCGAACGACACTATGCGGGCAAAAACTGACATTCCTGCCAGCCTGGACATCGGCCTGTTGCTATACCCCGGCGTGCAGCGCGCCGCCGTGCATGGCCTGGCCGACCTGTTTCTGGTGGCCAACCGGGTTGCGGCCGAACTTGGAGCGGTCGAATTGCCACAAGTGCGCGTCAGTTTCTGGCAGGTTGATGAGGCCGGGCTGCTGCTGGCTGCCCAGGACAGCCCTGCCGTGGCTTCGGCAGGGCTGCGTGTATTGATCGTTCCGCCGAGCCTGGAGTCGGCCCCGCAAGCCGAGTTGCTCGAGCGTCACCGCGCGTCGCTGTGCCAACTGCACGATCGCGGTACCGTACTGGCGTCGGTGTGTATCGGGGTATTTTTCATTGCCGCCAGCGGCCTGCTCGACGGCCGCCCGGCCTGTACCCACTGGAACTATGTGCAGGCACTTGCCCAGCGCTTCCCCCGCGTGCGGGTTGAGGCCCAGCAGCCGTTGCTGGACGACGGTGATATCGTGACATCTGCCGGGCTGATGGCCTGGACCGGGCTGGGCTTGCGCCTGCTGGAGCGTTTTCTGGGGGCCACTGTGGCGCGGGAGACGGCCCGCTACCTGGCCGTGGACCCGGTCGCGGCACCACTGCCTGGGGCGGTGTTCAACCCGCGCCTGGATCACGGGGATGAGGCAGTGCTTAAAGTGCAGCACTGGTTGCAGGGCAATGGCGGGCAGGAAGGCGACCTTGCCGCCATGGCGGCGTGTGCCGGTTTGGAAGCGCGTACGTTCCTGCGGCGTTTTCGTGCGGCTACCGGGCTGCGCCCGACCGAGTATTGCCAGCAGGTGAGGGTAGGGCGGGCGTGCCGTTTGCTGGAGTTTACCCGGCGCAATGTCGAACAGATCGCCTGGGGTGTCGGTTATCAAGACCCGAGCGCGTTCCGCAAGGTATTCCAGCGCATTACCGGCCTTACCCCGAGTGACTATCGGCGGCGTTTTGCAGTACCCGGCCAGGGCTGATGAAAACCGCTTGACCTTGACTTTACTTGAGGTTTTACCCTGCTCGGCATCGCGCTGCACGCGCCCGTAGCCAGGAGACCGCCAATGTTGGCAAGCCCTAACCCCCTGTGGTTCACCCAGATGATCGAGTACCAGGTTCCCAGCATGTGCCAGCAAGCGTTGGTCCAGGCCCTGGTGGTGCGTAGCGAAGTGCTGGCCGCGCGTTGTGAAGGGCTGCAGGGTGTCAGCATCCAGGCCAGTGACGATGGCAGCCGGGTGTTGCAGTACCTGCAATGGCAGTCACGCCAGGCCTGGTCGGCAGCAGCCGTGTACTTCGTCGAGGAACCCTTCCTTGAGTTGCTGGCGCAGCATCAGGCGAGCGGGTTGAATTTTGCTGCCTACCAGACCCTGCGCAGCCTGGTGCGCGGCACCGACGGCGGCCTGCATTGTGAGGTAGGGGAGCCTCAGGCATACCAAGGGGCGTAATGCGGATAGCGGTCGAGGCGGGCACCTATGACCATTTCGCTGATCCATGCTGCCAGGATCGAGCTGTAGGCCTTCTGGCTGGCTTCGCTGGATAAGGCATGGTCGGCGCCGTCGACGATACGGTGGGTGAGCGAGTGGGCGCTGGCGAATGCCGAGCGGTAGCTCATCAGTGTGCTGTGCGGCACGTAGTCGTCCTGCTCGGACTCCACCAGCAGCACATCCCCGCCAAACTCGGCGCAGGCCGCCAGCGCGCGGTTGTCTGCCGGGCCCAGCGGGCTGCGGCGGTAGGCATTCAAGCGTTGGCGGTCGAGGGTTTGTTTGGGGGTGTGCCATTCGTCATCCCAATACAGCGCGGGTACCCGCAAGGCCAGCCACCTGACGGGTCGCTCGCGGGTCAGCAAGGTAGCCAGGTAGCCACCATAGCTGCTGCCGATGATGGCAATGGCACTGCTGTCTACGGCCGGGTGGCTGAGCAGCCGGTCGTAGGCCACCCGCAAATCTTGCAGGTTCTGCTCTCGGGTAACGATCAGGCGTTGGCTTTCGGTCTTTTCGTGGCCGCGCAGGTCGAAGGTCATGCACACGCACCCCAGCCCGGTGATGTGCCGGGCGCGGGCCAGGTCACGCTGCTGGCTGCCGCCCCATCCATGGACGAAGAGAATGCCCGGCATTTTGCTGCCGGGGCTGACCAGGGTGGCGACAATGCAGTCGTTTTCGACTTGCAGTTCAATAGTTTCACTCTGAATGGTCATGTTCGCGGATCCGTGCAAATTTGCTGAGTTGTCCGAGTTCACTGTCGTTTCCTTGATAGAAGAGGGTGGCGTCAGTGGGCAGGTCAGGTGTGCCGAACACTTCATGTGTGGAGGCGCGGACCCGCTGCAACGCCGGGTCATCGGTAAAAGCCTGCAATGCCAGCAACTCGGCGCTGCTGGCGCCGCCCAGCCGCCAGGACTGTTCCAGCACACCGCTGCGCAGGTGGCCCTGGGCATCGATGCCGCGGGCGATGTCGTAGTTGCGCCGGGAGGCGATGAAGCCCGGGAAGTGCTGTTCGGCGGCTTGTTCGTAGGCCATGGCCTGGTTGATGGCCAGGCGCAGGTGGTCCTCCAGCGGTAATTGCAGCAACGCTTGATAGTCACCCCGTACAACGACCAGGTCGGAACCACCGTATACTTCGGTGCCCTGGTGGTCGTGGGTGAGTTGCTGGGTGCCGTGATAGCTACAGGTCAGGCCGGCCACGCGTACTTGGCCGACGCTGAAGGTTTGTACGTCGCTCAGGTCTTCTTCGAGTACCAGGCCCCAGAGCGCCAGCGCTTCGTCATTCATGCCTGCCAGTAATGGCTCCAGCGCATTCGCCGTGGTAATGACCTGCTGCCCGCGGCCTGCGCAAGCCAGCACGGGCTTGACTCGCAAGGGGCCATCGGCCAGCAGTAGCTGGGCAGCGGTGCGCGCATCGGCCTTGCTGAATACCGTGTAGCCGCGCAGCAAGGCGTCGCATGCCTGTCGGGCGAAGGCATCGGTCCAGCCCGGCGGGAAGCTGGCCCCGGCCGGCAATGGATGCGAGATGGCCTTGGTCGCCATGTAGGGGGACGCAACCAGCCCGCCGAACAAGTCCTGCTCACAGCAGATGCCCATGGGGGCATAGCGTTTGCTGTCGATCAGGGTTTCGGTAGGCAGGTAGTAGTAGCCGTCGCT
This sequence comes from Pseudomonas sp. NPDC089547, assembly GCF_050280665.1. Taxonomy (NCBI): domain Bacteria; kingdom Pseudomonadati; phylum Pseudomonadota; class Gammaproteobacteria; order Pseudomonadales; family Pseudomonadaceae; genus Pseudomonas; species Pseudomonas sp. NPDC089547. The sequence goes on along the minus strand of NZ_JBNNVS010000066.1, from coordinate 3,914 downwards.
GGCCGAGGGCGAGTTATCGGGTTGTACGCACTGGCAGCTCAACAGACGGGCCAGGCCATCGGCGAGCTTGAGGTGTACGGCATGCTCATGTTCGGGCGTGTGCGTGCGGGTGTCGAGCAGTACCACGCCGGTTTTAGGTTTGCAGGCACTGGGCATGGTCGGTTGCCTGTGTGCAATGAATGTACTGTGTGTGAAGCCGATACCGTATGGAAGTTCAGCGAGAGTTGATCGGTGGTGCGGGTGCTGTAGGACGCTTCCGGTTAATTCAGGTTGCGATTGCAGGGCTCTGGCGGCTGTTCCATTATCGGCCTATTGGATCAATCGTGATGTAGCCGCAGGAGAGCGCATGAACGTCCAGACCCCCCTTGAGCAAAGCGTGCCACAGCGCCTGGCACGCCTGCGTCAGGCCATGGCGGCAGAGGGCATCAATGCCTTGCTGGTACCCTCGGCCGACCCTCACCTTTCCGAATACCTGCCCGGTTACTGGCAGGGGCGCCAGTGGCTGTCGGGTTTTTACGGCTCGGTTGGCACACTGGTGGTCACGTCCGGCTTTGCCGGGTTGTGGGTGGATAGCCGCTACTGGGAACAGGCGGATCACGAACTGGCCGGCAGCGGTATCGAACTGATGAAACTGTTGCCCGGCAAACCCGGGGCGCTGGAATGGCTGGGCGAAAACGTCGAGACAAACGGCAGCGTCGCGGTGGATGGTGCGGTCATGGCGTTGGCCTCGGCGCGCCAGCTGGGTGAGCGGCTGAAAGCGCGCGGCGCGCGGCTGGTCACCGACAAGGATCTGTTGGGGCAAGTCTGGGATGGGCGCCCGGCGCTGCCGGGCAACCCGGTGTACCAGCATTTACCGCCGCATGCGACGGTGAACCGGGCGGAAAAACTCGCGCAGTTGCGCCATGGCATGCTGGCCAAGGGCGCCGACTGGCATTTCATTGCTACCCTCGATGACATCGCATGGCTGTTCAATCTGCGTGGTAGCGATGTCTCCTACAACCCGGTATTCCTGGCCTTTGCCTTGATCAATCAGCAGCAGGCCATTCTGTTCGTTGGTCAGGACAAGCTGGACGCACATTTGCGCCAGGTGCTGGCAGCCGATGGCATCGAGGTGCGCGACTACGGCGAAGCGGGCAAGGCACTCAGTGCTGTCCCTGCCGGGAGCCGGTTGCTGGTGGATCCGGCGCGGGTCACCTGCGGCCTGCTGGAGAACCTGCCTACAGAGGTGGCGCTGATCGAGGGGATCAACCCCACCACCTTGAGCAAATCATGCAAAGGTGATGAAGACCTGGTGCACATTCGCCAGGCCATGGAGCAGGACGGCGCCGCCTTGTGCGAGTTCTTTGCCTGGTTGGAGGCCAGCCTGGGCAATGAGACAATCACCGAACTGACAATTGACGAGCAGTTGAGTGCCGCACGTGCCCGGCGCCCGAACTTCGTATCGCTGAGCTTTTCGACCATTGCCGCCTTCAATGGCAATGGTGCCATGCCGCATTACCGCGCCACCGAGCAGTCGCATGCGGTCATCGAGGGTGACGGGCTGCTGCTGATCGACTCGGGCGGGCAATACCTGGGGGGTACCACCGATATCACCCGCATGGTGCCAGTGGGCAACCCCAGCTACCCGCAGAAGCAGGATTGCACCCGGGTACTCAAAGGCATGATTGCCTTGTCGCGTGCGACTTTTCCGCGTGGGGTGCTGTCGCCGTTGCTTGATGCCATTGCCCGGGCGCCGATCTGGGCCGACCAGGTGGATTACGGGCACGGCACCGGGCACGGCGTAGGCTACTTCATGAACGTGCACGAGGGGCCACAGGTGATCGCCTACCAGGCGGCACCCGCGCCGCAGACGGCAATGCAAGCGGGTATGATCAGCTCGATCGAGCCAGGTACGTACCGCCCGGGGCAATGGGGCGTGCGCATAGAGAACCTGGTGGTCAATCGCGAGGCCGGCAAGAGCGCCTTCGGCGACTTCCTGCATTTCGAGACCTTGACGCTGTGCCCGATCGATACCCGCTGCCTGCTACCCGAGCAGCTGACGAAAGACGAGCTGGAATGGCTGAATCGCTATCACATCAATGTGCGGGAGCGTCTAGCACCCTTGCTCAAGGGCGATGCCTTGGCCTGGCTGCAGATGCGTACAGCGCCGCTATAAAGAAAGGCAAATGAAAAGGGCAGCTCGCGAGCTGCCCTTTTTCTATTTGCAGATGACGATCATGCTGCGGCTGGTGTAGCCCGCCGGGTTGATGCCGAACAGGTAGTCACCGGCCTCTTCATCGTTATCACCCGAGCGGGCAATAACCCGGTAGCCGCGCGTACTGCAAGAGCTAGCGGCCTTGCTGTAGCAGTTGTCCCACGAGGAAGACAGGCCAGAGCAATTGATATGCAGGCCCTTCTTGCCCCTTTTGACCTCAGTCTTGGCTGTAGCGGCACATCCAGCAATAGCCAAGATGGCCAGGATGAGAAAAATACGTTTCATTCCTGTCCTTAAATGCAGGGTGGATCAGTTGCCTGGCCCTGTCGTTATCGCTTTGATTCGTCCTGAAATATCCCCAGCGTCCGTGTTCGGTCCAGTAGATAGCGTAAAGATGATGATTCTGTGACAGCTTAATCAGCGAGGCGGGCGGCTACAATCACTAATCCTGTCTCAAATGAAAATATTTCTCATATCAATCCGCTGCGACGGCCGGGGTGGGCTCCTTGCGCATGGACAGGGTAGTGCCAACCGAAGCGGCGATGATTGCACCAATCGCCAGCCATTGGGTGAACGTCAGCACCTCGCCGAGGAACAGCAGGCCGGACAGTGCGCCGAATGCCGGTTCGATGCTCATCAAAGTGCCGAAGGTGCGCGCCGGGATGCGCGTGAGGGCAATCATTTCCAGGCTGTAGGGCAGGGCGGTGGACAGCACTGCAACGGCCAGGGCCACGGGGATCAAGGCAGGCGTGAGCAGTGCGCTACCCGCGTGGGCGATACCGATGGGGGCAACAAACAGGGCGGCGACCACCACCCCCAAGGCTGCACTCTGGATACCGTGCTCGGCCCCGGCGCGCTGGCCGAAGAGAATGTAGAGGGCCCAGCATACGCCAGCGCCCAGCGCATAAGCCGCGCCCACCGGGTCGAGTGCCTGGCCACCGTGGCCAGCTGGCAACAGCAGCAGCAGGCCGGCGATGGCCAAGGCAATCCACAGGAAGTCGATCGGCCGGCGCGAAGAGAAGATTGCCACTGCCAATGGGCCGGTGAACTCCAGCGCCACGGCAATGCCGATCGGAACTGTTTGCAGGGCCATATAGAAGAGGAAGTTCATGCCACCCAGCGCCATGCCATAGATGACCACGTTGCGCAGGGTGGTGGCGGTCATACGTACCCGCCACGGGCGCAATATAAGCAGCATGATGATGCTGGCGAAGATCAGGCGCAGGGTGGTGGTGCCTTGCGCGCCGATCACGGGGAACATGCTTTTGGCCAGGGAGGCACCTGACTGGATCGATGCCATGGCAATAAGCAGCAGGCCGATCGGGAAGAGAGTGGCGGCCAGGCTGCGGGGTTGGGTGTTCATTTAGGTGTGGCGATCCTTGGGTGGCGTGTAGGTTGAGCAATATAGTGCGCAATTGCTGGGGCGCGTGATAGCCCTGAAGTGACTTCGCAGGAAATATTTCAAATCATTGAAATTAAAGGTTGACCTGCCCGAAGACCGCCCTATAATGCGCACCATTCCAACGCGGTAGCGAAGCAAAGCTAGCCACCGTGTTGAGTCAAGTGTTTGAAGCTAAACGGGTTTCTCGCAAAAAACTTCAAAATAAACGCTTGACAGGCTCTGGGGAAAGCGTAGAATGCGCGCCTCGGTTGAGACGAAAAGCTCTTAACCAAACGCTCTTTAACAAATCGAATCAAGCAATTCGTGTGGGTGCTTGTG
>NZ_JBNNVS010000065.1:0-20810 GCF_050280665.1 Pseudomonas sp. NPDC089547 | reverse complement strand
CTCTGGCAGGCTGATTCGTGCCTGGATGTTGCTGAGAGAGGCCGTGGGCTTTTCTACTGAAAATTTGCCTCCGGCCATAGAATCTCCCACAGGGATATCACAGCACCTGAAGACAGTGGGGTACCTGTGGGAGCGGGTTTACCCGCGAAGAGGCCAGCACAGGTGATACACCACTATCAATCGTGCTTTTTCATCAGGTGCGGCGACAGGTTCAACTCGCGCCCGCGACGCAAGCGAATCCGGCTGCGCCGCCAAAACCGCACACCCAGCCACAGCAGCAGCAAACCAGCCCCGGCAAGGATGCTGGACAGTGGCTTGTTGGTGTTGAGTTCTTGCAGGGCAGGGTAGTTGCCCAGCAGGCCGGCAACGCCTGCCATGGCTAGCAACACGCCCAGGGTCGCCAGCAGGGCCGACAGGCCGGCCGCCAGGCGGGCGCCCCAGTTACGCGGTTGGCGCGGGCGCAGGCGCTTGGCGTCGAAACTGCCTTTAAGCTTCATTCCGCTCTCCTCTGTGGATATCCGGAATTCGACCTGCTGCCGCCCATCGGGTTCCGCCCGGCTGCCGGGCGGTCGCGCCCAGCCGCTTAGATCAGGCTGGCGGTGGGGGCCACGCAAGCGAAGTTGTCGGCCATCACGGCCATTTCGCACTGGTGGATCTGCGCGGCCGGGATGACGCCATCCTTGAAGGCCAGGTCGCGGGTAGCCGAGGCGTCTTCCACCAGGGTGCAACGGTAACCATAGTCCTTGGCGCGGCGCACGGTGGTGCTGACGCTGGAGTGGCTCATGAAACCGCAGACAATCAGGTCCAGATGGCCCAGCGCCTGGAGTGTTTCGTGCAGCTGGGTGTTCTTGAAGGCGTTGGGCATGCGCTTTTCAATGACGATTTCGCCTTCCTGCGGCTCGAGCCCCGGAATGAACTGGCCGGCCGGGCCCTGTGGGTCGAAGCGGCCACCGACGGTGCCAAGGTGGCGAACATGGATGATCGGGCGGCCGCTTTTGCGTGCAGCGTCGAGCAACCGGGCGATGTTGGCCACGGCCTCGTCCATGCCCGACAGCTGCAGGGGCCCACTGAGGTACTCCTTTTGCGCATCGATGATGATCAGGCTGGCGTGGCTCAGCTTGGCCGGCGGGTAATCGCGGCCAGTGAGGCGGAACATCGTGGTTGGAACGGACATCAAGGGCTCCTTCGATAGGGCTTTTGTATACCTATTCTCCCCTGCCTTGGCGCCAATGGGAATGGTTGACAACGTAAGCGGCATGATTACTGGCCTGTGGCTAGCCATTGGGCAAGGCAAACAAACAAATGTGCGGGTGGGGCTGTTAGACTTTTGTCCGGTCTTAATCAGGAGTACCCCGTGATCACATCCCGCCTGCGCACGCTGCGCGACTACATCCGCTGGGCGGTCAGCCGCTTCCACGAGCACGACCTGTTCTTCGGCCACGGTGCCGACAACGCCTGGGACGAAGCCCGCCTGCTGGTACTGGGTGCCGTGCACCTGCCGTGGGAGGTCGCCGACAGCTACCTGGACTGCATGCTCGAGGACGACGAGCGGGTGCGCCTGCAGCACCTGCTCAAGCGCCGTATCGAAGAGCGCGTGCCGGCCGCCTACCTGCTGGGCGAGGCGTGGTTCTGCGGCATGTCGTTCATCGTCGACGAGCGGGTGCTGGTGCCGCGGTCACCCATTGGCGAACTGATCGAAAAACGTTTCGAGCCGTGGCTGGCCAGCGAGCCGGCGCGCATCCTCGACCTGTGCACCGGCTCGGGCTGCATCGGCATCGTCGCCGCCGAGGTGTTCCCCGAGGCCGAGGTAGTACTGGCCGACCTGTCGTTCCAGGCCCTTGAAGTGGCCAACCAGAATATCGAACGTCACGGTCTGGACGGCCGCGTGTACACCGTGCAGGGCGATGGCTTTGGCGGTTTGCCGGGGCAGCGTTTCGATTTGATCCTGTCCAACCCGCCGTATGTCGATGCCGAGGACTTCGACGACATGCCGGCCGAATACCACCACGAGCCTGAGCTGGGCCTGGCCTGTGGCAACGACGGCCTGGACCTGGTGCGGCGCATGCTGGCCGAAGCGGCCGACCACCTGACCGACAAAGGCTTGCTGATTGTTGAAGTGGGCAACAGCCAGGTGCACGTCGAGGCGCTGTACCCCGAGGTGGACTTTGCCTGGCTGGAGTTCGAGCGTGGCGGGCATGGCGTGTTCATGCTGACAGCCGAGCAGTGCCGCCAGCATCAGGAGCTGTTCAAGGCCCGGGTCTGACCTTCAGGGCCTCTTCGCGGGTAAACCCGCTCCTACAGGTACGGCGTTGCCCTCTGTGGGAGCGGGTTCACCCGCGAAGCAGGCGACGCGGTGTCAGCGGGTGGCAATCCAGATCAGCAACCCCGCCTGGAACACCGCAAACGCCACCAGGCAGGTGATGGTAAAACGTAACCCGCCGTCTTCGCGCTGGTACTTGGCCACCCGCTCATCGCGCTCGCGCAGTTGCACTTCCTTCTCCTGCAACTGCAGATCGGCCTGCTGCAACAGGTTGGCCGCATCCAGAATCTCCACCCGCTGCAGGCGCTCGCTGCTCCAGGCCGCCTTGAGCTGGCCCACCGTCATGTCCACGGTGCGTCCCTTCAGGTGCTGGCCATCTTCGTACTCCACTTCGATGCCCACCCCGCGCAGGCAGTGGTCGCGGCGCAGGCGTGACTCTTCGCTCAGCGCATCCTTGCTTGCCAGCGGCATGCCCTCTACCCGGTAGTGCGACCACTTGCGCTGCAGCCACTGCACGGCCTGGGCCAGCATGAAGCGGCCGATGCCGCGGTTCACAGGCTCCAGTTGCAGGCCGTGCTCATTGCCAATGCGCACCAGGCGTTGGTCATGGTCAACGCGGATGTCCAGGCGGTTCTGTTCCTTGTACACTTTTTGCCCGGGTAGCTGGATCTCCATGCGCAACAGGCTATGGGCCTTGTCATGGCGCTCGGCATGGCCGAACTGCACAAAGCGCAGCGGCCGGGCGCCGGTGCTGCGGTCGGTGGGCAGGGCGGCCAGGCGCAGCAGCTGGAAGTGTTCGACGGCAAGGTCGGCCCAGGGCAGGGCGGCGCTTGGCTGGGGGTCTTCGGCCGGCTCTACGGCGGCGGGGGCGGTCGTCATCAGGGCTTGTCCTCGGCTATGCCTGCTGTATCGGCAGGCTTGCCGCGGACCTGAGCCCGTTTCGCTTACGCCGAAGGCAAATGCTGGATGAACGTCACAATTTGCTCACCCAGCTCGCGCGCCAGCGGCAGCTCGGGGTTGAGGTAGCTGTCGCGCTGCTGGCTCATGCCTTTCGGGCTGATGCGCAGCATGTGGTTCATGCCGTCGATCAACACCAGTTGCGCGTCCGGCTTGGCTGCTTTCAGCCGTTCGGCGTCATCAACGTCCACCTGCACGTCGTTGCGCCCCTGTACGATCAAGGCGGGCATGGGCAGGCGGGCAAAGGCCGCTGCCGGGTTTTGCCGGAACAGCGAAATCAGGTACGGCTGCACGCTGGGGCGGAACACCTGGCGCAGCGGTGCCGGCACCTCCAGGCTGGTTTGCCCGGCTTGCAGGCGGTCGAGCAGGGCGCTGCCACCGGCCAGTTGCGCTGGCGGCAGGCGCTGGGCCAGTTGTTCGCGCAGCACCTCGGCCAGTGGCCTGCCGCTGCCGGCCAGGGTGATGACCGCACTGGCACCGGCTTGCTCGGCGGCCAGGCTGGCGATCAGCGCGCCCTCGCTGTGGCCGATGAGAATCAGCGGGCCGAAGCGCGGGTCGGTCTTGAGCTTGTGGCTCCACGCGACCACGTCTGCCACGTAGCGATCCACGCTGAGGTCTCGCTCGTCGGGGGTGGCCGGCTGGCTGGCGGCTACCCCGCGCTTGTCGTAGCGCACGCTGGCGATGTGCTCGTTGGCCAGCAGCAGGGCCAGGCGCTTGAGGTTGTCGACCCGGCCCGACGCCGGGTTGTTGCCGTCACGGTCGGTGGGCCCGGAGCCGGCGATGATCAGCACCACCGGCGGTGGGGTGGCCTGTTGCGGCAATAGCAGGCTGCCGTGCAGCACGCCCTGGCCGGTGTCCAGGTCGATGGGGCGTTGCAGCACGGTGGGGGCGGCGGCCTGAGCCAGGCTGGTGCACAGCAGGAAGAGCAAGGCGACGAAGCGCGACATCATGCGGTACTACATGGGGAGATGGAGGTTTGACCCAATGTTTTCGGGAAGGTTCTCGGGGTGCGCATGGCAGGTTCGGCCTCTTCGCGGGCATGCCCGCTCCCACAGGTATTTCACAATGTTCAGGTCTGTGGGAGCGGCCATGCCCGCGAAGAGGCCAGCACAGGCGATCAAAGCATCTGTATACTGCCCCTTTCGTCCATTTCAGGCAGATCTCGCGGAGCGTCCATGTCCGGCAATACCTACGGCAAGCTGTTCACTGTCACCACCGCTGGCGAAAGCCATGGCCCGGCGTTGGTCGCCATTGTCGATGGATGCCCACCGGGCCTGGAAATTTCCCTGGCCGACCTGCAGCACGACCTCGACCGGCGCAAGCCCGGCACCAGCCGGCACACCACCCAGCGCCAGGAAGCCGATGAGGTGGAAATTCTCTCCGGCGTGTTCGAAGGCCGCACCACCGGCTGCTCGATCGGCCTGCTGATCCGCAACACCGACCAGAAGTCCAAGGACTATTCGGCCATCAAGGACCTGTTCCGCCCGGCCCACGCCGATTACACCTACCACCACAAATACGGTATTCGCGACTACCGCGGCGGTGGCCGCAGTTCAGCCCGCGAGACGGCCATGCGCGTGGCAGCCGGCGCCATCGCCAAGAAGTACCTGGCCACCCAGGGCATCACCGTGCGTGGCTACATGAGCCAGCTGGGCCCGATCGAAATCCCGTTCAAGACCTGGGAATCGGTAGAGCAGAATGCCTTCTTCAGCCCCGACCCGGACAAGGTGCCGGAGCTTGAGGCCTACATGGACCAGTTGCGCCGTGACCAGGACTCGGTGGGTGCCAAGATCACCGTGGTGGCCGAGGGTGTTATGCCAGGCCTGGGCGAGCCGATCTTCGACCGCCTGGACGCCGAACTGGCCCACGCGCTGATGAGCATCAACGCAGTCAAGGGCGTGGAAATCGGCGCCGGTTTCGCCAGTGTGGCCCAGCACGGCACCGAGCACCGTGACGAGCTGACCCCGGAAGGCTTCCTCAGCAACAACGCTGGCGGCATTCTGGGCGGTATTTCTTCGGGCCAGCCGATCGTTGCCCACCTGGCACTGAAGCCGACTTCCAGCATCACTACTCCGGGCCGCTCGATCGACATCGACGGCAACCCGGTGGACGTTATCACCAAAGGCCGCCACGACCCGTGCGTGGGCATCCGCGCCACGCCGATTGCCGAGGCGATGATGGCCATCGCGCTGATGGACCACCTGCTGCGTCACCGCGCGCAGAATGCTGACGTGCAAGTGAATACCCCGGTGCTGGGCCAGCTCTGATTCACCCGTGCCGGCCTCTTCGCGGGCTTGCCCGCTCCCACAGGTAATGCGCTGCCCTCGGGGCCAGTGATATCCCTGTGGGAGCGGGCAAGCCCGCGAAGAGGCCGGCCCAGGTCCCCACAAGGCCACCCCATGCAACCCATCCCCTACTGGCGCCTGTCCAGCTTCTACCTGTTCTACTTCGCCTTGCTAGGCTCCACCGCCCCCTTCCTGGCGCTGTACTTCGACCACCTGGGTTTCTCCCCGGCGCGCATCGGCGAGCTGGTGGCCATCCCCATGCTGATGCGCTGCGTCGCCCCCAACCTGTGGGGCTGGCTGGGCGACCGCACCGGGCAACGCTTGCTGATCGTGCGCCTGGGGGCGTTGTGTACCCTGGCCACCTTCGCCCTGATCTTCTTCGGCAAAAGCTACGCCTGGCTGGCGCTGGTGATGGCCCTGCATGCGTTCTTCTGGCACGCGGTGCTGCCGCAGTTCGAGGTCATCACCCTGGCCCACCTGCACGGGCAAACATCGCGCTACAGCCAGGTGCGCCTGTGGGGCTCGATAGGCTTCATCCTTACCGTGGTGGGCCTGGGCCGCCTGTTCGAATGGCTGAGCCTGGACATCTACCCGGTGGCGCTGGTCACGATCATGGCCGGCATCGTTGCCGCCAGCCTGTGGGTGCCCAACGCACAGCCGGTGGAGCAGGGCGAGCGTAGCGGCGCGGGTGGCTTCCTGAAGCAGCTGCGGGCCCCCGGGGTGATCGGGTTCTATGCCTGTGTGGCGCTGATGCAGCTCAGCCATGGGCCGTATTACACCTTCCTTACCCTGCACCTCGAGCACCTGGGTTACAGCCGCAGTGCCATTGGCCTGCTGTGGGCGCTGGGCGTGGTGGCCGAAGTGCTGATGTTCATGGTCATGAGCCGCCTGTTTGCCCGCTTCAGTGTGCAGCGCGTGTTGCTGGTGAGCTTCCTGCTGGCGGCCTTGCGTTGGCTGTTGCTGGGCAACCTGGCAGGTGAGCCTGCTGTACTGATCTTCGCCCAGTTGCTGCATGCGGCCACATTTGGTTGCTTCCACGCCGCCAGCATCGCCTTCGTGCAGGCCAGCTTCGGCGCCCGCCAGCAGGGCCAAGGGCAGGCGTTGTATGCGGCGCTGTCGGGCACCGGTGGTGCCTTGGGGGCGTTGTATTCGGGCTACAGCTGGAAACTGCTGGGGCCCACCTTCACCTTTGGTATGGCCAGTGCCGCAGCTTTGGCCGCAGCCGTTATCATTGCCCTTTGTTCGCAACCGACCAGGACCCGCCCCTGATGAGCATTCTCAGTGTTTTCCACCCCTCAAGCCCGGAACTGCCGAACAAGGTGTTGACCCACCACGACGACATCGCTGCCACCCTGGCCGAGCAGGGCGTGCGCTTTGCCCATGCCGAGCATGGCCTGCGGGTGCGACCTGGCACGGCCCAGGAAGAGGTGCTGGAGACGTGCCGTGAATACCTTGATCAGCTGATGACCTCACACGGCAGCAAAGCCTTCGTGTTGTTGAACCGTGAGGGTGACGACCCGGTGCAGGCCGATGTGCGCGATGAGCATGTACATGACGCCGACGAGGTGTTTGCCTTGGTCAGCGGGCGGGCTCAGGTTGGGCTGCGCTTGGGCGACTGGGTCTATTCGCTGCTGTGCGAGAAGGGTGACCTGCTGGTGCTGCCGGCGGGGACGCGGCGCTGGGTTGAGCTTGGGGCTACGCCGTTTTGCCTGGCGTTTCGGTTGTATGGCAGCGAGCAGGGCGTGCAGGCGCAATTTACCGGGGACGTGACTGCGCGGGCGTTTCTGGGGATCGACGAGTTGTAATGCCTGTGCTGGCCTCTTCGCGGGCTCGCCCGCTCCCACAGGGATATCACTGTCCAGTAGGGCAGCGCTGAATCTGTGGGAGCGGGCGAGCCCGCGAAGAGGCCAGATCAGGCAACGTAAAATTCAACGATAAGTCGGCAGGGCAAAGCGCTGCTGGCTTTGCAACATCGAAATCACAGGCAACTCACTGGCCTGTTCAGCCAGGTCCCGGCGAATGGCGCTGATCGCCCAGGACAGCTGCTCGGCACTGTGCAGTTGCCCATAGGTGAGCACCCGGCGGGTAACCTTGCCATCCGCTGCGCGCAGGGTCAGCAACACACCGCCGTCAGGGCGGGCCTGGGTTTTCACCTGGTAAGCAGAAAATACCGAGACGAACTTTTGCTGGATGAGGTCCATATCAACTCCTGGCTGTTGTGTGGCAGACATGAGTGGATAGTTGCAGCGACCGTGCCAGAACGCGAAGTCAGTAAAAACCCAGTAAATACAGGAGCTTAGGTGGATTTTGCAGAAGCGCCGTCGTGCAGCCTGCATGGTCATGCATTTTGCACAGTGCATTTTGCACGGGTCAGCCCTTGCCTATCAGCCCCATAGAAACTGAACCTTTGACCACACTGGCATGCCTGACAAAAAATTGGGCAATCATTTCTGCCAGGAGGTTCCAATGACTCGCCAAGCCGCCCCCGCCACCATGACCGACGACGAAACCGCCGCATTCGCCGAGCAGGTATTCGAACGTGCCCGCCAGGGCGATGCCGAAATGCTCGAGCGCCTGCTTGGCAGCGGCCTGCCGGCCAACCTGCGCAATCACAAGGGCGACACGCTGCTGATGCTGGCGAGCTACCACGGCCACCACGATGCAGTACGCGTGCTGCTGGCCAACGGTGCCGACCCGCTGATTGCCAATGACAATGGCCAGCTGCCCATCGCCGGGGCCGCATTCAAGGGGGACCTGGCCATGATCCGCCTGCTGCTGGAGCATGGCGTGCCGGTGGATGCTGCCGCACAGGACGGGCGCACCGCCCTGATGCTGGCGGCCATGTTCAACCGCTGCGAAATCCTCGACTTCCTGTTGGCCCAGGGTGCCGACGCGGCGCGCCAGGATGCCCGTGGTGCGACTGCGCTGATGGCGGCACAAACCATGGGCGCAGTGGACGCTGCCGCACGCCTGCAAACGCTGGTCGGTTAACCGCAAGGGGGCATTTGCGGCTATCCTTGGCGACTTTTCACCCGTCGCAGGCCCCTTTCATGAAAACTCAGTTGCTCGAATTCATCAGCCTCATTGGCGCCGGCTGCATGCGCGAGGCCGATATCGAGCGCATCGCCGACGAGGCCGCCCAGGCCTATGCCGACCCGGCCGCCTTCCTTGCCGCCAACCCTGATATCAACTACGACGACACCTTCCCGATGCCGCTGGGTGAATGGGTGGTACTGGGCAGCCTGCCGGACACCGTGGTGTTCCAGGCCGACAGCTACCAGGACCTTTTCCAGCAGATCAGCGACTCGTTCGACAACAGCGTGCCGTTCACCCTCAAGCCCAAGCAGCTGGCCCGCACCGAGCCACTGACCGCGCTAAACCGCATTCAGGTGCAGATGGGGGCGTTGAACAAAGAGGCCGGGGGTTATGTGCTGCTGAACTTCAGCCAGTTGCTGGATGACGAGTTGCAGATGGTGATGGTGGGGCAGAACGACTTGGCGCGGGTGCTGGAGTTGGGGGCTGAGGTGGGCATCAAGGTTGAGCCGGCCCTGGAAGCCCTGAAGGTCGCCGTCCACATTTGAGTTCACCTATTGCTTCTTCGCGGGCTTGCCCGCTCCCACAGGTACAGCACTGGGCCTGAGGGCAGTGGAGTTCCTGTGGGAGCGGGCGAGCCCGCGAAGAGGCCAGTACAGGCAGCGTGAACCTTCAGCCCAGCGCCGTATCCAGAAACATCATCACCGCAAACCCACCCATCAACCCCAGGGTCGCCGCCGTCTGGTGCCCGTTGCGGTGGGTTTCGGGTATCACTTCGTGGCTGACCACAAAGATCATCGCCCCGGCCGCCAGGCCCATGCTGATCGGGTAGGCGAGGGCAAAGCCGGTGGATATCCCCAGCCCGATCACCGCCCCCAACGGCTCCATCAACCCCGAGCCGACCGCCACCAGCGCAGCCTTGAGGCTCGACAGCCCGGTGGCACGCAAGGCCAGCGCCACGGCTAGCCCCTCAGGAATGTCCTGGATGGCGATGGCACTGGTCAGCGGCAGGCCGATATTCATGTCGCCATTGGCAAAGCTCACACCAATCGCCATGCCTTCAGGCAGGTTGTGCAAGGTGATCGCCAACACAAACAGCCACACCCTGCTGATGCGCTCGGCCTCGGGACCGCATGGGCCGGTGCTTTCGTGTTCGTGCGGGGTAAAACGGTCCAGCCCAAGCATCAACAGCACACCCAGGCCCATGCCCAGCACCACGGTAAACGCCGCAGCCGGGCCGTTGCCGGTGATCTCGCGGGCGGCATCCAGGCCCGGCAGAATCAGCGAAAACGAACTGGCGGCCAGCATCATGCCGGCGGCAAAACCCAGCATCACGTCCTGGGTGCGGGCACTGACATCGCGTAGCACCACCGCCAGCACCGCGCCCAGGGCGGTGGCGCCAAAGCCCGACAACCCGCCCAGCACGGCCAGGTGCAGGTTGTCGGCATGGTCGCCATTTACCGCGTTCCACAGGCTGGCGCCCAGCAACACGATCACCGCCAGCAGGCTGAGGCCCAGGCCGGCGCTGAGCCAGGGGGTATTCACGACCTGCTGGCGCCAGGCGCTCAGCAATGAGGGTGGGGCGGCACTTTGCGTGTGGGCGGGGGGCATGCGAACCTCGAATCTGTGAATACTGGCAGTCTACTCAGGGACCTGTGGTCACGGCCAAGGATTCCCTTCTATCGCGCTGATAGCTGACTATGCTGTGCAGCAAAGCCTTTGGACAGGAGTTTTGGCATGGGGTCTACCTTCAACAGCCTGGTGGGGCTGATTATCCTGGCGCTGGATATCTGGGCCATTCTCAATGTGATCAAGAGTGGCAGCGAGGTGGGCATCAAGGTGTTGTGGATATTGCTGATCGCGCTGCTGCCGGTGGTGGGGCTGGTGATCTGGGCGATTGCCGGGCCGCGGGGGAATGTGCGGATCTGAACGCTCCACGTACCCTGTGTAGGAGCGGCCTTGTGTCGCGATGGGCTGCACAGCAGCCCCAGAATTTCAGCCACGACATCAATTTTTGGGGCTGCTGCGCAGCCCATCGCGACACAAGGCCGCTCCTACAGGGAACTGCATTACTGACATAGTCAGTAATGCGGCCGTGACAAAATTTTCACATTGGTTTAAACAGAATCCGCTCCCGCACAATGCTGCGTTGGTCTAGCGCCAGCGCCTCTTCGCAAACCGCAATCCTAGGACCTTCCCATTCATGGCTAACACGGACGCCTTGAAGCAACAGGGCGCGCGAACGTCGTTTTCGCCGACCCTGAAATCCCACCTGGCCTATACGCTGCTCAGCGGCCTGGTGATCATGCTGATGCTCAGCCTGGTGCGCCTGGCGCTGCTGGTCTACAACAGCGACATGGTCGGCGATACGCCGTATTCCACCGTTGCCGAAGGCTTCCTGAACGGTTTGCGCTTCGACCTGCGCGTTGTGGTCTACCTCAGCATCCCACTGCTGCTGGCCATTCTCAGCCCCTGGGCCATGGCCCGGCGTGGCGTGTTCCGCTTCTGGCTGACCCTCACCTCAAGCGTGGTGATGTTCCTCGGCCTGATGGAAATGGACTTCTACCGCGAGTTCCACCAGCGCCTCAACGGCCTGGTGTTCCAGTACATCAAGGAAGACCCGAAAACCGTCATGAGCATGCTCTGGTACGGCTTCCCGGTGGTGCGCTACCTGCTGGCCTGGGCCTTCGGCACCTGGCTGCTGAGCCTGCTGTTCAAAGGCATTGACCGCATCACCCGGGGTGAGGGCGTGCAGCGCGTTGCGCCGTGGTACAACCGCCTGGCGGTGTTCATGGTGATTCTGCTGGTGGCTGTGGTCGCCGCCCGCGGCACCCTGCGCCAAGGCCCGCCGATGCGCTGGGGTGATGCCTTTACCACCGATTCCAACTTCGTCAACCAGTTGGGCCTGAACGGTACCCTGACCCTGATCGACGCCGCCAAGAGCCGCTTCGGCGAGGACCGCGCCAACATCTGGAAGCCGGTACTGGAGCAGAACGTGGCCACGCAAAGCGTGCGCGAACAGCTGCTCACGGCCAACGACACCCTGGTCGATGCCGATGAGGCTGCCATCCGCCGCGACTTCGTGCCGCCGGCAGAGGGCACCCTGCCGATCAAGAACGTGGTGGTGATCCTGATGGAGAGCTTTGCCGGCCACTCGGTAGGCGCGCTGGGCAGCCCCAACAACATTACCCCGTACTTCGACAAGCTGGCCAAAGAAGGCCTGCTGTTCGACCGCTTCTTCTCCAACGGCACCCATACCCACCAGGGCATGTTCGCCACCATGGCCTGCTTCCCCAACCTGCCAGGTTTCGAATACCTGATGCAGACCCCGGAAGGCGGCCACAAACTGTCTGGCTTGCCAGCCCTGCTCAGCGCCCGCGACTACGACGATGTGTACGTCTACAACGGTGACTTTGCCTGGGACAACCAGTCCGGGTTCTTCGGCAACCAGGGCATGACCACCTTCATCGGCCGTAACGACTTCGTCAACCCGGTGTTCTCCGACCCGACCTGGGGCGTGTCCGACCAGGACATGTTCGACCGCGGCAACGAGGAACTGGCCAAGCACGATGGCAAGAAGCCGATCTACGCGCTGCTGCAGACGCTGTCCAACCACACCCCGTACGCGCTGCCGAAGGACCTGCCGGTCGAGACGGTGACTGGCCAGGGCCGCCTGGACGAGCACCTGACAGCCATGCGTTATTCGGACTGGGCGCTGGGCCAGTTCTTCGAGAAGGCGCGCAAAGAGCCGTACTTCAAGGACACCCTGTTCGTCATCGTCGGCGACCATGGCTTTGGCAACCACCAGCAGGTCACCGAGCTGGACCTGGGCCGTTTCAACGTGCCGTTGCTGCTGATTGCCCCGGGCATTCAGGAGAAGTTCGGTGCGGTGAACCACACCGTGGGTACCCAGGTTGATATCGTGCCGACCATCATGGGCCGCCTGGGTGGCCAGACCCGTCACCAGTGCTGGGGCCGCGACCTGCTCAACCTCCCCGAGGGCGACCAGGGTGTGGGCATGATCAAACCGTCGGGCAGTGAGCAGATCGTTGGCCTGGTACAGGGCGATCGCATCCTGATCGAGTCCAAGGACATGAGCCCGCGCATGTACCGCTATCAGCTGGGCAGCGAGTTCAAGGCCGAGCTGATCGAAAGCCCGGACCAGCCGGAAATGCTCAAGAAGCTGGAAGCGTATATCCAGACAGCGACTAAAAGCCTGCTGGATAACACTGCCGGTGTGGTACACGGCACGCCGAAGTAAGGCTGCAAGAAGGGCCGCTTTGCGGCCCATTCGCGGGTTTACCCGCGAATGGGCCGGTAGCCTCAGCGGCTAACCGGCAGGCTTAGCTCAGAGGTAGCCCCGTCAGCCGTAGTCACCGTCGCAGTAAAGCTGTGCAACCCGCCGATGTTCTCCAGCACCTGGGCAAACCGTGCCTGCCCTTGCGTGTCGCTGTTCACCAACACCTCCCCGAGATACTGCTGCGCCTCGGTACCCTGCGCCTCGGCATTGCCAAAGAACTCTACCCGCAACAGGCTGGACACCGGCCCTCGCACCTCGCCGCGCAGCACATTGCCTTCCAGTGCAATCAGCCGTGGTGCCTGCTGGTTATGGTTTGGCAGTGGCTGGCAAGGCTTGGGCTCGCCCTTGGCATCGCAGATAATCGCCTGGTCTTTCTTCGGCAACTCGGCCCCAACCCCGCGTGACCCCACATAAAGCGCATGCGCCTGCGCCGGCACGCCAAACACGATAGCGCCGGTGCGCTGCGCTGGCACGCATGAACCGCCTGCCTCGCAGCGGCGGATATCCTGGCTGTTGCCCCAGATGCGGTTGGCGCTCAAGCGCGTTGCCGTGGTGTCCGACTCCGGCCGCAGGGCCACGCCGATGCGGTTGCCGTGGATCAGGTTGCCGTCAAGGATGTTGCCTTCGCCAGTAACGCTGACGCCGATCGAATTGCCGCTGAAGGTGTTGGCCGCCAGGTAGTTGCGCTTGCCCCAGTTGATCTGCAGACCGTCGGAGTAGTTTTCGAAGCGGTTGCGTACCACGCTGTTGTCGTTGCCCAGCAGAATCTCGATGCCCTGCGAGGGCTCAGGGTTGGCCGCGGTGGAGCGGAACAGGTTGTCGGCCACCAGGTTGAAGGCGGCGCCGCGGGTCAGTTCCAGGCCGTCGCCATTGTCGATCAGCTGGTTGCGCAGCACCTTGTTGTTGTTCGTGGTGGTGGCGGTGGGGTTACCCGCGCCGTCGTCACCGGTCAGCATGATGCCCGCGCCGCCTTTGTTGGCGACGATGCGGCTGTCTTCGATCACGTTGCCGCTGGCGCGGTTGACCAGGATGCCGATGCAGAAGTTGCGCACCTCCAGGCCGCTAAGGTGCACGCCCTGGGTGTCACGCAATACCAGCCCGGGGTTTGTGGTGGTGCGCACGTTGGTGCCGAACTGGCCAGGCAAGGCGCCGGGGCAGGTGCGTACACCCTGGTCCTTGATGTAGGCCGAACCGTCGATGGCGATGTACTGCCCATCGTGAGCCCAGGGCAGGCCGGTGATACGTACCGGGCCTTTGATTTCCGGCAGGGCACGGTTGGGGCGGATCACGTAGGGCGGTTTGCCGATGGCGGCGATGTCGATGCGGTACTGGCCGGGGTTCTGGTTGCTGGTTTCGATGGCCCAGCGCAGCGTGCCGGGCTGGCCGTCGTCGGCATAGTGGTCGACACGCAGGGTTTCGGGGCTGGCCGGTGCGGCGGCAAGGGCGGGCAAGGGGAGCAGTGGCAGCAAAGCCACGAGTGCAGGCATCAGACGCATGGGGTGCGGGTATCCGGAGACATTGTTCTTATGGAGTGCCCGCCTGCTTTGGGCGGACGTTTGCGGAGGATTCTAGGGCAGCCGTGATGGCTGCGCAGAGGGGCGGGGGCGATTCGGTGCGGTATTCGCCCGCAGTTTTACCGCTTGGCTCAAGCGATACAAATTTGTTGAAACTCCTGGCGAAGGCGGTGGGTCCACCCTCTGTCGACACGGTTTATGTGTCTCCCATTGCAGGAGTTTTGCCATGAGCGGTACTAAAGACAAAGCGAAAGGCTTGGCCAACGAAGCGATCGGCAACATCAAGCAGGGGGTCGGCAAGGTGACCGACAACGACAAGCTGCGGGCTGAGGGCAAAGCGCAGGAGCTCAAAGGCGAGGCGCAGCAGATCAAGGGTAATGTGAAGGATGCAGTGAAGAAGCCTTGATTCAAGGCAGCCTGACCCGGCCTCTTCGCGGGCTTGCCCGCTCTTTGTGGGAGCGGGCAAGCCCGCGAAAAGGCCGGACCTGTTGTAAGCAAATTCTTCAAGCATGGCCGGGAGCAGCACAGCAACCGCATGGTCTATTAGACTTGTCTGTTGTAATGATCAAGCGGCGAAAGGAGACGCTATGATTTTCCCCGACCTGCGCGGTTTGCCCCTGCACCGCGTGCTGGTACGCACCGTCAAGGAATTTCTTGACGACGAGATGTCTACCTACGCCTCCGCGCTGGCTTACCAGGCGTTGTTCTCGCTGTTCCCCTTCCTGCTGTTCCTGATTGCCCTGATCGGCTTTTTGCACCTGCCGGACTTCTTCTCCTGGCTGCGCCTGCAAACCGAAATGGTACTTCCCCCCCAGGCACTGGAGCAGGTGAACCCGGTCATCGACCAGTTGCAGCAGTCCAAGGGTGGGCTGCTGTCGGTGGGTATCGTGATTGCCTTGTGGACCGCCTCTGCGGGCGTGCGCCTGATGATGAGTGCCATGAACGCGGCCTACGACGTGCCCGAAGGCCGCCCGGTATGGAAGCGCATACCGCTTTCCATCATTTACACCGTTGGCCTTGCCGGCATGTTGCTGGTGGCTGCGGCGCTGATGGTGCTGGGCCCGCAGGTCATGGAGTGGATCGCTTCGCAGGTTGGCATGCAGGAGTTCATCGTTACGCTGTGGACCATCCTGCGTTGGCCGGCGATCATCATCCTGCTGATGGTGGCCGTGGCCGTGATCTACTACGTAATGCCCGATGTAAAACAGAAATTCCGCTTCATCACCCCAGGCTCGGTGCTGGCGGTGGTGGTGTGGATCGTGGCTTCGCTGGGCTTTGCCTACTACGTGAAGACCTTTGCCGACTACAACGCCATGTACGGCAGCATTGGTGCAATCATCGTGCTGTTGCTGTATTTCTATATCTCGGCCGCCGTACTGCTGCTTGGCGCCGAAATGAATGCAGTGATCGAGCACATGTCAGCCGAGGGCAAGAACCCGGGCGAGAAGGATTTCGGTGAGCACAAGGCCCCGGACACCATCACTGTGCTGGGCCATGAGCACCCGGCTTCGAGCGAGCCGCAACCATCCGAGCCGAACCCCAGATGATCCGTGACATTCTCAAGATGGGCGACGAACGCCTGCTGCGCGTCGCCCCGCCCGTGCCCGAGCACCTGTTCGGCACGGCCGAGTTGCAGCAACTGATCGACGACATGTTCGAAACCATGCGCCATGTGGGCGGTGTAGGCCTGGCCGCGCCGCAGATTGGTATCGACCTGCAACTGGTGATTTTCGGCTTCGAGCGCAGTGAGCGCTATCCAGATGCCGAAGCTGTGCCGCAGACCATCCTGATCAACCCGGTGATTACGCCGACGTCTACTGAGGTCGAGGACGGGTGGGAAGGTTGCCTGTCGGTGCCTGGCCTGCGCGGCGTAGTACCGCGCTTCAAGCACATCTGCTACGAAGGGTTCGACCCCCAGGGCAACCCGATCAACCGCTTTGCCGACGGCTTTCATGCACGGGTGGTGCAGCACGAGTGCGATCACCTGATCGGGCGCTTGTACCCGTCGCGCATCCAGGACTTCGCCAAGTTCGGTTACACCGAGGTACTGTTCCCCGGGCTGGACGTTAGCGAAGACTGACCCCGCTCCAGCGCTACCAGGCGTTTGCTGCGCTGGTAGCGCAGCAGGCGCCCGGCCAGGGCTTCGGGCAGTTGGCCGGCCACGTGGAAACCCAGGCGTTGATAGAAGGGCGCCAGGTCCGGGTGGCAGAACAGCCAGACCGACCCCTTTGCCTGCTCCAGCGCCGCGTCGATCAACCGCCCGGCTACCCCTTTGCTGCGTTGTTGCGGGTCGACGAACAGCCCGGTCAGCCAATGGCCATCGCCCACGGGGCTAAGGCTCAAGCCCGCAATGATGCCCGGCGCCCTTGCCACCCACAGTTGCGCATCGCTCGCAGCACGCATGCGCGAGCCGTGCTGGCGGTAAAAATGGTCCAGCAGCCGGCGTTCTGTGGCCGGAAGTGCGGAGCAGTGAAGATTTTTTAATGAGATGGCGAATCCTGCCCTTATAGCTGACCAAAGGCTCTGGCCTGATAGTTTGCGGCCAATTTGACGCAGATTGTTGCAAATCCGGCAAGGGTGAATATCCCACTACGGGGTTCAACTATTGCCAAGCGGGAGTAGACTTTTACACATCCCCCCTGGCAGTACGAAGCGGGATCGGTACTTCGTGCCATCTTCACCGTAGATGGCAACTTCTCCGCGCCGTTTACGGCAATAGAAGTCAATCGATCAGCTTGAATGCTCAAAAGGCAAATCCACATGAAACCATTACTGATTCTTGCATTGGTCGGTATGTCCTCGTTCGCCCTCGCCGATGAGGCCAAACCCGTCTCCAGCCAGCCTGTGGCCCAGCAGTACGACTACTCCATGAACCTGGATATCAAACGGGTGATCAACCTGTCGACCATCCCCAACGTCTGCGAAGTGGTACCTGCGACCATGACCTATGAAGACCACCAGGGCCAGGTGCACACCATCCAGTACCGGGCCATGGGTGAGGGTTGCCAGCAGGGCTGATTGGACCGCCCGCAGGAGTACGCGGAACCTGGATACCACGCAATCCTGTAGGAGCGGCCTTGTGTCGCGAAAGGGCTGCGAAGCAGCCCCAATGTTTTAGAGCAGATGCACAAATTGCTGGGGCTGCTTCGCAGCCGTTCGCGACACAAGGCCGCTCCTACAGTTGTCGGCGCTTATCGATCAGATGTCTACAGGCGGGCAAAAGGTCATGAGTTTGAAAGATCCTGAATGGATATCGAGATGAGTGTGCTATCTAGATTTGATAGCATTCTTTGTGGGTATTTGGGCAGGAGTCAGGACATGAGTTGCATGCGCTACAAAGGCTATGCCGCGCGTATCGAGTACGACGCACGTGATGACATCTTCGTCGGCCGTGTGCTCGGTATGCGGGACATCATCAGTTTTCACGCAAGCTCGGTGCCCGAGTTGCATGATGCATTTCGCGAGGCGTTGGAAGACTACCTGGCCGACTGTGCAGAGCAGGGCATCGCACCGGAGAAACCAGCCTCGGGTAAAGTGATGCTGCGTATACGCCCAGAAGTTCATGCCGCCGCCAGTGTTGCTGCCCGTGCTGCCGGCAAAAGCCTGAACCAGTGGGCTGACGAGGTTTTTGAGCAAGCGGCAATGGCCTGAGGCAGGGCGCCCCCGGGTGCTACCGTGGCACCATCAACACACAATAATTTCCAACGCCTGTCGATTCCTCTGCCCCCCGTTCGACCATAGCTGAAGGCACGCTTCACAGCGTGCCCACTCCCTATGTCCTGTCGGAGGAACCCCCGATGAGCACCGCAGCCGAAACCGAGATCCGTCAACTGATCGAGCGCTGGATGCAGGCCGTGCGCGATCGCGACATCCCCAATATCACCGCCCCCTACGCCGACGACATCGTGGCCTTCGATGCCATCCAGGCCCTGCAATTCAAAGGCAAGGCCGCCTACACGGCGCACTGGGAAATGTGCATGGGCATGTGCACCGGCCCCATGGTCTTCGAGCTGGCCGAACTCACCGTACACACCGCTGGCGACCTGGCGCTGGCCCACTGGCTGAACCGCTGTGGCCCGGGCGATGACGAAAGCCAGTGCGGCTTCATGCGTGCCACCGTGGGCTATCGTCGTCAGGGTGGCCAGTGGCAGGTGATCCACGAGCACTGGTCGGCGCCGTTCGACATGGAAACCCAGAAAGCCCTGTTCGATCTCAAGCCCTGAGCTGTTATCGCCAAACGCACTTTGCCAACGCCCTGGAGGCGACCATGAAATACCTGTGCCTGGTCTATTGTGACGAGGGGCTGCTGCACAGCCTGCCAGACAGCCCCGAAGATGCTGAATGCATGGCCTACGCCGAAGCCATCCACGGCTCCGGGCGCATGCTGGCGGCTGAGGCGCTGAAGCCGGTGCAGACGGCCACCACGGTGCGCGTGCGTAACGGGCACATGAGCCTGACCGACGGCCCGTTTGCCGAAACCAAGGAGCAGCTGGCCGGTTTTTACCTGGTGGAGGCTCGCGACCTGAATGAAGCGCTGAACATTGCCAAGGGCATTCCCGCCGCACGGGTCGGCAGCGTCGAGGTAAGGCCTGTGCGCGAACTGCAACCCTGACCGCTACGGAGAACAACAGCATGAGCCTTGCACCCACTGCGCAAGCGCAACACGAGTTGTGCATCAGCCGCCTGATCGACGCACCCCCGGCCAAGGTGTTCCGCGCCTGGACCGAGCCACAGTGGCTGATGCAGTGGTGGGGGCCGCATGGCATGACCACCCCGGAGTGCGAGATGCAGTTGTGGGCCGGCGGCCTGTTCCGCACCCTGATGCGGGCGCCGGATGGCAGCGAGTACCCGACCCAGGGCGTATTTCTGGAAATTGCCGCGCCACGTCGGCTGGTGTTCACCGATGCCTTCAGCCCCGGTTGGGTGCCGTCGAACAAAGCCTTCATGACCGCTGTGATCAGTTTTGACGAAGAACAGGGCAAAACCCGCTACACCGCCCGCGCCTGGCATTGGAACGCCGCGGACTGCCGGGCCCATGAGGAAATGGGCTTCTACCAGGGCTGGGGAGAAAGCCTGGACCGCCTGGTGGAGGTGGTAACCCAGCGGATGCCCGACTGATGACGGCACTGGCACAGGTGCGCGCCGAAGTCGAGGCGGTGTACCGCCGGGAGTCGCGGCGCATCCTGGCAACGTTGATCCGCCTGCTGGGTGATTTCGACCTGGCCGAGGAGGCCATGCATGATGCCTTCTTCATCGCTGTCGAGCGCTGGCAGCGCGATGGCATCCCCGATAACCCCCGGGCGTGGCTGGTGTCCACCGGGCGCTACAAAGCCATCGATGCGCTGCGCCGGCGTGCCCGTTTCGACCGCTCGCAGGCAGACTTGAGCATGCTGCTCGAAGGCCAGGCACAAGACCCCAGCGAAGAAGAGCTGCTGGCGGACGACCGCCTGCGGCTGATCTTTACCTGCTGCCACCCGGCCTTGTCCGCCGATGCCCAGGTACCGCTGACCCTGCGTGAAGTCTGCGACCTGACCACCGAGCAGATTGCCCGCGCCTTTTTGCAAAGCCCGGCCACCATTGCGCAGCGCATTGTCCGCGCCAAGGCCAAGATCCGCGATGCCGGCATCCCTTACCAGGTGCCGGAGCTGATCGAACTGCCCGAGCGCCTGGAGAGCGTGCTGCGGGTGATCTATCTGGTGTTCAACGAAGGTTACTCGGCGTCATCGGGCGAGGCGCTGGTGCAGCAGGACTTGAGCGACGAAGCCATTCGCCTGGCACGGTTGCTGGTGCAGCTGCTGCCCGATCCGGAGGCGGTCGGCCTGCTGGCCTTGATGTTGCTGCAGGCATCCCGGCAGCAGGCGCGAACCGACACCCAAGGCAACCTGGTGGTGCTGGAACAGCAAGACCGCCGCCTGTGGGACCGCCGACGGATTGACGAAGGTTGTGAGCTGGTGCGCCAGGCCCTGCAAAGCCGGGCGTTTGGAGCCTATACCGTGCAGGCGGCGATAGCCGCGGTTCACGCGGAAGCAGCAACGGCTGAAGAAACGGACTGGGCGGAGATCGTCGGGCTGTACGACGTGTTGCAGCGGCATTGGCCGTCAGCGGTGGTAGAGCTGAACCGGGCTGTGGCGCTTTCAAAGCGGGATGGGCCGGAGGCCGGTTTGCGGGCCGTCGAGGGAATTCTGGCGCGTGGTGAACTGTTGGACTATCACCTGGCACATGCGGCGCGGGCTGAGCTGCATTACCAACTCGGGCAGGTGGAGGAGGCGCGGGCGGCGTGGCGGCAGGCGCTGGTGCTGACCCGGCAGGCGCCAGAGCGGCGGCATATCGAGCAGCGGTTGCAGGCTCTGGAGTGATGGTAGCTGCGCCGGCCTCTTCGCGGGTAAACCCGCTTGTATGGTAGGACTTGAAGGGAGGAGGAGGGTCATAACTCGCTTCTGACTGTTCGCGCAGTACAGACC
>NZ_JBNNVS010000064.1:0-21262 GCF_050280665.1 Pseudomonas sp. NPDC089547 | reverse complement strand
GTCCTGGTTGAAGTCGACGATGCCGTTGGCGTGCTTGATGATCGCCCCCGGGCTTGGGCACGCCTTCAGGCACCCTGGGTCGGCGCAGTGCATGCAGCCATCCTTGCGGATCAGCCACTCCAGGTTGCCGTCGTCGCGCTCGTGCTCGGTGAAGCGCATCAGGGTCCAGGTTTCGGCCGTGAGGTCCTGGGGGTTGTCGTAGGTGCCGTGGTTGTGGCCGACCTCGTCACGCAGTTCGTTCCACTCCGAGCACGCCACCTGGCAGGCCTTGCAGCCGATGCACTTGGTGGTGTCGATCAGCTTGGCGACTTCCTGCTGCTGGCGTACCGAAGGCGGTACGGTGGTGGTGGCCGAGCGGGCGATGATGTCTTGGCTGGCCATCAGAGTTTCTCCACTTTGACGAGGAACGACTTGGACTCTGGCGTCTGGGTGTTGCCGTCACCCAGGAATGGCACCAGGGTGTTGGTCAGGTAGCCATGCCGGGTTGCGCCGGTGAAACCCCAGTGCAGCGGGATGCCGATTTGATGCACGGTCTGGTTGTTGACCTGCAGCGGGCGAATCCGCTTGGTCACCACAGCCACCGCATCGATATGCCCGCGCTTGCTCGACACACGCACCCGGTCGCCAGCCTTGATGCCTTTTTCGTTGGCCAGCACCTCGCCGATCTCGACGAACTGCTCGGGCTGGGCGATGGCGTTCAGGCGGCAATGTTTGCTCCAGAAGTGGAAGTGCTCGGTCAGCCGGTACGTGGTCGCGGCATAGGGGAACTCGTCGTGCGTGCCCAGGGTGTCCCACACCGAGTCGAAGATGCGCCCGGCCGGGTTGCTGACCACCTTCTTGTTCTGCGGGTGCAGCGGGTTGATGCCGATCGGCGTCTCGAACGGTTCGTAATGCTCGGGGAACGGGCCTTCGGCCATCTTGTCGATGGCGAAGAAACGCGCCACACCTTCAGGGTTCATGATGAACGGGTTCATCCCCGCCTCGGGTGGCGAGTCGACCTTGAAGTCCGGCACGTCGGTACCAGTCCAGGCCTTGCCGTTCCACCACACCAGGCGCTTTTTCTCCGGGTCCCACGGCTTGCCTTGCGGGTCGCTGGAGGCACGGTTGTAGAGGATGCGGCGGTTGGCCGGCCAGGCCCAGGCCCAGTTCTGCACCTGGTGCATGCCAAACGGGTCGCTGTTGTCACGGCGCGCCATCTGGTTGCCCTGCTCGGTCCAGCTGCCAGCAAAGATCCAGCAACCGGATGCCGTGCTGCCGTCGTCTTTCATCTGGGCGAAGCCCGACAGTTGCTGGCCCGCCTTGAGCGTGGCACCGGTGGCATCGGTAAGGTCGGTGACCGCCCAGCCGTTCATCTCCTTGGCCAGCTCCTCCGGGGATGGCTCATCAGGAATCTTGTACGGCCAGCTGATGTTCATCATCGCGTCAGGGTAGGCACCACCCTCCGCCTGGTAGCGTTGGCGCAAGCGCAGGAACAGCTCGCTCATGATCTGCACGTCGGTGCGGGTCTCGCCCGGGCCATCGGCGCCCTTCCAGTGCCACTGCAACCAGCGGCTGCTGTTGACCAGCGAACCGTCTTCCTCGGCGAAGCAGGTGGTGGGCAGGCGGATCACTTCGGTCTGGATGTTGGCCGTGTCAACATCGTTGAACGGCCCGGCGTTGCGCCAGAACTCCGAGGTTTCGGTGGCCAGCGGGTCCATGATCACCAGCCACTTGAGCTTGGCCAGCGCCGCCGTGACGCGGTTCTTGTCCGGCAGCGCGGCGATCGGGTTGAAGCCCTGGCACAGGTAGCCGTTGACCTTGCCCTGGCCCATCATCTCGAACATGCGTAATACGTCGTAGGCCGGCACATCGAGCTTGGGCAGCCAGTCGTACCCCCAGTTGTTTTCTGCGGTGGCGTTTGCGCCATACCAGGCCTTCATCAGGCTGACGTGGAACTTGCCGTAGTTCTGCCAGTAAGAAAGCTGGCCCGGGCGCAAGGGTTTGGATGCGCGCTTGTCGATGTAGGTGGCGTAGTCCTGCTCGGCATCACCCGCCAGGGTCAGGTAGCCCGGCAGCGAATTGGACAACAGGCCGAGGTCGGTCAGGCCCTGGATGTTGGAGTGCCCGCGCAGGGCGTTGACCCCACCACCCGGCATGCCGACGTTGCCCAGCAACAGCTGGACCATGGCCGCGCTGCGGATGATCTGTGCGCCAATCGAGTGCTGCGTCCAGCCGAGCGCATAGAGAATCGTCATGGTCTTGCCCGGTGCCGAGCAGGTGGCGATCTCTTCCCAGACCTTCATCATGGCGTCCTGCGGCATGCCGCAGGTCATGCTGGCGATTTCCGGGGTATAGCGGCTGTAGTGCTGCTTCATCAGCTGGAACACACAACGTGGGTGCTGCAAGGTCGGGTCAACCTTGGCAAAGCCGTCCTCGCCCAGCTCGTAACCCCAGCCAGACTTGTCGGCATACACACGCTTGGCCTCGTCGTAGCCGCTGAACAGCCCGTCCTCGAAGCCATAGTTCTCTTTGACGATGAACGACACGTCGGTGTAGTTGCGCACGTATTCGTGCTGGATCTTGTCGGTGCTCAGCAGGTAATTGATCAGCCCGCCCATGAAGGCGATGTCGGTACCGGTACGGATCGGCGCGTAGTAATCCGCCACCGAGGCGGTACGGGTAAACCGCGGGTCGACCACGATCAGGCGCGCTTTGTTGTGCGCTTTCGCCTCGGTCACCCACTTGAAGCCGCACGGGTGCGCTTCTGCTGCGTTGCCACCCATCACCAGGACCAGATTCGCGTTGGCGATATCGGACCAGTGGTTGGTCATGGCGCCACGGCCGTACGTCGGGGCAAGACTTGCCACCGTCGGGCCATGTCAGACACGTGCCTGGTTATCGAACCCCAGCATGCCTGTTGCGCGGACGACCTTGTGGGTCAGGTAGCCGGCCTCGCTAGAGGCGGCGGATGCAGCGAGAAAACCGGTGGTGAGCCAGCGGTTGACAGTTTGCCCCTGGGCGTTCTTCTCGATGAAGTTGGCGTCGCGGTCCTGCTTCATCAGCCCGGCAACGCGGTCTAGCGCCTCATCCCAACTGACCCGCACCCACTCCTTGCTGCCCGGCTTGCGTACTTCGGGGTACTGCAGGCGGCTCGGGCTGTGGATAAAGTCAAGCAGGCCGGCACCTTTCGGGCAGAGGGTGCCGCGGTTGACCGGATGGTCGGCGTCACCTTCGATATGGATGATGTTCTGTTTGACGTTTTTGCCCGCGTCACCCTGGCTGTACAGGATCAGGCCGCAGCCGACCGAGCAGTAGGGGCAGGTGTTGCGGGCTTCTTTGGTATGCGCCAGCTTGAAGTGACGCACCTGCTCGGCGAAGGCCGGCGTCGGGGCCATGCCCAACGCCGCCAGGCTCGAGCCTCCAAGGCCGACGGCGGCGACCTTGAAGAACTGCCGACGGTTGAGATCCATCGTGCACTCCTGATCAGGTGGTGGACGCACGGAACATGGCCGGCGCCTCTTGGTAGTCACGGTGGCGGCTTTTTGATGGCTGCCAATAGATAAGACTAGTCAAAAATCGGGAAGGTGCGATGACGTGGGTCAGTGGTGGGGATTGATTGTGCAGCACGCCCGAGCATGACAATACAGCTACAGGCTTGCTCGATTTCACGACCCTGATGCCCAAGTGCTGGGCATCAGGCAGATGTGTCGGTGCAGGTCAGTTATTGGAACAACCATTCCCCACAATGCGGTACTCCATGATGTGCCGGTCGCCCTTGGAGTCGTCGTAAGTCAGCTGCATTGGCACCACATCGCAGACATCAGGTACCGGGGTTACCGCCACAACATGGGCGATATCGAGGCGCTGAGCGTAACGATAGGGCTCCACCGTAACCTGTGCAGTTTGGGTAACCTGATCATCGGCTATGGCGACAGAACCCAGGCAGCCGAGGAACAAAACGAGTAACAGCTTCATCGCAATCACCTGTATCGAAGGCGTGAGAAGGCCAGCGCACTTGAATGGCGCTCAGTCGAAATAAACAGTTGTGGAGGTAGCCCGGCGCCGTCGGACGCCGGGCGGGGTTACATCAGAAAGGCTTGGTAGGCAGGTACTTGCCGTCCAGGGTGATCACCGCGCGGTGGCCACCGTCCGGATCTTCGACCTTCTTGATGTCCAACTTGAAGTTGATGGCACTGATGATGCCGTCGCCGAATTTCTCGTGGACCAGCGCTTTGAGGGTGGTTCCATACACCGACATCATTTCGTAGAAGCGGTAGATGGTAGGGTCGCTCGGCACACCGTCGAAGAAGCTGCCGCGGATTGGCATCGATTGCAGCAGAGCGACTTGATCTGCATCGAGGTCGAGCTTCTCGCCTACAACCTTTGCGGCGCTTTCAGGCAGCGGATGTTGGCCCAGCAAGGCCGCGGTGACAAAGGCCTCGGATAGGCCGGTACCGTCAACGATCTGCGCGAAGGACAGGTCCTTGCGAGCCTTGGCCAGAATGATGATTTCGGTCAGTTCCTGGCGAGCGGTGCGGGTAGCTTGAGTCTGGATCATGGTAACTCTCCTGGGTAGGTAAAGGCGTAGGTACAGGTTTCAGGCAACGTGCCTGGCTTGTTGGGAAACGGCGTGGACTTCAGGGTTTTCTGCAAGCGACACGAAAGCCCCGGTGCTGCCATCAAAGGCGTCGATACGTCCGGTTTCGATGTCATAGATCCAGCCATGCAGGGTGACGCGGCCTTCTTCTAGAGCAAGGCGAACGGATGGGTGGGTCTGGATGTTGGCCAGTTGCGCGATGACGTTTTCGCGCACCATGGAAGCGACTTTGCTGGGTTTATCGGGGTGCTGACGGGCTTCGTTAACCACCTTGGCCGAGTCGGCGTACCGCAACCAGCCGGCTACGGCAGGCATGTGATCTAAACACTTGCAGGTGGCAATGGCGGTCATCGCGCCGCAGTCCGAGTGGCCGCAGATCACGATGTCGGCGACCTTGAGCCCGGCCACCGCGTACTCGACCGAGGCCGAAACACCACCAGGCTCCGGGCCATACGATGGCACGATGTTGCCGGCGTTGCGGATGACGAACAGGTCGCCTGGCTCGCGCTGGGTAACCAGTTCAGGCACCAGCCGGCTGTCAGAACACGAGATGAACAGCGCCTTTGGACTTTGCTGGTTAGCCAGGTCCTTGAACAGTTTGACCCGCTCAGGGAAGGCGTTTTGCTGGAACTTCAGAAAACCGTCGATGATCGCTTTCATGGTTGCTGTCTCAATGTCGCTGGGTGTGGAACAGAGATTAAGCAGCGCATGGCATAAGGTAAAAGTCTCATTTATTATGCTATTGATCAGATAATCTTATGGGTTAAGACATGCTCGCTCGGCACATCCAGTACTTCCTCGCGGTTGCAGAACATCTCAGTTTCACCAAGGCAGCAGCGGCACTGCATGTCTCTCAACCGGCCTTGTCACAGCAAGTCAGGCAACTGGAGGAAAGCCTTGGTGCTCAGTTGTTCGACCGCTCAGGGCGAACAACGCGTTTGACTGACGCGGGCGATGTCTATCTGCTGTATGCCCGCCGTGCGTATCAGGAGTTGCGGGAAGCTAAAAGCGCTATCCATGACGTAAGCGACCTCAGCCGTGGTTCATTGCGCGTTGCTGTAACGCCGACATTCACGACCTATTTGGTGGGGCCGCTAATCGAGGCATTTCATTCCAGGCACCCCAAAATCACCGTCAACCTGAAAGAGATTTCCCAGGAGCGTATCGAGGAGCTTCTTTTGGCAGGAGAACTGGACATAGGGATCGCGTTCGATGAAGTAAATACACCGGACATTGAAGCCGTCCCCTTGCTGAACGAAACCCTCGCGCTAGTCGTAAACCGCAGACACCGCTTGGCCGAGGAGCGGGCAATAACATCGCAAGGCTTGAGTGCCGAGTCTCTGGTTCTGCTCAGTACAGAGTTTGCCACCCGTGAACAAATCGACCGCTACTGCCGCAAACACGAGATTCGCCCTCAGGTGCAGATGGAGGCCAACGCACTTGGCGCGGTGATTGAAATAGTTCGCCGGACGAATCTCTCGACGTTGCTGCCTGCCAGAATTGCATTGGCCCATGACGACCTGGTGGCCATCACCCTGGAGCCAGAACGCTTGCAGCGAACGGCCGTTCTTCTACGGCGAAAAGAAGCTTATCTGAGTGCGGCGGTGGGGGTTTTCATCGAGCTGGCCAAAGAAGTGTCCAGCGGGCTTGATGAGTGAGGTAGCCACGAGGGTTGATGGCGCGGCTTGGCGCTTGGGGAAGGAGACTGCACTTGGGGTTGGTTTCGGCGTGATTGCCATGCCGCCACCGGGGGGGAAAGCAAAAAACCTGATCCTTCAGCTGTGAAGGATCAGGGTTGCCAAGGCTTACAGGCCCAGTTCAGTCAGGCCTGGGTGGTCATCCGGGCGGCGCCCCAGTGGCCAGTGGAATTTGCGCTCGCTTTCCTTGATAGGCATGTCGTTGATGCAGGCGAAGCGGCGGTGCATCAAGCCATCGGCTTCGAACTCCCAGTTTTCATTACCGTAGGAGCGGAACCAGTTGCCCGAGTCGTCGTGCCACTCGTAGGCGTAACGGACAGCGATGCGGTTGTCGGTGAAGGCCCAGAGCTCTTTGATCAGGCGGTAATCCAGCTCTTTCTTCCACTTGCGAGTGAGGAAGGCCTGGGCTTCTTCGCGATTGGTTGCAAACTCGGCGCGGTTGCGCCACTGGGTGTTCAGCGTATAGGCGAGGGCAATTTTTGCGGGCTCGCGGGTATTCCAGCCATCTTCGGCAAGGCGGACTTTCTCAATCGCGGATTCACGAGTGAAAGGAGGAAGTGGCGGACGAGCTTGTTCATTGGACATGGGAGTGCCTCCAGGGCAGTGGATACATTAAAAGAGTTAGCATTCATTAAATGAGGCCAATGCGACTTGGCCTAATTGTAGCAATATTGAATAACGTGTCGCGTTGACTGAAAGCGTGCAGCCGATAGCCGTCGTCAGTGACAGCAGCAAGTTGCTGTTACTGACGGCTCATCAAAAAACAATACAAAGATAACGATTAATGTGTAACCGAGTTATCAAGCGCTTCTGCGCTTTGCTTCCCTGAGTAATAACTTCGCTACTTCTTTGGCACTCTCAAGTGAGGAATGGTCCCCCATGACACGGGCCACGGTAATCGTGCCCTCTATCAGCACAAAGAGTTGCCTCGCCAAGCCCATCGGATCGTCGATAGCCAATTGGCTGGTCAGCTCAAACGTGTAGTCCAGCAGCTTTTGTTTATGCAGCTTCGCGATCTGGCGAATAGGGTCTTCTGCATCGCCAACTTCTCCGGCGGTATTGATAAAAGCACACCCCCGGAAACCGTCTGATACGAACCAACTCTTGAGCACATCAAACATACCGATGATGCGTGCTTGCGCAGATTCCGCTTTGTCACATTCGCTTCTGAACCACTGCATCCAGCGTACATCGCGGGCATTGAGTGCCGCCGCAGCGACATCGTCCTTGTTCGCGAAGTAACGGTAAATACTTTTACGTGCTACGCCCGAGGTCTTTACCAACAAGTCCATGCCCGTGGCATGAATCCCGTTCTCGTAAATTAACTGCTCGGCAGTCGCCAGTATTTTTTCGCGTGTATCGGTTATTGGCTTATCCATGTAGCCAGAGTAGAACGACCGTTCTCCCCGGTCAAGCACCTATTGAAAATTTTTAGATTGCAGGTTGGGAGAGTGTGTTTGATGCGCAGAGATAACCCGGGGCCCAAGCTGACCGTCACCCTGCACCGAGCTGCCTCAAGTGTTCACTGGGCGATTCGACAGCGTAACCGCCATTGCAGCTGAAGCATGCATTGACGCCCGACTTCGGCAGATTATACAGTTTGTATACATTATGATTTTGCACACAAGGAAGCACTGCAATGCGTGGAATACTCCCCATCGCCCTACTCGTCAGCACCTTCGCATCGCTGGCGTTCGCCGATACGCAAGGCATCACCTACGCCATCGAAAACCCGCTGCGCCCCGGTGCCAAGGCCGCCCACTGCCCCGCGCAAGCGCAGGTAGTCGATGGTTGCACCTTCCATAGCGTGGCCGGGGACACCTACTCCGCCAGGCTGGCAGTGGCGCCTGGGGAGACCTGGGTCGCCAGCACCCCGGACTCCGCTACTGTCGAGCTTCAGCCGCAAGCGCCAGCAGGCCAGGACTATCAAGTGATACGGGTCGTGCCTAATCCGGCGGTCAATGCCGATACCACCGTCACCTTCGACAAGCTCACTGGCGCACCCGGCGCCCAGAAAGTCATCGAGCGTCGCCGTATTAACGTAATGATTCATCCGGCCTGATTGGGCAAAAAAAAAAGCGAAGCCAAATCAATGGCTTCGCTTTTGGTTTTTGCTGCTTTGAAAAAGCGGTGAATCAGAACGGAATATCGTCATCGAAGCTGTCAAAGTCAGCCGCTGGCTGCGGTGCAGGCTGCTGCGGCGCCGGGCGCTGTTGCTGCTGCGGGCGCTGGGCCTGCTGACGCGGCGGTGCCTGGTTGTACTGTTGCTGCTGGCCGCCACCTTGGTTGTAGTTACCGCCACCCTGGTTGTACGGGTCGCCGCCTTGCTGCTGACCCTGCGGACGGCCGCCGAGCAACTGCATGGTGCCGTTGATGTCGACGATGATCTCGGTGGTGTAGCGCTTGATGCCGTCTTTTTCCCACTCGCGGGTCTGCAGCTTGCCTTCGATGTAGCACTGCGAACCTTTGCGCAGGTACTCGCCGGCGATTTCGGCAACCTTGCCGAACAGCGACACACGGTGCCACTCGGTACGCTCGACCTTCTGGCCCGACTGCTTGTCGGTCCACTGCTCGCTGGTGGCCAGGCTCAGGTTGGTCACGGCGTTACCGTTGGGCAGGTAGCGGACTTCGGGATCCTGGCCACAAGTGCCGACCAGAATGACTTTGTTAACCCCACGGGCCATAACGTTCTCCTAGGCTTCGCACGCCGAAGAGGCTGGATTCACCAGTCGCTCGAGGGTCGCACGGTCCAAAATTTTCGTATCCAGTTTGATATAGATGGCGGCTTCTTCTGCCACCACAACGGCGTCGGTCACACCCGGCACAGCCATCAGGCGTTCAGTCAGGCCGGCTTCCCGGACTGCCTCTGGCGTAAGCGGCATGCGCAGGCTGGTCACATACGGCGGCTCGTTCATGCGCAAGGCGACGACCAGCCAGATGGCGCACAGCACCGCGCAACCCAGGAACACCATGTTCAGCCCGCCGTGCTGGAACAACCAGCCACCAAGGATTCCTCCCAGGGCAGCGCCGAGGAACTGGCTGGTGGAGTAAACCCCCATCGCCGTCCCCTTGCCACCTGCAGGCGACACCTTGCTCACCAGCGAAGGCAGCGATGCCTCCAGCAGGTTGAATGCGGTAAAGAATACCACGGTGCCAATCACCAGTCCGCGCAAACCGTCAGCCCACCCCCAGAAGTATATCTCTGTGAGCATCAGGACACTGACAGCACCGGCCAACACGCGTTTCATCTTGCGCTTTTTTTCGCCGTAGATGATGAACGGGACCATTGCAAAAAATGAGATGAACAGCGCGGTCAGGTACACCCACCAGTGCTGCTCCTTGGGCAGGCCACCACGCTCGACCAAGGCCAGCGGCAATGCGACGAAGCTGGCCATGAGAATGGCATGCAGGATGAAGATGCCTACATCCAGGCGCAGAAGGTCCGGATGGCGCAGGGTCGGGCCGATTGCCTTGCGTGCCACACCGGACTCGCGGTGTTGCAGGATGCTGTGGGTGTTGGGCACCACGAAGGCGATCAGCAGGATGCCGACCAGGGCAAGCCCTGCTGTGGCCAGGAACAATCCTGACAAACCATAGGCACTTGTCAGCAACGGCCCGACGACCATGGCGACCGCGAACGACAGGCCGATGCTCATGCCGATCATGGCCATGGCCTTGGTGCGGTGTTGCTCGCGGGTGAGGTCGGACAGCAGCGCCATGACCGCGGCAGAAATCGCCCCGGCCCCCTGCAAGATGCGCCCGGCAATCACACCCCAGATGGAGTCGGCCTGGGCCGCCAACACACTGCCAAGGGCAAAGATCACCAGCCCCAGGTAAATCACCGGCCGGCGGCCGATGCGGTCGGAAATCATCCCGAACGGGATCTGCAATACCGCCTGGGTCAGGCCATAGGCGCCAATAGCCAGGCCAATCAGCGCAGGCGTGGCACCGGCCAGGTCCATGCCGTAGGTGGCCAGTACCGGCAAGACCATGAACATGCCCAGCATACGAAAGGCAAAGACCAGGGCAAGGCCGCCAGCGGCGCGGGTTTCGCCGCCACTCATGCGCTCGTTGTGGGTGTCGTGCATGGATTAACCTCGTGTGAACCGGCGGCGATTCTATCAGTCCGACAGCTTGACGGCATCTACGCGACGCTTTGCCGCGCCATGCTGGCGCGCCGTATACTTCCTTGTTTATGCCCGCCAAGCGAGGCCGCAGTGGACAAGATCCTGATTCGTGGGGCACGTACCCACAACCTGAAGAACATCGACCTGACCCTGCCCCGGGACAAACTGATCGTGATCACCGGCCTGTCCGGTTCCGGCAAGTCGTCCCTGGCGTTCGACACCCTGTACGCTGAAGGCCAGCGCCGCTACGTGGAATCGCTGTCGGCCTACGCCCGGCAGTTCCTGTCGATGATGGAAAAGCCCGACGTCGACACCATCGAAGGCCTGTCGCCGGCCATTTCCATCGAGCAGAAGTCGACCTCGCACAACCCGCGCTCCACCGTCGGCACCATCACCGAAATCTACGACTACCTGCGCCTGCTTTATGCCCGCGTGGGTACGCCACGCTGCCCGGACCACGACATCCCGCTGGAGGCGCAAACGATCAGCCAGATGGTCGACCTGGTGCTGGAGCGCCCGGAAGGCAGCAAGCTGATGCTGCTGGCGCCGGTGGTGCGCGAGCGCAAAGGTGAACACCTGGCGGTTTTCGACGAACTGCGCGCGCAGGGCTTTGTCCGCGCCCGGGTCAACGGCAAGCTCTACGAGCTGGACGAGTTGCCCAAGCTCGACAAGCAGAAAAAGCACAGCATCGATGTAGTGGTGGACCGCTTCAAGGTTCGCGCCGACCTGCAACAGCGCCTGGCCGAATCGTTCGAGACTGCGCTCAAGCTGGCCGACGGTATCGCCCTGGTGGCGCCGATGGACGACGAACCGGGCGAAGAGATGATCTTCTCCGCGCGCTTCGCCTGCCCGGTTTGTGGCCACGCGATCAGTGAGCTGGAGCCGAAACTTTTCTCCTTCAACAACCCCGCCGGTGCATGCCCGACATGCGATGGCCTGGGCGTGAAGCAGTTCTTCGACACCAAACGCCTGGTCAATGCCGAACTCACCTTGGCCGAGGGCGCGATCCGCGGCTGGGACCGGCGCAATGTGTACTACTTCCAGATGCTCGGTTCGCTGGCCGCGCATTACGGCTTCAGCCTGGAGGAGCCATTCGGTGAGCTGTCGGCCGAACACCAGAAGGTGATCCTTCAAGGCAGCGGCAAGCAGAGTGTCGACTTCAAGTACCTCAACGACCGTGGCGATATCGTCAAGCGCTCGCACCCGTTCGAAGGCATCGTGCCGAACCTGGAGCGCCGTTACCGCGAGACCGAGTCGGCCACCGTGCGTGAAGAGCTGGCCAAGTTCCTCGGCACCCAGCCCTGCCCGGATTGCCGTGGTACCCGCCTACGCCGCGAAGCACGCCATGTGTGGGTGGGCGAAAAGACCCTGCCGGCGGTTACCAACCTGCCGATCGGTGAAGCCAGCAACTACTTCGGCGAGCTGACCCTTACCGGCCGCCGTGGCGAAATTGCTGCAAAGATCCTCAAGGAAATCTGCGAGCGCTTGCAGTTCCTGGTCAACGTCGGCCTCGATTACCTGACCCTGGACCGCAGCGCCGATACGCTGTCTGGCGGCGAGGCGCAACGTATCCGCCTGGCCAGCCAGATCGGCGCCGGCCTGGTGGGGGTCATGTACATCCTCGACGAACCGTCCATCGGCCTTCATCAACGCGACAACGATCGCCTGCTGGCCACCCTCAACCACCTGCGCGACCTGGGTAACACGGTAATCGTGGTAGAGCACGACGAAGACGCCATTCGCCTGGCGGACTACGTGGTTGATATCGGCCCTGGGGCCGGTGTACATGGTGGGCAGATCGTGGCCGAGGGTACGCCGCAGGAGGTCATGGACCACCCTGATTCGTTGACCGGCAAATACCTGTCCGGGCGCAAGAAGATTGTCGTGCCGGCCAAGCGCACACCACGCAACAAGAAGTTGCAGCTCAAGCTCAAGGGCGCACGTGGCAACAACCTGCAGAACGTCGACCTGGAAGTCCCGATCGGCCTGCTGACGTGCGTGACCGGGGTGTCCGGCTCGGGCAAGTCGACGTTGATCAACAACACCTTGTTCCCGTTGGCAGCCACTGCCCTGAATGGTGCAAGCACCCTGGAAGCAGCGCCGCACAGCAGCATGGACGGCTTGCAGCACCTGGACAAGGTGGTGGATATCGACCAGAGCCCGATCGGCCGCACCCCGCGCTCCAACCCGGCGACCTATACCGGGATCTTCACGCCAATCCGCGAGCTGTTCTCCGGCGTGCCGGAGTCACGCTCACGCGGCTACGGTCCGGGGCGCTTCTCGTTCAACGTCAAGGGTGGCCGTTGCGAGGCCTGCCAGGGTGACGGCCTGATCAAGGTGGAGATGCACTTCCTGCCAGACATCTATGTGCCGTGCGACGTATGCAAGAGCAAGCGCTACAACCGCGAAACCCTGGAGATCAAGTACAAGGGCAAGAACATCCACGAAGTGTTGGAAATGACCATCGAGGATGCCCGCGAGTTCTTCGACGCGGTACCCGCGCTGGCGCGCAAGCTGCAAACGCTGATGGATGTGGGCCTGTCGTACATAAAGCTGGGCCAGTCTGCGACCACACTTTCTGGCGGTGAAGCCCAACGGGTGAAACTGTCACGCGAGCTGTCCAAGCGCGATACCGGCAAGACCTTGTACATCCTCGATGAGCCAACCACCGGCCTGCACTTTGCTGACATCCAGCAGTTGCTGGACGTACTGCATCGCCTGCGCGACCACGGCAACACCGTGGTGGTGATCGAGCACAACCTGGATGTGATCAAGACCGCCGACTGGCTGGTGGACCTGGGGCCGGAAGGTGGTTCCAAAGGCGGGCAGATCATTGCCTGCGGTACGCCAGAAGAGCTGAGCGAGATGAAGCAGTCGTATACCGGACACTACCTGAAACCGCTACTGGAGCGGGATCGCGCGTAAGGCATTTGGGGGCGCTTTGCGCCCCATCCGACCGGTACGGCGCCCCGGCAAGGCCGCTCCTACAGGCGATCGCGCAACCCAAAGGTTCATGCGATCGCCTGTAGGAGCGGCCTTGTGTCGCGATGGGCTGCAAAGCAGCCCCCGGCTCTCACATCTGCGATTGCAGGTAGTTCTCCAGGCCGATGGCCTTGATCAGGCCCTGCTGCTTCTCCAGCCAGTAGGTGTGATCTTCTTCGGTATCCGCCAATTGAGCACGGAGAATGTCACGGCTGATGTAGTCCTTGTGCAGTTCGCACAGCTCGATGCCTTTGCACAGGGCACCACGCACCTTGTACTCGAGCTTGAGGTCAGCCTCGATCATTTCCGGCACGGTGCTGCCGACCTCAAGGTCGTCCGCACGCATGTCAGGGGTGCCTTCGAGCATCAGGATACGCCGCATCAGAGCATCGGCGTGCTGGGTCTCTTCTTCCATCTCGTGGTTGATGCGCTCGTAGAGCTTGGACAGGCCCCAGTCTTCGTACATGCGCGAATGAATGAAGTATTGGTCGCGTGCCGCCAGTTCGCCCTTCAGCAGCGTGACGAGGTAGTTGATTACGTCCGGGTGGCCTTGCATCGCCCTGATTCTCCATATGAAAACGTCTATGCCATATAGTGTGAACCAGCTTTTGCCTACGGTCACTGAAAAACACGCAATTAGATGCAAAAAAACGGTTAAACAGTAGTGATATTCATTGAAAAACCGCCCAAATGAGGGCGGTTCTGCTTATCACTTAGAGTTAGGCCAGATTGACGCCTAAAGCCTTGGCAACCCCTTCGCCATAGGCCGGGTCGGCCTTGAAGAAGTACTGCAATTGGCGCTGGATCACGTCTTCGCTGACACCTGCCATGGTCCCGGCAATGTTGCTGATCAACAGGGCCTTTTGCTCATCGCTCATCAGGCGGAACAGCGCGCCGGCGTGGCTGAAGTAGTCAGTGTCTTCGCGGTGATCGTAACGGTCCGCCGAACCATTCAGGGCCAGCGCTGGTTCAGCGTGGCGTGGCGACTGCTTCGGCGCATCGGCGTAGCTGTTGGGCTCGTAGTTCGGTGCGCTGCCGTAGCTGCCCGTGGCCATCGAACCGTCGCGCTGGTAGCTGTTTACCGGGCTGCGTGGCGCGTTCACTGGCAACTGCTGGTGGTTGGTGCCTACACGGTAGCGGTGCGCGTCAGCGTAAGCGAACACCCGGCCCTGGAGCATGCGGTCTGGCGACAGGCCGACACCCGGGACCATATTGCTCGGGCCGAACGCCGCCTGCTCCACTTCAGCGAAGTAGTTGAGGGGATTGCGGTTGAGCTCGAGCACACCGACTTCGATCAGCGGGTAATCCTTCTGCGACCAGGTCTTGGTCACGTCGAACGGGTTCTCATCTCGGCTGGCAGCCTCAGCTTCGCTCATCACCTGAATGCAGACAGTCCAGCGCGGGAAGTCGCCACGCTCGATGGCCTCGAACAGGTCGCGCTGAGCGTAGTCCGGGTCGGTACCGGCCAGGCGTGCTGCGTCGGCCGGGGCCAGGTTCTTGATGCCTTGCTGGGTCTTGAAGTGCCATTTGACCCAGGTGCGCTCACCCTGTGCATTGATCAGGCTGTAGGTGTGGCTGCCAAAGCCATGCATGTGACGATAGCCGTCTGGAATGCCGCGGTCCGAGAACAGAATGGTCACTTGGTGCAACGCCTCGGGCGAGTGCGACCAGAAGTCCCACATCATCTGGGCATTCTTCAGGTTGGATTGCGGGTGACGTTTCTGGGTGTGGATAAAGTCAGGGAATTTGAGCGGGTCACGAATGAAGAACACCGGCGTGTTGTTACCCACGATGTCCCAGTTACCTTCCTCGGTGTAGAACTTGACGGCAAAGCCGCGTGGATCGCGCTCGGTGTCCGCTGAACCACGCTCACCACCGACAGTGGAAAAGCGCAGGAAGGTTTCTGTCTGTTTGCCAACTTGCTCGAACAGCTTGGCGCTGCTGTAACCGCTGATATCGCGGGTTACGGTAAAAGTGCCATAAGCGCCCGAGCCCTTGGCGTGCACACGGCGCTCAGGAATGTTCTCGCGGTTGAAATGGGCAAGCTTCTCGATCAGGTGGAAGTCATCGAGCAGCAGCGGGCCGCGTGGGCCGGCAGAGCGGGAATTCTGGTTGTCGGCTACAGGTGCACCGCTGGCGGTGGTGAGAATCTTGCTCATGGGCTCTCCTTATCGGTCTTCAAACGCCGGCTAATCGGCTATGGAGAGAGTATTGACGAGCAAGGTTACAGGGACAAATTCATTACATGACTTGTATCAATAGAAAGAAACAATACTTACAGGCACAAAAAACCGGGCACTAGGCCCGGTTTTTTGTAGCAGACAGAACGTCTTACTCAGCAGCTTCTACAGCACCGCCGACCGGACGATCAACCAGCTCGACGTACGCCATAGGCGCGTTGTCGCCAGCGCGGAAACCGCACTTCAGGATGCGCAGGTAGCCGCCCTGACGGGTGGCGTAACGCTTGCCCAGGTCGTTGAACAGTTTGCCAACAGCGGACTTCGAACGGGTACGGTCGAAGGCCAGACGACGGTTAGCAACGCTGTCTTCCTTGGCCAGGGTGATCAGCGGCTCGGCAACGCGGCGCAGTTCCTTGGCTTTCGGCAGGGTGGTTTTGATCAGCTCGTGCTCGATCAACGACACTGCCATGTTCTGGAACATAGCCTTGCGGTGAGAGCTGGTACGGCTCAGGTGACGTCCACTTTTACGATGACGCATGATTCATTCCTTACCAAACACTACGTTCGGTGATTACGACGATCAGGCGGTCGCCTTGTCGTCTTTCTTAAGACTTGCAGGCGGCCAGTTGTCGAGGCGCATGCCGAGAGACAGACCACGAGAGGCCAGGACGTCCTTGATTTCAGTCAGGGACTTCTTGCCCAGGTTAGGAGTCTTCAACAGCTCTACTTCGGTACGCTGAATCAGGTCGCCGATGTAGTAGATGTTCTCCGCCTTGAGGCAGTTGGCCGAACGTACAGTCAGTTCCAGGTCGTCAACCGGACGCAGCAGGATCGGATCGATCTCGTCTTCCTGCTCGACTACGACAGGCTCACTGTCACCTTTGAGGTCGACGAACGCGGCCAGCTGCTGTTGCAGGATGGTCGCAGCGCGGCGGATAGCCTCTTCAGGATCCAGGGTGCCGTTGGTTTCCAGATCAATGACCAGTTTGTCCAGGTTGGTACGCTGTTCAACACGGGCGTTCTCGACCACATAGGCGATACGACGCACCGGGCTGAACGAAGCGTCCAACTGCAGACGGCCAATGCTACGGCTTTCGTCTTCGTCGGTTTGACGGGAGTCGGCCGGCTCGTAACCACGACCACGAGCTACAGTGAGCTTCATGTTCAGGGCGCCGTTCGACGCCAGGTTCGCGATTACGTGATCGGGGTTGACGATCTCGACATCGTGATCCAGCTGAATATCGGCAGCGGTAACCACCCCCGAACCCTTTTTCGACAAGGTCAGCGTAACTTCGTCACGACCGTGCAGTTTGATAGCCAGGCCTTTCAGGTTCAACAGGATTTCAATTACGTCTTCCTGAACACCTTCGATCGCGGAGTACTCATGGAGTACGCCATCGATCTCGGCCTCGACTACTGCACAGCCAGGCATGGAGGACAACAGGATGCGGCGCAGCGCGTTGCCCAGGGTATGGCCGAAACCACGCTCGAGAGGCTCGAGCGT
The DNA here is from genome assembly GCF_050280665.1 of Pseudomonas sp. NPDC089547. Taxonomy (NCBI): domain Bacteria; kingdom Pseudomonadati; phylum Pseudomonadota; class Gammaproteobacteria; order Pseudomonadales; family Pseudomonadaceae; genus Pseudomonas; species Pseudomonas sp. NPDC089547. Next base: position 4,196 of record NZ_JBNNVS010000064.1, on the reverse strand, counting down.
AATCTTGGCGCGGGTCGGACTGACTACCTGCACATCAATGTGGCGGGGAGTCAGGAACTCATTTACCGAAATCTGCATGGATGCACCTATTTTCTAGCCCTTACTTGGAGTAGAGCTCGACAATCAGGTTTTCGTTGATGTCGGCAGACAGGTCGCTGCGAGCTGGAACGTTCTTGAAAACGCCCGACTTTTTAGCAGCATCCACGTCAACCCACTCAACGCGGCCACGCTGGGCGCACAGTTCAAGGGCTTGAACAATGCGCAGCTGGGCCAGCGATTTCTCGCGGACCGCGACCACGTCACCCGGACGAACTTGGTAGGATGGAATGTTTACAGTCTTACCGTTGACGCTGATCGCTTTGTGCGAAACCAGCTGACGGGACTCGGAACGAGTCGAGCCGAAGCCCATACGGTAGACGACGTTATCCAGACGGCACTCGAGCAGTTGCAGCAGGTTCTCACCGGTTGCGCCTTTTTTCGAGGCTGCAGCCTGGTAGTAACCGCGGAACTGACGCTCCAGTACGCCGTAGATACGACGAACTTTTTGTTTCTCACGCAGCTGGGTGCCGTAGTCGGACTGACGGCCACGGCGCTGGCCGTGGATACCTGGGGCTGCTTCGATGTTGCACTTCGATTCCAGAGCGCGAACGCCGCTCTTCAGGAACAGATCGGTGCCTTCACGACGAGACAGTTTGCATTTTGGACCAATGTAACGTGCCATTCTTCTGTCTCCTGATTACACGCGACGCTTCTTCGGCGGACGGCACCCGTTATGCGGGATTGGCGTCACGTCGGTGATGCTGGCGATCTTGTAGCCGCAGCTGTTCAATGCACGAACGGCGGATTCACGACCCGGACCTGGACCCTTGACGTTAACGTCGAGGTTCTTCAGACCGTATTCCAGCGCAGCTTGACCAGCACGCTCAGCAGCAATCTGGGCTGCGAACGGGGTGGATTTGCGCGAACCACGGAAACCCGAACCACCGGAGGTCGCCCAGGACAAAGCATTGCCCTGACGGTCGGTGATGGTCACGATGGTGTTGTTGAAAGATGCATGGATGTGGGCGATGCCATCAACCACTGTCTTTTTGATTTTCTTACGAGGACGAGCAGCAGGTTTTGCCATGTCTATATTCCTGGGCGATTACTTGCGGATCGGCTTACGCGGGCCCTTACGGGTGCGTGCGTTGGTCTTGGTGCGCTGACCGCGAACCGGCAGACCTTTACGATGACGCAGGCCGCGGTAGCAACCCAGGTCCATCAAGCGTTTGATCTTCATGTTGATGTCACGACGCAGGTCACCTTCGGTGGTGAACTTCGCAACTTCGCCACGCAGGGTTTCGATTTGCTCGTCGCTCAGATCCTTGATCTTAGCGGCTGGGTTTACACCAGCGTCTGCACAGATCTTCTGTGCAGTTGTGCGACCGACACCATAGATGTAGGTCAGCGAGATAACAGTATGCTTGTTATCTGGAATGTTGACGCCTGCAATACGGGCCATTCAGTGGGACTCCAATTGACAGCTACCTACGCCCCGGAAGCCAAGAAATAGGGCGCGAGATAATATCGCTGTAGAAACGAATAATCAACCCAGCAGCACACTAGCTGCTGGGTTTGAAACGCAGATCACACTCAGCCTTGGCGCTGTTTGTGACGCGGTTCCGCGCTGCAGATCACTCGAACGACGCCTTCGCGACGGATGATCTTGCAGTTACGGCACAGCTTTTTCACCGATGCACGAACTTTCATTACCGACTCCTCGAACCTTAGGGGCGTATCAGCGCAGCAAACCGCTGCCACCGTAGCCTTTCAGGTTGGCTTTCTTCATCAGGGATTCGTACTGGTGCGAAACGAGGTGCGATTGTACTTGGGACATGAAGTCCATCACAACCACTACCACAATCAGCAACGAGGTCCCGCCAAGGTAGAACGGCACATTTGCTGCCACCACCAGGAACTGGGGCAGAAGGCAGACGGCCATCATGTAAAGAGCACCGAACATGGTCAGACGAGTCAGAACGCCATCAATGTAGCGTGCCGACTGCTCACCAGGACGGATACCCGGAATAAAGGCACCGGACTTCTTCAGGTTTTCCGCTACGTCTTTCGGGTTGAACATCAGCGCTGTGTAGAAGAAGCAGAAGAAAATGATCCCTGCACTAAACAGCAGAATGTTCAACGGCTGACCAGGAGCGATCGACTGCGAGATGTCCTGCAGCCAGCCCATACCTTCGGACTGACCGAACCAGGCACCCAGCGAAGCCGGGAACAGCAGAATGCTGCTCGCGAAAATGGCCGGGATAACCCCCGCCATGTTCACTTTCAACGGCAAGTGGCTGGTCTGCGCAGCGAAGACCTTGCGGCCCTGCTGACGCTTGGCGTAGTGAACGGCGATACGACGCTGGCCACGCTCAATGAACACCACGAAACCGATAATCGCTACTGCCAGCAAACCGATAGCGACCAGGGCGAAAATGTTGATATCGCCTGTGCGCGCAGACTCGAAAGACTGCCCGATTGCTCTCGGAAGACCGGCAACGATACCTGCGAAGATCAACATCGAGATACCGTTGCCCACACCGCGCTCGGTGATCTGCTCGCCCAGCCACATCATGAACATCGCGCCCGCCACGAAGGTGGAGACGGCAACGACATGGAAGCCAAGGCCTACAGAAAACGCCACGCCCTGGTTGGCCAGGCCAATGGACATGCCAATGGCTTGAACCAGTGCCAGGATAACGGTGCCGTAGCGGGTGTACTGGCTGATCTTGCGACGGCCAGCTTCACCTTCCTTCTTCAACTGCTCCAGTTGCGGGCTGACCGCCGTCATCAGCTGCATGATGATCGATGCCGAGATGTACGGCATGATCCCCAGTGCAAAGATGCTCATGCGCTCAAGCGCGCCACCGGAAAACATGTTGAACAAGCTAAGAATGGTCCCCTCATTCTGCCGAAACAGATCCGCCAGACGGTCCGGATTGATGCCGGGAACCGGGATATGCGCACCTATCCGATAGACGATGATCGCCATGAACAGAAAGCGCAGACGAGCCCAGAGTTCCGACATCCCGCCCTTACCGAGCGAAGAGAGAGCACCTTGCTTAGCCATTTATTCCTCGAATTTGCCGCCAGCTGCTTCGATAGCCGCACGCGCACCCTTGGTGGCTGCGATGCCCTTGATGGTGACTGCGCGAGTAACTTCGCCAGACAGCATGATTTTCACACGCTGAATGTGCTGGTTGATCACGTTGGCATCCTTCAGGGATTGCACGGAGATCACGTCGCCTTCCACCTTGGCCAGCTCGGACAGACGCACTTCTGCGCGGTCCATGGCTTTCAGGGAAACGAAGCCGAACTTCGGCAGACGACGGTGCAGCGGTTGTTGACCGCCTTCGAAGCCAGGAGCGATCGAACCACCCGAACGGGAAGTCTGACCTTTGTGGCCACGGCCGCCGGTCTTACCCAGACCGCTACCGATACCACGACCTGGACGATGCTTCTCGCGACGGGAACCCGGCGCTGGACTCAGATCATTGAGTTTCATCGATTAGCCCTCGACCTTCAGCATGTAGTAAGCCTTGTTGATCATCCCGCGGTTCTCGGGAGTATCCTGGACTTCTACAGTGTGACCGATGCGACGCAGACCCAGGCCTTTAACACACAGTTTGTGGTTAGGCAGACGGCCCGAGACGCTCTTGATCAGCGTTACTTTTACGGTTGCCATGATCAGAAGATCTCCTCGACGCTCTTGCCGCGCTTGGCAGCAATGGATTCAGGAGATTGCATGGCTTTCAGACCCTTGAAGGTGGCGTAAACCACGTTCACTGGGTTGGTCGAACCGTAGCACTTGGCCAGAACGTTCTGAACACCAGCAACTTCCAGGACAGCACGCATTGCGCCGCCGGCGATGATACCAGTACCTTCCGAAGCAGGCTGCATGTAAACCTTCGAGGCGCCATGGGCAGCCTTGGTGGCGTACTGCAGGGTGGTGCCCTTCAGGTCAACCTGGATCATGTTGCGACGAGCAGCTTCCATGGCTTTCTGGATCGCGGCTGGTACTTCGCGCGATTTGCCACGGCCGAAGCCGACACGACCTTTACCATCACCAACCACGGTCAACGCGGTGAAGGTGAAGATACGGAGGCGACCCAGCAATACCGTACCGAACACCACCTCTTCGCGCCCGGACAGCTGCG
>NZ_JBNNVS010000063.1:0-21847 GCF_050280665.1 Pseudomonas sp. NPDC089547 | reverse complement strand
CCGTAGCTGCCCAGGCGGTGCAGGGCGTAGCCGAACTGCACGGAGTTCTTCAGCACAACTGTACTTCTTCGAGTCGCTGGGCATGGATGAAGGCGAGATCTTCAACATGTACCACGAGATCCCGTCGGTCGCGAAAAAAGCCGCCTGGGGCCTGAAGTACACCCGCGCCATCTCCGACCCGGAGTTCAACACCGGTACTGTCGAAACCGACAAAGAGCTGCTGCGCAACCTGATTGCCTACTACTGCGTACTGGAAGGCATCTTCTTCTACTGCGGCTTCACCCAGATCCTGTCCATGGGCCGCCGCAACAAGATGACCGGCGTTGCCGAGCAGTTCCAGTACATCCTGCGTGACGAGTCGATGCACCTGAACTTCGGTATCGACGTGATCAACCAGATCAAGATCGAGAACCCGCACCTGTGGGACGCGGCGATGAAGGAAGAAGCGACCCAGATGATCCTGCAAGGGACCCAGCTGGAGATCGAATACGCCCGTGACACCATGCCACGCGGCGTGCTGGGCATGAACGCGGCGATGATGGAGGACTACCTCAAGTTCATTGCCAACCGTCGTTTGACCCAGATTGGTCTGAAGGAAGAGTACCCGGGGACTACCAACCCGTTCCCTTGGATGAGCGAGATCATGGACTTGAAGAAGGAGAAGAACTTCTTTGAGACGCGAGTGATTGAGTATCAGACTGGTGGGGCTTTGAGCTGGGATTGATTGTCCGGGCTGAGCATCGAGAAGGCTGCCGAATGGCAGCCTTTTTTTGGGGCGCGGGAATGGCAGAACAGGAGAACCGGCATCTGCGCTGGTGGCTGACGCATGAGGTGGTGGACGATGCGCCCATAGGCTCAGCGCTATACCTGTGGGAGCGGGCGAGCCCGCGAAGGGGCGCAAAGCGGCCCCAATCTGTCTGACTGACTGGCATTAGGCGTTACCGGCGAATACCAGCATCGCCGGCGCCATTCATCGAGTCAGATTCTATAGGTCATCCATTTGGACCTTCACCCGCAGCGGGGAAGCGAGACGCTCATTTACAGCCGCGATGAGGTCTTCATCTTCCTCAGCCACTTTGGCTGACCCGAAGGGCAGCTTGCCCTGCTCTGCTACATATTGCAGAACTTGGTGCATCAATTCGGAGGGGGTTACACCTAGGCGTTCGAGCTCTTCGTAGGCGCGGGCTTCGAGTTCGTCGTCGATACGGATGTTGATGGACGCCATGGTTCGACTTTCGAGTAAAGAAGAGGCCCCGCCCACGCCGACAAGGGGGTACGGCACCAACGAGGATGCCGGGACTGGACATGCCAGTCTACGTGGTCGAGGGCGAGGCCAGATCTGAAGATAGCGCAGGGTGCCGGCAGGGTCCACAGGTGATTGGATTGGACTTGTAAATCATGTCTCCGGTTTGCCTTGTAAACGATGTCTTCGGTTTGCAGGCAATGGGGGTGGATGGCACGGGCTTCGCCCGTGTTCGCGGCGGTTCGACGCATCGACAAGCCCGCTCCCACAGTGATCGCGCCAACCTTTAGGTTTTGTGCAAGACCGTTGCCCAGTAGCACATCTCATCCGCTGCTGGAGGCGTGCAAGGGACTACCTTGGTCGTAGGATGTCTCTAGGGCGCTCACAATAGAGCTTCTACAGCTCGATTGTTGCCATCTAACCCCTAAATTGCTAAGCCATCAGGCGTTGACAGCCCACCTCACCCGGGCTAATAATCGCTCATAGTTGTACGACAACACATAACAAAAACAACAATCAGTGGACGAACCCATGTCGACACACATCCCGCTACACCCACGTCTGTTGCATACCCCTACCCCTCTTCCCCCGGCTTGCCTGCGTACGCCCGCCAGTACCTAGCATCCGGTTACCGCGCATTCACCCCTGGCCCTGACCGGCCCGTTACCCACCCGCCCCTGCCGTAGGCCGCTTGTGCGTGCCCGGTGGACGGGCTGCCATACCCTTCGGGAGCACAACAATAATGAAAATCTGCCACACCCTGCCCTTCGCCCTGCTTGGCGCCGGGGTTATCGCCGGCTTGCCAGGCACCAGCCTGGCTGCGGGGTTTGTCGAGGACAGCAAGGCCACCCTCGGCTTGCGCAATTTCTACATCAACCGTAACTTCACCAACCCGAGCAACCCACAAAGCAAGGCTGAAGAGTGGACGCAAAGCTTCATTCTCGACGCCCGTTCGGGGTTCACCGAAGGGCCTGTCGGCTTCGGCGTGGATGTGCTGGGGCTGTGGTCGGTCAAGCTGGATGGCGGTGGCGGCACCTATGGCACGGCGTTGCTGCCGCGCCATGACGATGGCAAGCCGGCGGATGACTATGGGCGCCTGGCGGTGGCGGGCAAGGCACGTATTTCCAAGACTGAGCTGAAAATCGGCGAGTGGATGCCGGTGCTGCCGATTCTGCGCTCGGACGACGGGCGTTCGCTGCCGCAGACGTTCCGTGGCGGGCAGGTCACTTCCAGCGAAATCGCAGGGTTGACGTTGTACGGTGGCCAGTTCCGCGGCAACAGCCCGCGCAACGACGCCAGCATGGAAGACATGAGCTACGGCGGTGGTGTGTCGGACCGTTTCAACTTTGTCGGTGGCGAGTACAAGTTCAACAAGGACCGCACCCTGGTCGGGCTTTGGAATGCGGTGTTGAAGGACGTCTATCAGCAGCAGTACCTGCAATTGAGCCACAGCCAGCCACTGGGTGACTGGACTCTGGGCGCCAACCTGGGCTACTTCCATGGCGATGACGACGGCTCCAGACGCGCTGGCGAACTGGACAACAAAACCTACTCGGGGATGTTCTCGGCCAAGTATGGCGGCAGCACTTTCTGGGTCGGGCTGCAGAAGGTCGATGGCGATACCTGGATGCGGGTCAACGGTACCAGCGGCGGGACGCTGGCCAACGACAGCTACAACTCCAGCTTCGACAACGCCAACGAGCGTTCGTGGCAGGTGCGCCATGACTTCAACTTCGTCACCGTCGGGGTACCGGGGTTGACCCTGATGAACCGCTACATCAGCGGGCGCGATGTGCACAGCGGGGTGGTGACCGATGGCAAGGAATGGGTGCGCGAGACGGAGCTGGCGTATGTGATCCAGAGCGGGGCGTTCAAGGATTTGAGTGTGAAATGGCGTAACTCGTCGATTCGGCGGGATTACAGCAATAACGAGTTTGATGAGAACCGGTTGATCTTCAACTACCCGTTGTCGTTGCTCTGATCAAAACCTGCGGCTGGATGGCACGGGCTTCGCCCGTGTTCGCGGGTGAACCCGCTCCCACAGATGCGATGATACCCCCGAGGCTGTTGCGGTCCCTGTGGGAGCGGGTTTACCCGCGAAGAGGCCAATAAAAGCCACACAAGCCTCATTGACAACCACCAGACCCACCGCCAATAATCATCGAAGTCATACGACAACCTACAACAATTAACAACAAGAGCCGGCCATGACACCTACTCCCCTCAATCGCCTGCTGCTCACCGGAGCCGCGGGCGGCCTGGGCAAGGTCCTTCGCGAACGCCTGCAAGGCTACGCCGAGGTCCTGCGCCTTTCCGACATCAGCCCCATGGCACCTGCCGCAGGCCCACATGAAGAGGTCATCACCTGCGACCTGGCCGATAAAGCAGCGGTACACGCCCTGGTCGAAGGCGTCGATGCCATCATCCACTTCGGCGGCGTGTCTACCGAGCATTCCTTCGAAGACATCCTCGGCCCCAACATCTGCGGCGTGTTCCACGTCTACGAGGCGGCGCGCAAGCACGGGGTAAAGCGCATCATCTTCGCCAGCTCCAACCACACCATCGGGTTCTACCGCCAGGATGAACGCATCGACGCCCGCTCCCCGCGCCGCCCCGACAGCTACTACGGGCTGTCCAAATGCTATGGCGAAGATGTGGCCAGTTTCTACTTCGACCGCTATGGCATCGAAACCGTCAGCATCCGTATTGGCTCGTCGTTCCCGCAACCGCAAAACCCCCGCATGCTCTGCACCTGGCTGAGCTACGACGACCTGGTGCAACTGATCGAGCGCGGGCTGTTCACCCCCGACGTTGGCCACACCATCGTCTACGGCGCCTCCGACAACCGCACCGTGTGGTGGGACAACCGCCATGCCGAGCACCTGGGCTATGCGCCGAAGGACAGCTCCGAACCCTTCCGCGCCGCCGTCGAGGCCCAGCCGGCGCCCGCCGCCGATGACCCGAGCATGGTCTACCAGGGCGGCGCCTTTGCCGTGGCCGGCCCGTTCAACTGACCCCACCCACGCCAGGAGGCACGGCCATGAACTGCGAACTGATCGTCGACGCCCGCAACGGCACCGGCGAAAGCCCGGTGTGGCACCCCGCTGAACAAGCGCTGTACTGGGTCGACATTCCCGCCCGCCAACTGCACCGCTGGCAGGCGGCCGATGGCATGCATCAGGTCTGGCAGGGCGACGAGATGCTGGCCTGCATCGCCCGCAGCGGCCAAGGCTGGGTTGCGGGTATGGAAAGCGGCATTTTCCAGCTCCGGGCCAACGCCGACGGTAGCCTCGACAGCCGCTTGCTCAGCAGCGTGCCACATGCTCAAGGCGGCATGCGTTTCAACGATGGCCGCTGCGACCGCCAGGGCCGCTTCTGGGCCGGCACCATGCTGCTCGACATGCAGCAAGGTGCCCACGTAGGTGCGCTGTACCGGCATGACGGCGAAGGCCAGCTGCACCTGCAACAGGACGGCATGATCGTGCCCAACGGCCTGGCCTTCAGCCCCGACGGCACACGCATGTACCTGTCTGACTCGCACCCCAACGTGCAGAAGGTCTGGGCCTTCGACTACGACATCGACAGCGGCACGCCGCACAACAAGCGGCTGTTCGTCGACATGCGCGGCTACCCAGGGCGCCCCGATGGCGCGGCCATCGACCAGGACGGCTGCTACTGGATCTGCGGCAACGACGCCGGGCAGATCCACCGCTTCACACCCGACGGCCGCCTTGACCGCTCGCTCAGCGTGCCGGTGAAAAAACCGGCCATGTGCGCCTTTGGCGGTGCCAACCTGGACACCCTGTACGTCACCTCGATCCGCCCCGCAGGCACTGACCTCAGCGACCAGCCCCTGGCGGGCGGGGTGTTTGCCCTCAACCCTGGCACCAAAGGCCTGGAGGAGCCTGCCTACCGGGGCTGAGCGCCCCCTGCCGTACCCACACTTGCACGCCCGAAACCAGATAATAAAAAACACGGAGTTTCATCATGACGTTCAAACGCAAGCTGCTTCTTGCCGTACTCCCCTTCGCCTTCAGCGTGGCCATGCCCGCCTCGGCGCTGGACATCAAGTTCGCCGAAATCCACCCGGCCGGCTACCCCACCGTGGTCGCCGAGCAGAACATGGGCAAAAAGCTCGAAGCCGCCAGCAATGGCGACATCACTTTCAAGATGTTTGCCGGTGGCGTGCTGGGCTCGGAAAAGGAAGTGATCGAACAGGCGCAGATCGGCGCAGTGCAGATGACCCGCGTCAGCCTGGGGATCGTTGGCCCGGTGGTACCGGATGTGAACGTGTTCAACATGCCGTTCGTGTTCCGCGACCATGACCACATGCGCAAGATCATCGACGGCGAGATCGGCCAGGAGATCCTCGACAAGATCACCAACTCCGACTTCAACCTGGTGGCCCTGGCCTGGATGGACGGCGGCTCGCGCAGCATCTACACCAAAAAGCCGGTGCGCAGCCTGGAAGACCTCAAGGGCATGAAGATTCGCGTGCAGGGCAACCCGCTGTTCATCGACATGATGAACGCCATGGGTGGCAACGGTATTGCCATGGACACCGGGGAGATCTTCAGCGCCTTGCAGACCGGGGTAATCGACGGTGCCGAGAACAACCCGCCCACCCTGCTCGAGCACAACCACTTCCAGAGCGCCAAGTACTACACCCTGACCGGCCACCTGATCCTGCCGGAGCCGGTGGTGATGTCCAAGACCACCTGGAACAAGCTCACCCCCGAGCAGCAGGTGCTGGTGAAAAAGGTGGCGCGTGAGGCACAGATGGAAGAGCGTGCGCTGTGGGACGCCAAGTCTGCCGCCAGCGAAGAGAAGCTCAAGGCCGCTGGTGTCGAGTTCATCACCGTCGACAAGAAGCCGTTCTACGACGCCACTGCATCGGTACGGGAAAAATACGGCGCGCAATACGCCGACCTGATGAAGCGTATCGACGCGGTGCAGTAAGCGCGACCTCTCCTACCGACCCCGGCAGTGCGGCGCCCGCCGCCCTGCCGCTTTGGTGATGCCCATGAAAAACCTCTTTCTGCGTGCCAACGACACGCTGTACCGCGCTTGTATCTGGGTCGCCGGCCTGTCGATCCTGACCATGTCGCTGATCATCCCGTGGGGCATTTTTGCCCGCTACGTTCTTGGCACCGGCTCCAGCTGGCCGGAGCCGGTGGCCATTCTGCTGATGGTGGTATTCAGCTTTGTCGGCGCCGCCGCCAGCTACCGCGCCGGGGCGCACATGGCGGTGGCGATGATTACCGACCGCCTGCCACCGCTGCAGCGCCGGCTGGTGGCGCTGCTGGTGCAGGTACTGATGATTCTGGTGTGCGTGTTCATGACTTACTACGGCACCAAGCTGTGCATCACCACCTGGAACCAGTTTCTGGCATCGCTGCCGGGGGTGCGGGTGGGCATGACCTATGCGCCGATCCCGGTGGGTGGCGTGCTGACCCTGGTGTTCGTGCTGGAGAAACTGCTGCTGGGCGACCAGAGCCACCGCAAGGTGGTGCGCTTCGACCAACTGGAAGAAAACGAAGGAGCGGCGTAAATGGATGCGTTCATTCTGTTGGGCAGTTTCATTGCGCTCATCCTGCTGGGCATGCCAGTGGCCTATGCCCTGGGCCTTTCGGCGTTGATCGGCGCCTGGTGGATCGACATCCCGCTGCAGGCGATGATGATCCAGGTGGCGAGCGGGGTTAACAAATTCTCGCTGCTGGCCATTCCGTTCTTCGTGCTGGCCGGCGCGATCATGGCCGAGGGCGGCATGTCACGAAGGCTGGTGGCGTTTGCCGGGGTGCTGGTGGGCTTCGTGCGTGGTGGCCTGTCGCTGGTCAACATCATGGCCTCGACGTTCTTTGGCGCGATTTCAGGTTCGTCGGTGGCCGATACTGCATCGGTGGGCTCGGTGCTGATTCCGGAGATGGAGCGCAAGGGCTACCCACGCGAGTTCTCCACCGCAGTCACCGTCAGCGGTTCGGTACAGGCGCTGCTGACCCCGCCCAGCCACAACTCGGTGCTGTACTCGCTGGCAGCGGGCGGCACGGTGTCGATCGCCTCGCTGTTCATGGCCGGGGTGATGCCGGGCTTGCTGCTTAGCGCGGTGATGATGGGCCTGTGCCTGATCTTCGCCAAAAAGCGCAACTACCCCAAAGGCGAAGTGATCCCGCTGCGCCAGGCACTGAAAATTGCCGGTGAAGCGCTGTGGGGCCTGATGGCCATGGTCATCATCCTGGGCGGCATCCTGTCGGGCGTGTTCACCGCGACCGAGTCGGCAGCCGTGGCGGTGGTGTGGTCATTCTTCGTGACCATGTTCATCTACCGCGACTACAAGTGGCGCGACCTGCCCAAGCTGATGCACCGCACGGTACGCACCATTTCCATCGTGATGATCCTGATCGGCTTTGCCGCCAGCTTCGGCTACGTGATGACGCTGATGCAGATCCCGTCGAAGATCACCACGGCGTTCCTGACCCTGTCGGACAACCGCTATGTGATCCTGATGTGCATCAACTTCATGTTGTTGCTGCTGGGCACGGTGATGGACATGGCGCCGCTGATCCTGATCCTCACGCCAATCCTGTTGCCGGTGATCAGCGGTATCGGCGTGGACCCGGTGCATTTTGGCATGATCATGCTGGTGAACCTAGGGATCGGCTTGATCACCCCGCCGGTGGGGGCGGTGTTGTTCGTCGGCTCGGCGATCGGCAAGGTGAGTATCGAATCGACGGTGAAAGCGTTGCTGCCGTTCTACCTGGCACTGTTCCTGGTGCTGATGGCGGTGACCTACATTCCGGCCATTTCTCTGTGGCTGCCTAGCGTGGTGCTTTAAAAGCATTTGCGGGCTCTGTAGGAGCGGCCTTGTGTCGCGATCGGGCCGCAAAGCGGCCCCAGCAATATCTGCATCAACGCCGAAATCCTGGGGCCGCTTTGCGGCCCGATCGCGACACAAGGCCGCTCCTACAACGACCGCGATACGGCTGGAAAATCTACCTGCAAACGGATCCTGTACATGGCTGTCCCCTCCTCTGCTGTCGCTCTGTTCCCACGTAAGCTGGCCATCGCCCTGCTGGCCCTGCTGGCCTGCTCATTCGCCGGCAACCACATCGCCGCACGTATCGCCTTCGATGACGGTACCGGCGTGCTGCTGGCCATCCTCTGCCGTTCGGGCATCACCTTCCTGGTGCTGGCCGGCCTGCTGCTGTGGCAACGCCAGGCCATGGGCCTGCCCACCGGCACCCGCCGTTGGCAACTGCTGCTCGGCCTGCTGATCGCCACCCAGAGCCTGTGCCTGTATTCGGCGGTGGCGCGCATTCCGGTGGCCCTGGCATTGCTGGTGGGCAATACCTTCCCGATGCTGCTGGCGCTACTCACCTGGGCACTGGGCGGCGCACGGCCTACTGGCCGCACGGTGCTGTTCATGGGCCTGATCCTGTGCGGCCTGGTACTGGCGCTGGATGTGCCGGCACGCCTGACAGACAGCGGCGCGGCCAACCCACACTGGGCGCTGGGCGTCAGCCTGGCCTTTGGCGCTGCCTGCGCCTTTGCCTGTGCCTTGTGGATCACCGACCACAAGCTGGCCGCCGTGCGCGGCCCCGTGCGCAGCCTGCTGACACTGCTGATCGTATTCTCCAGCATGCTGGTTGCCGGTTTCAGCGGCGTGATGCCGTCCGGCTTGTCGCTGCCGGGCAGCAGCAGCGGCTGGTTGGCTCTTGCCAGCCTGGTGGTGCTGTACGGCCTGGCGTTCACCTTGCTGTTTGTCTGCGTGCCAAGGCTGAACATGGCGCAGAACGCCCCTGTGATGAACGTAGAGCCCATCGCCACGCTGCTGCTGGGCTGGGCCTTGCTCGACCAGCAACTCGGCAGCCTGCAATTACTCGGCGGCGCCGTGGTGGTGTGCGGCATCGTGCTGCTCACCTACCGCCGAACCCGTTGATTGTTCATGTGAAAGGAGCCTTGAATGGCTGTGACCGAACTGCACCTGCAGGACGCCCTGACCCGCCTGAGCCTGGCACCGGAACTGGGCGCCAGCCTGGTCAACTGGGAAGTGAAGGCAACCGGGCAGGCTTTGCTGCGCCATTGCGACTCGGCCGCGCTGGAAGCTGGTACACCCCGGCGACTGGGGTGCTATCCATTGGTGCCGTGGTCCAACCGTATTGCCGAGGGTGGCTTTGCCAGGCCTGAAGGCTGGCAGGCACTGGCGCCCAATACCGAACACGACCCCTACCCGATTCACGGCAGCGCCTGGCAGCAGGCCTGGCAGGTGGAGCACCACAGCCAGCGACGCGCACGCCTGACGCTGCACAGTGAAGTGCCGTTTGCCTACCTGGCGACGCTCGATGTGCACTTGCATGAGGGGTGCCTGAACCTGGACCTGCATGTGAAGCACCTGGATGAGCGGGCTAACTGGTATGGGTTGGGATTGCATCCTTACTTCCCGCGGTATCCGGATACGCAGCTGCATGCAGCGGCGCGCAAGGTCTGGCTGGCCGAGGACGGGCAGCTGCCCTCGTATCAGGCCGAGGTGCCGGAGCAATGGCGGTTTGAAACGTTGGGCAACCTGCCCGACACGGTGGTTGATCACGCGTTCAGTGGCTGGCCGGGGGAATGTGTGATTGAACAGCCGGGTGCCGGGTATCGGTTGGCGTGCAGCGCCAGCGGGGCTGAGCACTACTTGCTGTTCTGCCCGCAGGGGCAGGGTTTTTTCTGCTTTGAACCGGTGACTCACCCGGTCAATGCACATCACCTGCCGGGGCGGCCGGGGTTGAGGTTGTTGCAGCATGGGGAAGTGATGAGCCTGGGGTTCAGGATGCAGTATCGGGCGTTGTAGTTGTGTTGCCTGGATTGGGGCTGCTTTGCAGCCCATCGCGACACAAGGCCGCTCCTACAAAGGACCGCGCCAGTGCGTGTTACGCGGTCCCCTGTAGGAGCGGCCTTGTGTCGCGATGGGCCGCAAAGCGGCCCCAAATTCTCAACCCTTATGCCAATGCCTCGCTAGCCCCCACCATCGGCTTGGCAGAAACATCCCCCCGCACCTCGCGCGCCACTTTCCACACCAGCACCGCCGCCACGATATCGAACGCCGCCAGTACCACGAACAACGGGCTGTAACCAATCTGCGTGACCAGAATGCCGAACACCAGGGTAAACACCGCCGCCCCCAGGTACCCGCACATCCCCCCCATGCCGGTCGCCGTGGCCACCTGGTCCTTGCTGAACGAGTCGGAGGTAATCGAGTACAGCGCCCCCGACAACGTCTGGTGGGCAAACCCGCCAATGCACAGCAACAGGATCGCCGTGTACGGGCTTTCCACCAGGCCGATGCAGGCCGGGCCGATCATGCAGCTGGCACCGAACACCAGCACCACCTTGCGGGAGGTGAACAGCGACACCTTGAAGTAGCGGTGGAACAGCGGGCTGAGATAACCGCCCAGCACACAGCCAATGTCGGCAGCCAGGAACGGCAGCCAGGCAAACATCGCGACTTCCTTGATGTTCATGTGCCGCTCGGTCATCAGGTACAACGGAATCCAGGCGTTGAAGGTTTGCCAGGCCGGCTCCGAGAGGATCCGCGCCGAGGCGATGGCGTAGAAGTTGCGGGCCTTGAAGATACGCTTCCACGCGCCCTTCTCGCGGGTGTCCTGTTTGAAGTGCGCTTCCTGCCCGGCCAGGATGTAGTCGCGCTCCTCGTCACTCAGGCGCTTCTGATCGCGTGGGTGCTTGTACAGCAGCATCCACAACAGGGTCCAGGCAACACCGGAAACGCCGACGATCACGAACGCCAGCTGCCAGCCACTGTGCAGGATGGCCCACACCACCAGCGGCGGCGCCAGCAAGGCGCCAAGCGACGAGCCGATGTTGAACCAGCCAATCGCCACCGAACGCTCCTTGGCAGGGAACCACTCGGTAGTAGCCTTGACTCCGGCTGGCAAGCCAGCGGCTTCGGTCATGCCCAGCAACCCGCGCATGAACGCCATGCTCTGCCAGCCGCTCGCCAAGGCTGCACCGGCACAGGCCAGTGACCAGGCCATGGCGAACACGGCAAAGCCCAGCTTGGTGCCGATGAAATCGATGAACCAGCCGGCAATCGGCTGCATGAGGGCGTAGCACACCTGCCAGGTGGCGACGATCTTGGCGTATTGCTCGGTAGTGATGGAGAGGTCGGTCATCAAGGTGGGGGCGGCCACCGAGAGGGTGTTGCGGGCGAGGTAGTTGACGACGAGCCCAGCCGTGACAAGGCTGACCATCCACCAACGGATGCCTTTCATCTTCATGGTTCACCTGAATTTCTTGTTTTTAGAGTGGCGAGCGATTGGCGCAAATGCCGGCAGGGCTATTTGCGACAAATTGTTTCAGGTGAAAGAGTGCCATGTCATAGGTCGTCGTACAACAATTATTATTTCAAGCCATTTCCAGCGCTGTTGTACGACCTCAATCCAGCTGCTGGCTCCGCAACGTCTGCGCCAGCATGTCGATAAAGGCCCTGACCTTGGCCGAGCCGTACTTGCTCTCCCGGTGCAATACGTGGATGGGCCAGGGCGCCTCTTCGTACTCGGCCAGCAGCACCTGTAACTGCCCATTGGCCAGCTCATCTGCAACCTGGTACGACAACAGGCGGGCAATCCCCAGCCCACCACTGGCAGCAGCAATGGCCCCGTCATTGCTGGTCACCGTTAGCCGTGGCTTCATGCGTACCATTGTCGGCTCTTCGGTTACCCCGAAACGCCAGCCTGCTCTGGGCGACAGGTTGGTGGTGCCGATCACGGCATGGCCAGCCAGGTCCGAGGGGTGCCTGGGCACGCCATGGCGGGCCAGGTAGTCGGGGGAGGCACACAACATCCGCCGCACCCTGCCGACCCGCAGCGCCTTCAGGCCGGAGTCGGGTAACGGACCGATGCGCACGGCCACGTCCATGCCCTCCTCGACCATGTTCACCACGCGGTCGAGGAAGTAGGCAGACACATCGACCTCGGGATACTGCTGCAAGTAGCGGACGATGCACGGCATGACGAACTTCTTGCCGAACAGGATCGGCGCGGTAACTGCCAGGTCGCCTTTGGGGGAGGCGTTGATGCCCGCAGCGGCTTCGTTGGCCTCGTGGATGCTGGCCAGGATATGCCGGGTGTCTTCCAGGTAGCGGCCGCCGGCTTCGGTCAGGCGTACGCTGCGGGTGGTGCGCAGCAGCAGCTTGACCCCGAGCTGGTCTTCCAGGGCGCTGACGGCACGGGTGACGGCGGCCGGGGAGATGTCCAGGCGGCGGGCGGCCGCGGCGAAGCTTTCCAGCTCGCCGACAGCGACGAACACCTTCATCAGGTGGATCTGGTCCATGCGGGCTCCTGGGGGCTATGTGGTGCCGGGATTATCTTTCATCTGGGCATTTTTTGTTGCCTGCACCGTGCGCGGTCCCTTGTAGGAGCGGCCTTGTGTCGCGAAAGGGCTGCAAAGCAGCCCCAGCAATTCATGCTTCACTGCTGAAATCCCGGGGCCGCGCTGCGGCCCTTTCGCGACACAAGGCCGCTCCTACAGGGGACCTCGCTCGGGACAGGCGAATCAGATATCCAGCACCAGCGCCTGTACCCCCTCTTCCACTTGCGCCGGCACAGCACAACAGATCAGCACCGACCCCGCCTCTGGCAGCTCTGCCGGTGGGTTCGGGTAATGCACCTGGCCGCTCACCACCTTGGTCTTGCACGTTCCACAAGAGCCGCCCCGGCAACTGAACTCCGGCGCCAGCCCGCGCGCCTCGGCCAGCTCCAGCAGCGTGCCGCTCCCCGGTGTCCAACGCGCCTCCTTGGCCGATGCGGCGAAGTACACCGGCACGGGCTCGCTGGCCGCAGGCGGCTGCTGCAAGGTTGGCAGGTCCCCGTCCGTGTGCCGCCGCAGCGTCGAGGGGCCAAAGGCTTCGGCATGAATCCGGGCATCGGGCACATGCACCTGACGCAGCCCTTCATACAGGTCCTGGGTAAAGCTGCCGGGCCCGCACAGGTAGAAATCGTAGTCGTCCAGCGCCAGCGTCGCCTTGACCTGCTCGATGCCCAGCCGGCCGATGAACTCATAATCTCGCCCAAGCAACGCATGATATTCCGGCTGGCTCAGGACACGGTACACGTGCAGCCGTTCACCGGCCTGTTGCCGCAAGTTCGCCAGTTCCTCCTGGAACGGCAGATCGCCCAGGCTGCGAGCGCCATGGAACACGTGAATGCGCCGCGGCTGCCCTTGACTCAACTGCTCACGCAGCATGGCCAGCAACGGCGTAATACCTACGCCGACGCCAATCAGCACAAGCGGCCGCGTACTCTGCAAGTCCAGTGTGAAGCTGCCCATGGGTGGGCGTACGTCAAGCACATCCCCTGGCGCAATGCGCTCATGCAAGTGCCGGGAAACCGGGCCTTGGGCTTTGACGCTAATACGCAAATAGCCGTCGGATGGTGCGCTGGACAGGCTGTAGGTGCGGATCAGCGCCGCTTCACCCTCGCGCCGGATTTGCACCGGAACATGTTGCCCGGCTGCAAAAACCTCTGTGCTGTCGACGGGCGGCTGAAG
This sequence comes from Pseudomonas sp. NPDC089547, assembly GCF_050280665.1. NCBI lineage: Bacteria > Pseudomonadati > Pseudomonadota > Gammaproteobacteria > Pseudomonadales > Pseudomonadaceae > Pseudomonas > Pseudomonas sp. NPDC089547. The sequence goes on along the minus strand of NZ_JBNNVS010000063.1, from coordinate 8,061 downwards.
GTAGAACGAGCGGATATCTCGGCTCTCCTGCTCCACCCGCAACACGCGCCAGGCCTGCCATTGGCGCTGTTGCTGGCGTTGTTGCAAACGCACGTCGGCTTCGGCCCAGGTGCCGGTCATTAGGCTGGTCGGTGCGTACTCCTTGAAGGCCCAGCGCAGGGACACCGCGGCCGGCCGCCACACGGCCTGCTCGACCGCCAGCGTCCACAGCCGCTCTGCACCTTCGAAAGCCTGGATAGCCGGGCTTTCCAGCAACAGCTCGGCCCGCCCGCACAGTTGCAGCACGTTGCCAGTGTTGAAGTCGATGAACAGCAAGCCTGCCCGCGGGTTCAGCAACAGGTTGCCCAAGGTGTTGAAATGCAGGTTTCCGGCGTAGTCGGGAATGGTCAGCGTATTGCCTTCGACCTTGACGAACCCTGGCCGGCCGCCACGGTGGGAAACATCCACCGAGCGCTGGCCGTTGTCATGCTCGATATAGCTGGCGACGAAGAACGTGTCGGCGGCCTGGATCATGCTGACCGCCTTGGCATCCAGTGTTGCCGCATCGACACGCGCCTGGGCGGGTTCGGTGACGCGGGTGTAGTCACGCAACTGGATGTACTGCGGGCAGTTGCCGAACGACTGCTCCACCGCCACCTGCAATTGGCCATCTGTAGCCTGGCGAATCTGCCCGTTGATGCGGTTGCGCCGACGGGTGTGCAACTCGATGCCCAGCAGGCCAACCGCCTGCCCTGCCACCAGCCCCGGGGTGGCGGGGTCATCTGCCGGCAAGGTGGTGTCGATCATCAACTGGCGAGGGTCGGGCGAGCTGACGAAACCCTCTGCCCCCTCCAGTAACGTCGCCCAGGGCCGGCCCTGGGCGTCCACGCTGGCCGCCACCATGAAGGGTAACTGGTGATAGAAGATGCGATGCTGGTCGGGCATATGGTCACGTATGACCTTTTGCCCGAACGCCTCCATGCGCTCTGCTACACCGACCGTTTCCTGCAGGGTTTTCTCGCCCGCATGCCAGGGCGAGGGGCGTTGGTCCTGGGGCTGTTGCATGGTGGCGTTCCTCCCGAGGGCGGGGTGTCAGGCGCTGGTTTGCAGCCCGATCACGGTGCGTGGCATAGGCACGAAGCCCGGTAGCGACTCGATACGTGCCAGCCAGCTGCGCACGTTGGCGTAGGGCTCCAGCGACACGTTGCCCTCTGGTGCATGAGCGATGTAAGAGTAGTTGGCGATGTCGGCGATGGTGGGCGTGTTGCCGGCCAGGAACGGCACCTTGGCCAACTCGGCGTCGATCACCTTGAGCAGGGTATGGGCGCGGTTTATCACTTCGTCGGTGTTGAACGCGGCACCGAACACGGTCACCAGGCGCGCAGCAGCCGGGCCGAAAGCCAGTGGGCCTGCGGCGACTGACAGCCAGCGTTGCACGCGGGCGGCGGCAGCTGGCTCTTCGGGCAACCAGATGCCGTTGTCATATTTTTTGGCGAGGTAAACCAGGATGGCGTTGGAATCGGCGATCACCGTGCCGTTGTCGTCGATGACCGGTACCTGGCCGAACGGGTTGAGGGCAAGGAAATCCGGCTGCTTGTGCGCACCTTTGGCCAAGTCGACGAACACCACCTCGGTGGGCAGGTTCAGCAGCGACAGCATCAACTCGATGCGGTGGGCGTGGCCAGACTTGGGGAAGTTGTAAAGCTTGATCGGGTTCGACATGGGCTTGGCTCCTGATCAGCACCGAAATGGGCTGGTGGAGCACATGCTGCACCTGTTCAGCTGGCAGCAGAATCCGTGCGGTGAGGAAACCATAATTTCGCGGGTCGAAATAATAGCCCTGTGCATCAGCCACATGCTGCAGTTGCCGCTGAAAAGCCAATTTGCATAGAATGCAAGTAGTTCTCAATAACGAAAACATCTCTTGCCCATGTCCCCCGACCGCGCGCCCATCCAGCAGCTCTACCGCAGCCATCACACCTGGCTGCAAGGCTGGCTGTACCGCCGCGTCAACGACCGCTGCGATGCCGCCGACCTGAGCCAGGACACGTTCGTCAAACTGCTCACCCATGCACCGCCCACCGAGCTGCGCGAGCCACGCGCCTACCTGGCCACCATCGCCCGACGCCTGCTGCTCAACCTCTACCGCCGTCGCTCCCTGGAGCGGGCCTACCTGGAAGCACTGGCGAACATGCCGCTAGACCAGGCGCCCAGCGCCGAATGTCAGGCGGCGTTGCTGGAAGCTTTGAATACCGTGGACCGGGTGCTGGCGCGCTTGCCGGGCAAGGCAAGGCGCGCGTTTCTCATGGCGCAGGTGGAAGGTTTCAGCCAGGAACAGATCGCCGAGGAAATGGGCGTAACCGTGCGCTCGGTGCAACGTTGGCTGGTGCGGGCGTTCGAGGAGTGCATCGTACTGGCATCGGAGGGCTGGCCATGATGTCGCCCCCCGTATCACGCCCCGTAGCCCAGCAGGCCGCGCGCTGGTTCCTGTGCTTGCAAGGTGGGGCCAGTGAAGGCGAACAGCAGGCATGCGCAGCCTGGCGGGCGGCCAGTGCCGAACACGAGCGGGCCTGGCAACTGGCGACACGCTTCAGTGCCCAGGTGCAGTCGATCCCGCCCAGCGTGGCCCGCTCGACCTTGCAGCGGCCTGCGGCATTGGGCCGGCGCGCAGCAGTGAAGGCGCTGACATCGCTGGTGGTACTGGGCTCGCTGGGGGTGACCCTGTCACGCACAGGGACGATGGATGCGTTGCTGGCGGATATCAGCACTGCCGTCGGCGAACGACGCCAGCTGACCCTGGACGACGGCACCGAGCTGCACCTGAATACCGATACCGCCGTGGACATCCGCTACAGCGCCGGCGAACGCTTGCTGGTGCTGCGCCGGGGGGAGTTGTATGTCAGCACCGGCAAAGACCCGCGGCCGATGCTGGTGCGCTCGGCATGGGGCCTGTTCCAGCCACTGGGCACGCGCTTTGCCCTGCGCCAATATGAACAGCACGACGAGCTGAAGGTGCTGGAAGGCGCGGTGGCGGTTACACCTAGGGCAGGCGGAACCCTACGCATAGAGGCAGGGCAGCAAGCGCTGGTCAGTGCCAGCCGGGTAAGGCGCGTGGACAGTACGCAGGCGAGAGTGGACTGGCTGGATGGCGTGCTGCGAGTCGAGCGTATGCCGCTGGCGAGCTTCCTGGCCGAGCTGGGGCGCTACCGGCATGGCTGGGTGCGCTGTGCGCCGGAGGTGGCCCGGCTGGAGATTTCCGGGGTTTATCAGCTGGCAGACAGCGATGCAGCGCTGCGGGCGCTGGCGATGGCGTTTCCGTTGCGGGTGAATTACCTGTCGCGGTATTGGGTGACCGTGGTACCGGCCGGGGTGTGAGGTGTTGCCTCTGGCCCTTTCGCGGGTGAACCCGCTCCCACAGGATTACCACAGGTTCGAGCCCTGTGTAATTGCCTGTGGGTTTACCCGCGAAGAGGCCAGTGAACCCGAACCACAAAATGACCGTGTCGTGTTTTATCAGCCTCAGGTGTCCTCTTCCTGAAAACCACCCTTTCAGCCCATCAGGAAGCCCCATGCATCTGCGACTCACCCTGCTCGCCAGCTTCATCGCCTCGCCCTTCGCCTGGGCCGAGGACGATCGTCATTACGCCATCCCCGCCGGCCCACTGGCCCAGGCCCTGGCCGAGTTCGCTGCCCAGGCCGGTGTGACCCTGCCGCTGGACCCAGCCATGCTTGGCGAATTGCAAAGCCCCGGGCTGCAAGGCGACGTGGGTACTGCCCAAGGTTTCGACCGACTGCTGCAGGGCACCCATCTGGAGGCTGTACCGCAAAGTGGTAACACCTACATCCTGCGCGCCAGGCCGACCTCCTCCGCCCTGCAACTGGACTCGACCAACATCAATGGCCTGCACGACCTGCGGCATTCGGCCATCGGCCCGTTACAAGGCTACAAGGCCTCACGCAGCAGTGTCGGCACCAAGACCGACGCGCCCCTGCGTGATATCCCGCAGTCGATCCAGGTAGTGCCGCGCCAGGTGCTGGAAGACCAGCAGGCCAACAGCATGGCCGACGCCCTGAGCAACGTCAGCAGCATCCAGCGTGGCAATACCCATGGCGGCAGTGTCGAGAGCTTCATCGTGCGTGGTTTTCAGGGCACCACCTATGCCATCGACGGGGTGCTGACCAACTCGCTGACCGTGCGCCCGGAAATCCTCACCGACCTGGCCGGCGTGGAGCGTATCGAAGTGCTCAAGGGGCCGGCCTCGGTGCTGTATGGCCGTGGCAACCCGGGCGGGCTGATCAACGTGGTGACGCGCAAGCCAACGCTGGTGCCGGAAGCCCAGGTCAAGCTGCAGGCCGGTTCCTACGACTATCAGCGCGGCCAGGCCTGGCTCAGCGGGCCGCTGTCGACCGAACATGGCTTGGCCGGCAGCCTGGCCATGGCTTACCAGACCGAAGGCAGTTTTCGTGACCTGTACCGCGACAGCCACCGCCGCCACTTTGCCCCGTCGCTGTCGTGGGCACCAGGTGAACACACCCGGATAGACATGGGCCTGGAATACACCGAGACCGATGCCCAGTACGACCGCGGACTGCAGGTGATCGGCGACCGCGTCGACTCCCGGCACAAGGTCTTCCTGGAAGAGCCCTGGTCACACAGCAACAGCGACAAGACCGCCGCCTGGTTCAAGCTGGAACACGACCTGAACGATTGGCTGACCCTGCGCCAGGTCACCCGTTGGGACAAGTCGAACAAGACCATGCTCAACATCTCTCAGCGCACCCTGGAGAAAGACGGCTTTACCCTGACCCGCCGTGCCACCGACTTTGACGAAACCCAGCGCTCGCTCAGTGCCCAGTTCGAGGCGGTCGCACGCTTCACCACCGCCGGGCTGGCGCATCAGTTGCTGGCGGGGGTAGAGTCGGTAACGGGGAGGCGCAGCGTGACCATGCTGCGTGCCGATGTCGCCCCGCTGAATATCTGGAGCCCCGTGCATGGCGCACAGCCAGGGCTTTTCCGCTTTGGCGAGGACTCGCGCTTCGATCAGGAAACCTACGGTGTATACGTACAGGATCAGATAGACCTGGGCGAGCAATGGAAGCTGCTGCTGGGTGTGCGCCATGACCAGGTCAAGCAGCGCAACCGCAACTACACCGCAGCAGGTGACTACGCCGACATCGACATCGACCCCTCCGACACATCGCCCCGTGCTGGCCTGGTTTACCAGCCCACCGATCGTTTGGCGCTGTACGTCAGCTACAGCACCTCCTTCGCGCCACAGAACCGCCTGACCCGCGACCGCAGCGTGCTCGACCCGGAGACCGGTGTGCAATACGAAGTCGGCGCCAAGTACGACATCATCCCCGAACGCCTGTCGGCGACGCTGGCGGCGTTCGAGATCCGCCGCAAGAACCTGGCTGCCAACGACCCGTTGGACAGCAGCTATTCGATCCAGACGGGCGAGCAGCGGGTGCGTGGCGTCGAGCTGGATGTAAGCGGCGAGATTCGTGACGGCTGGAACGTGATCGGTAACATCGCGGTGCTCGACGCCAAGCTGGTCGAGGATACGCGCTACGAGGAAGGCAACCGGCTGGAGGGTGTGCCGGTGGTCAGTGGTTCGCTATGGTCGACCTATCAGCTACAGGATGGGCCGCTACAGGGCCTTGGCTTTGGTGCGGGCGTGTTCTTTGCCGGCAAGCGCTATGGCGACCTGGCCAACAGCTACAGCGCCAGTGGTTACGGGCGGCTGGACCTGAGCGTGTTCCACGACTTCGACGAGCACCTTCGGGTGTCGCTGAACGCACGCAATGTGCTGGACAAGGACTACATCGAGACCATTTCCAGTGCGGGGAATTATGCAGGGGAACCGGCATCGCTGGTGGCGACGGTAAGCCTGGGGTTCTGAGCTATTTGTGTGCCGGTGCTGCTGGCCTCTTCGCGGGCGAGCCCGCTCCCACGTTGTTCGCACAGGTTGCGCAAACCGTGCAATCTTGTGGGAGCGGGTTTACCCGCGAAGAGGCCGGCAGCCTCATTGCACATTCAGGATCAGTGCAGCTTTTTGAAATACCGGAACAGCCCCCGAGCGGCCTCGACCACCTGTGGCACGCACGCCTGGATATCGGCCTCGCTCATCTGGTCAAGCAACTCGAAGTTGTCTTCCAGCCCATGCAGCGAAATGGCCTTGAGCAGTTGGTCCTGCTCGGGCGGCAACTCGCTCCAGCCGGCGACCTGGGTACCGCGCATGTAGCCGAAGCACCATTCCTCCATGACGATCACATTACCTTCCTCGCCCTCGCTTTCCTCGAACAGCGGCTCGAAGTGGTCGACGTTGTCACCCAACGCCTCAGCAACCTGATTGGCATAGCGCAGCATCAACGCGGTGTACGCTTCTTCGTGCGCAGGCTTCTTGAACTTCGGCACCTTGCCACCGGCTACCGCAGGCAGCCATTGCTCCGGGTAGACAGTTACCGGCGAGCTGGCGAGCGCGGTAAAAAAGCCATTGAGTTCGGCCAGATTCAGCACCGAGTAATCGTTGCCGTAAGTGATCAGCAGGTCTTCGAGGCGGTCGAGTTCTTTTTCGCTGAGTGCGGGGAGCATGAGGCTGAGGATCCTGAAAAGCAAAAGTGTGTGCACCCTAGCACATGCGGGACAGAAGGGGATGCGACAGCATGGATCGGGGAGGATCGGTGTGGACCAACTGACTGGGTCAATAAGTCTTGTGCAACCTCTGTGGGAGCGGCCATGGCCGCGAACACCGGCGAAGCCGGTGCCATCCAACGTGTTGGGGTCTTCGCGGGCATGCCCGCTCCCACAGGTACGGTACAGGGCTCCGTACCTGTGGGCCTCGGGGCTTATACCGCCAGCGCGCGCTGACGCAGTTCGCTGTTGAGGATGCGGTCGTTTTCGCTGTAATCGACCGGGCAGTCGATCACGTGCACGCCCGGGGTCTTGATGCAGTGTTCCAGCAGCGGCAGCAGGCCTTCGGCGCTTTCCACGCGGTGGCCATTGGCACCATAGGCTTCGGCATACTTGACGAAGTCCGGGTTGCCGTAGTCCAGGCCGAAATCGGTGAAGCCCATGTTGGCCTGCTTCCAGCGGATCATGCCGTAGCCGTCGTCACGCAGGATCACCACGGTGATGTGCATACCCAGGCGCACAGCCGTTTCCAGCTCCTGGCTGTTCATCATGAAGCCGCCGTCGCCACACACCGAAATCACTGGGCGGTCCGGGTGTACCAAGTGCGCAGCCATGGCCGATGGCAGGCCAGCACCCATGGTCGCCAGGGCGTTGTCCAGCAGCACGGTGTTTGGCTTGTGCGCTTTGTAGTTACGGGCGAACCAGATCTTGTAGATGCCGTTGTCCAGGGCCACGATGCCTTCGGATGGCAGCACGCGGCGGATGTCGGCGACCAGGCGCTGCGGGTAGACCGGGAAGCGGTTGTCGTCAGCACCCTCGGCAATCTGCGTTTCGTTGGCCTCACGGATGGCCAGCAGGCGGGTGAAATCCCAGTGCGAGGTGTCGGTCAGCGCTTCGCTGATCTGCCACACGGCGTTGGCGATGTCGCCGATTACTTCAACCTGTGGGAAGTACACGGCATCGACTTCGGCGGAGCGGAAGTTGATGTGAATGACTTCGGTACCGCCACGCACCATGAAGAACGGCGGCTTCTCAATCACGTCGTGGCCGATGTTGACGATCAGGTCGGCGGCCTCGACGGCGCGGTGCACGAAGTCACCCGACGACAGCGCGGCGTTGCCCAGGAAGCGCGGGTGGCGCTCGTCAACCACACCTTTACCCAGCTGGGTGGTGATGAACGGGATGCCGGTCTTGTCGATCAGCTGCTTGAGGACCTTGGCGGTCATCTTGCGGTTGGCACCGGCGCCGATCACCAGGATCGGGCTACGGGCGTTCTGCAGCTTCTCGACAGCAGCTTCAATGGCCACGTGCTCGGCCAGCGGGCGGCGGTGCAGGCTGCGCGGGATCGGCAATGCGTCGGTCTGCTCGGCGGCGATGTCTTCTGGCAGCTCCAGGTGTACCGCACCCGGCTTTTCTTCTTCAGCCAGGCGGAAGGCTTCGCGCATGCG
>NZ_JBNNVS010000062.1:0-22660 GCF_050280665.1 Pseudomonas sp. NPDC089547 | reverse complement strand
GTCGCGAAAGGGGTGCGAAGCGCCCCCAGAATTTCAGCTTCGCCGCAGATATTGCCGGGGCCGCTTTGCGGCCCTTTCGCGACACAAGGCCGCTCCTACACAGAGCAAACCGCAGCGGCCTGCGGGAATAAAAAAGCCCGGCCATTGGCCGGGCAGGTACACCCAAAGGAGCAAAAACAGGTGTCAGGGTTGGGAATTCTTCGAGCCTCAGGCCACCGCCGCCAGCTTGGCCTTGGCCTGGTTGACGCCCTTCTCGTGGAACTCGCCACTCATGTTCAGGCCTTCGGCGTGGATGAAGTCGACATCGTGAATGCCGATGAAGGCCATGACCTGGCGCAGGTAAGGTTCCTGGTGGTCGCTGCTGGCGCCGGCATGGATGCCACCACGGGCTGTCAGCACGATGGCGCGCTTGCCGGTCAGCAGGCCTTGCGGGCCGGTCGGGGTGTACTTGAAGGTGATGCCGGCACGCAGTACGTGATCCAGCCAGGCTTTCAGGGTGCTGGGGATGGTGAAGTTGTACATCGGCGCAGCCATCACCAGCACGTCCGCTGCCAGCAATTCATCAGTCAGTTCGTTGGAACGGGCCAGGGCCTCCAGTTCGGCGGCACTGCGCTGCTCTTCGGGCTTCATCCAGCCACCCAGCAGGTTGGCGTCCAGGTGCGGCACCGGGCTCACCGCCAGGTCGCGTACAGTGATCTGATCGGCCGGGTGGGCAGCCTGCCATTGCTGGATGAAATCACGGGTCAGCTGACGGGAAACGGAATCCTGCTGGCGGGCGCTGCTTTCGATGATCAGTACGCGGGACATGGGGTGCCTCCATCGGCAAAAAGGGTTGCGATTCGATGGAGGTGAGATTAAAGGTTGACCTATCGATAAAAAAGCGTAAAAAGTGGGTTCAATCTATCGATTTATCGGTTTATTCCGCCGTGCAATTCAGGGCGATGCGCAATTTGATGATCTGCCGGTTGAATTTGGCGGTGACATCGACGCTTTTACCCGCGGGTACGTTCACCCGGCGTACCCTGGGTGCCTCCGGGCCATTGCGGAACGTCACCTTGCAGGCTGCCGGTACCTGCCCATAGTTGTTGAGGGTAATGGCACCAATGTCGTAGGCCGTGTCATAGGCGGTGTAGTCCAGCTTTACCCCGGTCAGTTCCTTCTCCACGTCGATGGGGTAAGCCATGGCCCCGAGGGGCAGGCACATCAGTATTGCCGCACAACATTTCTTCATGGGCCGCTCTCCTTGAAAGAGCGCAGCTTAGGACAACAGGAGCGAAAGATGAAAGCGCCGCGCGTAACCCTTGACCAGTGGCGAACCCTGCAGGCAGTGGTCGATCACGGCGGGTTTGCCCAGGCCGCCGAGGCCCTGCACCGCTCGCAGTCCTCGGTCAGCTACACCGTGGCCCGCATGCAGGAACAACTGGGTGTGCCACTGCTGCGCATCGATGGCCGCAAGGCCGTGCTCACCGAGGCTGGCAACGTACTGCTGCGCCGCTCGCGCCACCTGGTCAAGCAGGCCAGCCAGCTCGAAGACCTCGCCCACCACATGGAGCAAGGCTGGGAGGCCGAAGTGCGCCTGGTGGTAGATGCCGCCTACCCCAGCGCCCGGCTGGTGCGCGCCCTGGCCGCGTTCATGCCGCAAAGCCGCGGCTGCCGGGTGCGCCTGCGTGAAGAAGTGTTGTCTGGCGTGGAAGAAGTGATGCACGAAGGCATCGCCGACCTGGCCATCAGCAGCTACAGCATTGGCGGCTATCTTGGCGCCGAACTGAGCGCGGTGGAGTTCGTCGCCGTCGCCCACCCCGAGCATAGCCTGCACCGGCTGGGCCGCGAGCTCACCTTCCAGGACCTGGAAAGCCAGTTGCAGGTGGTAATCCGCGACTCCGGCCGCGCCCAGCCGCGTGACGTTGGCTGGCTGGGGGCCGAACAGCGCTGGACAGTCGGCAGCCTGGGTACCGCCGCCACCTTCGTCAGCAGCGGCCTGGGCTTTGCCTGGCTGCCCCGGCACATGATCGAGCGCGAGCTGCGTGAAGGCGTGCTCAAGCCGCTGCAACTGGATCAGGGTGGCAGCCGCCACCCACTGTTCTACCTTTATTCGAGCAAAGAGAAGACCCTGGGCCCGGCCACGCAGATTCTCATCGACCTGCTGCGCAACTTCGACACCGCGCCACTGGACGTGCCCTTCGCAGCCCCCCCACAAGCCTGAGAGGACCGCGCCCATGGCCTATTTCGAACACGAAGGATGCGCACTGCATTACGAGGAATATGGCCAGGGCGAACCCCTGGTGCTGCTGCACGGCCTTGGCTCCAGCTGCCAGGACTGGGAGTTGCAGGTGCCGGTTTTGAGCCGCCACTACCGGGTGATCCTGATGGACATCCGCGGCCATGGTCGCTCCGACAAACCCCGCGACGGCTACCAGATCGCCACCTTCAGTGCCGACCTGCTGGCCCTGCTCGAACACCTGCACACCGGCCCCGTGCACTTCGTCGGCCTGTCCATGGGCGGCATGGTGGGTTTCCAGTTCGCAGTCGACCACCCGCAGTGGCTGCGCAGCCTGTGCATCGTCAACAGCGCCCCCGAGGTCAAGCGCCGTAGCCGCAGCGACTGGGTCTGGTGGCTTAAACGCTGGGGGCTGGCACGGTTGCTCAGTGTCGAAACCGTCGGCAAGGGCCTGGCCCAGCGCCTGTTCCCCAAGCCGCACCAGGCCGAGTTGCGGCAAAAGATGGCACAACGCTGGGCGCGCAACGACAAGCGCGCCTACCTCAAGAGCTTCGACGCCATCGTCGACTGGGGCGTGCAGGAACGCATCGGGCAGATTCACTGTCCTACCTTGGTCATTGCCGCCGACCACGATTACACCCCGATACAACTGAAAGAGCGTTACGTCGCCTTGATGCCCCACGCCAGGCTGGTCGTCGTCGACGATTCCCGGCACGCTACGCCCCTCGATCAACCCGAGGTCTTCAACCAGACCCTGCTGCAGTTCCTCGCAGCCGCCTCCACCTCTCAAGGATCTTTGAGCCCATGCTGAAAAAACTCCTGCTCACCGCCTGCTCGGTCGCCTTCGCCACCAGCGTCATGGCTTCTGACAAGACCCCGCACGTTTTGCTGGACACCAGCTTCGGCCAGGTCGAAATCGAACTGAATGCCGAGAAGGCGCCGCTCAGCACGAAGAATTTCCTGCAATACGTCGACAGCGGTTTCTACAACAATACGATTTTCCACCGGGTGATTCCGGGTTTCATGGTCCAGGGCGGTGGTTTTACTGACCAGATGGTGCAAAAAGATACCAAGGACCCAATCAAGAACGAGGCCAGCAACGGCCTGCTGAACACCCGCGGCACACTGTCGATGGCGCGCACCTCGGACCCGAACTCGGCCACCAGCCAGTTCTTCATCAACGTGGCCGACAACGACTTCCTCAACCCGGGGCGTGACCGTGGCTATGCCGTATTCGGCAAGGTGACCAAGGGCATGGAAGTGGTCGACCAGATCGTCAACTCGCCGACCACCATCAAGAAAGGCATGCGTGATGTACCGGCCGACCCGGTCTACATCAAGTCGGCCAAACGCATCGACTGACCACGGGGCTTCACAGGGACGTGAAACCGCCTGAGGGTCGGATGGAACAGGAGTGTCGTTACCCATGCTGTACCGCCGTTTCGAACAGCTGATCGATATTTTTCGCGAAGCACCCAGTGAGTCGCCACCGACGACCGTGTGGCCGTTCTACCTGTATTACCTGCGCCAGGTATGGCCCAGTTTTCTTGCCTTGCTGATAGTCGGGCTGTTCGCCTCGCTGATCGAGGTGGCCATGTTCAGCTACCTCAGCCGCATCATCGACCTGGCCCAAGGCACACCCAATGCCAGCTTCTTCAGTGAGCACAGTGGCGAGCTGATCTGGATGCTGGTGGTGATACTGCTGCTGCGGCCGGTGTTCTTCGGCCTGCATGACCTGCTGGTGCATCAGACCATCAACCCCGGGATGACCAGCCTGATCCGCTGGCAAAACCACACCTACGTGCTAAAGCAGAGCCTGAACTTCTTCCAGAGCGACTTTGCCGGGCGCATCGCCCAGCGCATCATGCAGACCGGCAACTCGCTGCGCGACTCCGCCGTGCAGGCGGTTGACGCGCTATGGCACGTGCTGATCTACGCCATCACCTCGCTGGTGCTGTTCGCCGAGGCCGACTGGCACCTGATGCTGCCGCTGCTGCTGTGGATCATCGGCTACATCGCCGCGCTCTTCTACTTCGTGCCGAGGGTGAAGGAACGTTCGGTGATTTCTTCCGACGCCCGTTCCAAGCTGATGGGGCGCATTGTCGATGGCTACACCAACATCGCCACCCTGAAGCTGTTCGCCCACACCGACTACGAGCAGCAATACGCCCGCGAAGCGATCAGCGAACAAACCGAGAAAACCCAGCTGGCGGCGCGCGTGGTCACCAGCATGGACGTGGTCATCACCACCCTCAACGGCCTGCTGGTGGTCACCACCACGGGCCTGGCGCTGTGGCTGTGGAGCCAGTCGCTGATCACCGTTGGCGCCATCGCACTGGCCACCGGCCTGGTGATCCGTATCGTCAACATGTCGGGCTGGATCATGTGGGTGGTCAATGGCATCTTCGAGAACATCGGCATGGTCCAGGACGGCCTGCAGACCATCGCCCAGCCGGTCACCGTCACCGACCAGCCCAACGCGCCCGCACTCAAGGTCAGCCGCGGCGAGGTGCGCTTCGACGATGTCGATTTCCACTATGGCAAGGCCGCCAACGTGATCGAAGGGCTCAACCTGAACATCCGCCCTGGCGAAAAAATCGGCTTGATCGGCCCGTCCGGGGCGGGCAAGTCGACCTTGGTCAACCTGCTGCTGCGCCTGTACGACGTGCAGGGCGGGCGTATCCTGATCGACGGCCAGGACATTGCCCAAGTGAGCCAGGCCAGCCTGCGTGCGCAGATCGGCATGATCACCCAGGACACCTCGCTGCTGCACCGCTCGATCCGCGACAACCTGCTGTATGGCCAGCCCGGTGCCAGCGAAGCGGAAATGCTTGAAGCCGTGCGCCGCGCCCGTGCTGACGAGTTCATCCCGCAACTGTCGGACGCTCAGGGGCGTATCGGCTTCGATGCCCATGTGGGTGAGCGCGGTGTGAAACTGTCAGGTGGCCAGCGCCAGCGCATCGCCATTGCCCGCGTGCTGCTGAAGAATGCGCCGATCCTGATCATGGACGAAGCCACCTCGGCGCTGGACTCGGAGGTGGAGGCAGCCATCCAGGAGAGCCTGGAGACGCTGATGCAGGGCAAGACGGTGATCGCCATTGCCCACCGGTTGTCCACCATTGCGCGGATGGACCGGCTGGTGGTGCTGGACAAGGGGCGCATTGTCGAGAGCGGCAGCCACAGTGAGCTGCTGGAGCAGCAAGGGCTTTATGCCAGGTTGTGGCATCACCAGACCGGGGGGTTTGTCGGGGTGGACTGATCTTCGCTACGGCGCGCTTCTTGTAGGAGCGGCCTTGTGTCGCGAAAGGGCTGCGCAGCAGCCCCAGGTTTTCAGCTTCGTAGGAATAATTGCCGGGGCCGCTTTGCGGCCCTTTCGCGACACAAGGCCGCTCCTACAGGGATCGCACTGCAGCCGAAGACGCATCAGTCCCGACGGTAAGGCAACATCCCCCGCGCCTCCTCGGCATACCCCCTCACCCCTACCCGCTCCTGCACCAGGAAATCCTCCACCGCCCGCCGCAACCCCGGGTGCAGCAGGTAATGCCACGACCGCGTCAACACCGGCTCGAACCCGCGTATCAGCTTGTGTTCCCCCTGCGCCCCGGCATCAAAACGCTGATACCCCTCGGCAATGGCAAACTCCATGCCCTGGTAGAAACACGTCTCGAAATGCAGCCGGTCGAATTCATCCAGGCAACCCCAGTAACGGCCAAACAGGCTGTCGCCCCCCACCAGGCTCAAGGCCATCGCCACATCACGCCCGCCCTGGCGGGCCATCACCACGCGCACAGCCTCAGGCATGCGTTCGGCCAGCAAGCTGAAAAACTCGCGTGTAAGGTACGGCGCCCGGCGGCGCACCGCATAGGTATTGGCGTAACAGAGGAAGACGAAATCCCACTGGGTTTCATCCAGTTCATCGCCCCGGTACCAGCGAAAATCAATGCCCTGCCCCACCACCTGCTCACGCTCCTTGCGCATCTGCTTGCGCTTGCGCGAACTCAGGCTGTCGAGAAAGTCCTGGAAGTCGCGGTAGCCGCGATTCTGCCAATGGAACTGGCAACCCAGGCGCTCCATCCAGCCCGGCTGGGCTGCCAGTTGCGCGTCCAGCGCCGAGTCGGTGAAGTTGATGTGCGCACCAGAAAGCCCACCCTTGGCCAGATACTCGGGCAGGGCCTGCAACATCATCAAACCGTCAGCCGGGTCGCCCGCAAAAAGCCGCGGGCCGCTGACAGGGCTGAACGGCACGGCCCCCAACAGCTTGGGGTAGTAGGCAATGCCGGCCCGCTCACAGGCATCAGCCCAGCCATGGTCGAACACATACTCGCCATAGGAGTGCCACTTGCGGTACGCCGGCATCAGCGCCCGAACCTGCCCCTCACGCTCCAGCACCAGGTGCTCGGCAGCCCAGCCCGTGCTGCGCTGCACGCTGCCGCTGTCCTCCATCGCACTGAGAAAGGCATGGCGCAGGAACGGCTGGCCAGCGGGTACCAAGGCATCCCAGGTGGCCGCCGGAAGATCACGCAATTGGGCAAGGCTGTACAGGCTGGTCACGGTTTCGGCTCGCTGTGTGAAGGCCTTCAGTATCCCCAAGGAAGGCCCGGCACTCAAATGACGAACGCCGGGCTGATCCTTTTATTCTCAATTACTTAACAACAGTGCCACTAATTAGACATTAATCTGTCATTGGCCCCCGCAATACTTGCGCCTGTTTTCCGGAACCCCAGAACCTGTCTAGTCAGGCCCTTTCCGAAGACATGCCAACGCAGGGGCAGGCGCTTGAGCCTCCCCCATTTTTTTCAGTAGGGAGAACCTTATGCGTCTTGTTTCTACACTTACCGGAGTGAGCCTCACCGGCATGATGCTGGCTCTGAGCGCCCCGGCCAGTGCTGCTGTCGACGCCAAGCTGCTCGAAATGCTCCGCGCCAACGGCTCGATCAACCAGGCGCAGTACAACGAACTGCAGGGCGACCTGGCGAAAGAAACCAAGGAAAAGGCCGACCAGAAAGCTCAGTCTGAACGGATGAGCAACTTCGAACAAAAAGTGGCATGGGCCGCCAAGACCCAGATCAAGGGTGATGTACGCCTGCGCTACGAAGACGTCAACGTCGACAACCCGATCTCCCGCAGTGGCAACCAGGACCGTGAGCGCGTACGTGCCCGTGTCGGCTTCTACAGCGAGATCAACCCGCAGGTCGACGCCGGCGTGCGTGTGGCCACCGGCAGCAGCGCCGATGCCCGCTCGACCAACCAGAGCCTGGACAACTACTTCGAGAAGAAATCGCTGTGGGTCGACCTGGCCTACCTCGACTGGCACCCGACTGCCGTGCCAAACCTGCACCTGATCGGCGGCAAGATGAACCAGCCTTGGGTGAGCATGGGCGACATCATCTGGGACAGCGACATCAACCCGGAAGGCGTGGCGGCTACCTACAAGACCAACCTCGGCCCGGCCGAAGTGTTCGGCAGCATCGGCCACTACAACCTGAAGGACAACGTCGACGGCGACGGCGTGCAGTTCAAGCACGACGCGCAGCTGTACGCGGCCCAGCTGGGTACCAAGTTCAACGCGGCTGACACCGTCAAGGTTACCGTTGGCGGCAGCATCTACGGCTACGACAACGACAAGGCCTCGGCCGCCCTGCGTTCGCTGGGCAACACCACCGACGAGTTCAACCTGGTTGAAGGCTTCGGTCAGATCGACTTCACCGGCTTCGCCATCCCGCTGTCGGCTTACGGCCAGTTCGTCAAGAACACCGAAAGCACCGACGGCAAGGACAAGGCCTGGCTGGCTGGTGTGAAGAGCAAGATCGGTGCCTGGAGCCTGGACTACAACTACCGCGACGTACAGCGTAACGGTGTAGTCAGCCTGTTCACCGACTCTGACTTCGGTAACGGCTTCACCGGCTCCCGTGGCCACAAGTTCAAAGTGGGTTACGAAATCGACAAGAACTTCGCCCTGGGCGCGGCCTACCTGATGGCCAAGACCGACTACTCCAACCTGCCGAACAGCGATGCTGATGTAGACACGCTGCAGGTAGACCTGGAAGCCAAGTTCTAAGCTGCACCCTCCTCTGCTTCACTCTGAAGCGGGAAACGCCGACCCCATCCGGCGTTTCCCGCTTTTTTTTGCCTGGCGGAAATGCGCCGGCCTCTTCGCGGGTGAACCCGCTCCCACAGAATCACCACAGATCTTGAGAACTGTGGAGTACCTGTGGGAGCGGGCAAGCCCGCGAAGAGGCCGGTACAGGCGCCAAAAGACTCAGCGCTTGCGCAGAATCACGCTACCAATCGAATACCCTGCACCAAACGAGCTCAACACCCCAAGCGACCCCTTGGCCAGGTCATCCTGGTACAGGTGGAAGGCAATCACCGACCCCGCCGAACTGGTGTTGGCGTAACGGTCCAGAATCACCGGTGCATCTTCCTCGGCCACTTCACGCCCCAGCAGTTTCTTGACGATCAGGTGGTTCATGCTGAGGTTGGCCTGGTGCAACCAGAAGCGCTTCACATCGCTCGGTTGCAAGCCATTTTCCTGCAGGTGCTCACCGATCAGCTCTGCCACCTTCGGGCAGACCTCGCGGAACACCTTGCGGCCTTCCTGGATGAACAGCTTGTCTGCCGCACCCTCGCCCTCTTCCGCCGCGCGGTTGAGGAAGCCGAAGTTGTTGCGGATGTTGTTGGAGAACTCGGTCCACAGCTTGCTGCTGACGATCTCGAACTGGTGCGCCGAGGAGGCCTTGTCAGCACGCTCGAGCAACACGGCGGTGGCGGCATCACCGAAAATGAAATGGCTGTCGCGGTCACGGAAGTTCAGGTGGCCGGTGCACACCTCCGGGTTGACCATCAGCACCGCACGCGCCTGGCCCAGGGCCACGCTGTTAGCGGCGGTCTGAATGCCGAACGTGGCCGACGAGCAAGCCACGTTCATGTCGAAGGCAAAGCCCTGGATGCCCAGCGCCTGTTGCACCTCGATGGCGATGGCGGGGTAAGGGCGCTGCAGGTTGGAACAGGCAACAATCACCCCGTCGACATCGGCAGCCGTACGGCCGGCGCGCTCCAATGCCTGACGGGCAGCGGCCACGGCCATTTCGCAGAGCACCGACGGCTCATCGTTGGTGCGTTCCGGCAGGCGTGGCTTCATGCGCTGCGGGTCGAGGATGCCGGCCTTGTCCATCACGAAGCGGCTCTTGATGCCCGAGGCCTTTTCGATGAACGCCGCGTCGGACACCGGCGCCGCTTCGACTTCACCGCGCTCGATGGCGGCGGCGTTGTCCTGGTTGAACTGCTGCGACCAGGCGTTGAAAGAGGCCACCAGTTCTTCGTTGGAAATACTCTGGGCCGGGGTATACAGGCCGGTGCCGCTGATCACGACGTTATGCACGGTCGTTCCTCTGGTCAAAGGCCATCGCCACGGGGCGCTGGCTGGGAATATGACAGGATTATGGCACTTTAGTACCAATTCAAGGGCGAGGGCTGCGCCCTCGTTCGCGGGCACGCCCGCTCCCACAGGGGCCGTGCGCCGGCCCCAAATTGCACCAATATTGCCACATCTGTGGAAGTTTAGCCCTCCACTTGGCTCCACTGCTTGCTCAATCTTTTGTCGGAAATCGGCACCTTGGTCCCCAGTTGCTGAGCAAACAGCGACACCCGGTATTCCTCCAGCCACCAGCGGTACAACGCCAGCTGTTCATCCCGTTTGCCCTCCTGGGCATGCTTGTCGGCACGGGCCTTGTACTGCGCCCACAGGTTGGCCAGTTCGCCGCTCCACACCCGGTCCTTCTGCACTTGCGAACCCAGTTTCTCCAGGCGCAATTCCACCGCCTTGAGGTAACGCGGCAACTCCTTGAACCACACCCCAGGCGTTTCACGCACAAAGCCTGGGTAAACCAGGTTGCCCAGCTGTTGCTTGATGTCGTTCAGCGCCACCGCCTGGCTGAGGTCGATCTTGCCCTTGAAGCGCTTTTGCAACCCATGCCACAGCTTCAGCACCTCCAGGGTCTGACGCGCCAGGCGCTCGGCGTGCTCGGCCCAGCTACCGCGCTTGCGCTCAGCCAGCCCGGCCAGGGCCGCGCCATCGCGTGGCAACGTCTGCTCTCCTTCGAGGATGCAGCTGTCCAGGCTGGCCAGCAGGATGTCCTCGACCAGTGCCTCGACCCGGCCCATTTCACGGTACAACAGGCCCAGTTCGGTCAAGCCCGGCAATTTGCCACGCAGGAATTTGGCGGGCTCGGCCAGCTGCTGCAACAACAGGCGCTGAAGGGCACGGCGGTGCTGGAACTCGGCTTCAGCCTGGGTCGAGAAACGCCCTTCGCGCACGGTGCCGTTCTCATCCACCAATGCCGGGTACACAGTCATCGAAAGACCCGCGATCTTCTGTTGAGCGGTCTGCTTCACTTCCGTGAAGGCCTTGGCCTGTACCGGCTGCTCGCTTTTGGCATCACGCGGTACCGCCAGTGCCGCCTGGCTGGCAGCGGCAAAGCGTGCCGTCAGCTCGGCAAGATCGCGGCCTTCGCCAAGGAACTTGCCCTGGCCATCGACCACTTCGATGTTCATGCGCAGGTGGCCTTCGACCAGCTGGACCGACTCGTCCCAGGCCTCGTCTGGCACACGCGCCCCAGTCATGCGCAGCAACTCCTGGCCCAAGGCCTGCGGTAGTGCACCCTGGCCAAAGGTCATGCGCGCCAGCGAGGCCTTGACGAAGTCCGGTACCGGCACGAAGTTCTTGCGCAGGGCCTTTGGCAGGTTGCGTATCAGCGCCACGCACTTGGCTTCCAGCAGGCCCGGCACCAGCCATTCCAGACGCTCGCCAGGCAGGCTTGGCAGCAGCGGCGCCGGCACCCGTACCGTCACGCCGTCACGTGGGTGGCCGGGCTCGAAGTGGTAGCTCAGCGGCAAGCGCAGCTCGCCCACCTGCAGGCTGTCGGGGTATTGCGCGGCGGTCACTTCGCTGGCCTCGCGGGCCAGCACGTCTTCCTCGCGCATGATCAGCAGGTTGGCGTCCTTCTGGCTGCCCATGCGGTACCAGCTGTCGAAGGTCGCGGTCTGGTGGATTTCCGCCGGCAGGCGCGCTTCGTAGAAGGCGTACAGCGTTTCTTCATCGGCAAGGATGTCGCGCCGGCGGGCCTTGGCCTCCAGCTCGTCGAGGTCTTCGAGCAGGCGTTTGTTGGCCGCCAGGCACTTGGCCCGCGACTGGATTTCACCACCCACCAGGCCTTCGCGGATGAACAGCTCGCGTGAGGTGACCGGGTCGATCGGGCCGAAGTGGACCGGGCGGCGGCCGACCAGGATCAGGCCGTACAGGGTGATCTGCTCATAGGCCACCACCTGCCCGCGCTTCTTCTCCCAGTGCGGTTCAAAGTGGTTCTTCTTGACCAGGTGGCCAGCCAGCGGCTCGATCCAGTCAGGTTCGATCTTGGCGACCATTCGCGCGTAGAGCTTGGTGGTTTCGACCAGCTCGGCAGCCATCACCCACTGCGGGCGCTTGCGCCCCAGGCCTGACGACGGATGCACCCAGAAGCGCCGCTGACGGGCACCCTGGTAGTCGCCCTCTTCGGTCTTCTGGCCAATCTGGCTGAGCAGCCCGCTGAGGATGGCCTTGTGCATCTTCTGGTAGTCGGACGGTTCCTTGTTCACCGTCAGCTGCAGGTCACGGCAGATCAGTGCCAGCTGGCGATGGGCATCGCGCCACTCGCGCAGGCGCAGGTAGTTGAGGAAGTTCTTGCGGCACCAGCTGCGCAGCGGGTTGGCGGTCAGGGCCTGGCGCTGCTCTTCAAAGCCACGCCACAAGTTGACCAGCGCAGCGAAGTCGGAGTCCACATCCTTCCACTGGGCGTGCGCCTGGTCGGCGGCCTGTTGGCGCTCCGGTGGGCGTTCACGCGGGTCCTGCACCGACAGCGCACTGGTGACGATCAGCACCTCCTGCAGGCTGCCCTGGCGAGCGCCCTCCAGCAACATGCGCCCCAGCCGCGGGTCGATCGGCAAACGCGCCAGCTGCCGGCCAAGCGGGGTCAGCTGGTTCTCGCGATTGACCGCTGAAAGCTCCTGCAACAAGTTGAAGCCGTCGCTGATGGCCTTGCCATCTGGCGGCTCGATGAACGGGAAGGCATCGATTGCGCCCAGGCGCAGGTGCAGCATCTGCAGGATCACCGCCGCCAGGTTGGTGCGCAGGATCTCTGGGTCAGTAAACGCTGGTCTTGCGTTGAAATCCTCCTCGCTGTACAGGCGTACGCAGATGCCCGGTTCTACCCGCCCGCAACGGCCCTTACGCTGGTTGGCACTGGCCTGCGACACAGCCTCGATCGGCAGGCGCTGTACCTTGGCGCGGTAGCTGTAGCGGCTGATACGCGCGGTGCCGGTATCGATCACATAGCGAATGCCAGGCACAGTCAGCGAGGTTTCCGCGACGTTGGTAGCCAGGATCACCCGGCGCCCGGTGTGCGACTGGAAGATGCGCTGCTGCTCGGCCGGCGACAGGCGTGCATACAGCGGCAGTATCTCGGTATGGCGCAATTGCGCCTTGCGCAGGATCTCGGCGGCATCGCGAATTTCCCGCTCGCCCGGCAGGAAGATCAGCACATCGCCCGGGCCCTTGCCTTCGCTGCGTTCGTGGTGCGCCAGCTCATCCAGGGTGGCAAGGATCGCCTGATCGACAGTGAGGTCGTCCTCGATCTGGTTGCCCTCCTCGTCCTGCTCGCTGGTCAGCGGGCGGTACCAGGTTTCCACCGGGAAGGTACGCCCGGACACCTCGATGATCGGCGCGCCGTCGAAGTGTTTGGAGAAGCGCTCAAGGTCGATGGTCGCCGAAGTGATGATCAGCTTCAGCTCTGGCCGGCGGTGCAGCAGGGTCTTCAGGTAGCCGAGCAGGAAGTCGATGTTCAGGCTGCGCTCGTGGGCTTCGTCGACGATGATCGTGTCGTAGCGTTCGAGAAAGCGGTCGTGCTGGGTTTCGGCCAGCAGGATGCCGTCGGTCATCAGCTTGACCAGGGTGTTGGCATCGCTCTGGTCTTCGAAACGCACCTGGTAGCCGACCAGCCCACCCAGCGGGGTGCCCAGTTCTTCGGCAACCCGTGCGGCAACGCTGCGTGCAGCGATACGGCGCGGCTGGGTATGGGCGATCAGGCCATGGCTGCCACGGCCCAGCTCCAGGCAGATTTTCGGCAGCTGGGTGGTCTTGCCCGAACCGGTTTCGCCAGCGATCACCAGCACCTGGTTTTCCGCCAGGGCCTTCTTGATTTCGTCACGCTTGGCGGCGATTGGCAGGTTGTCGTCGTAGCGCACGGTCGGCACGCTCTGCTGACGTGCAGTGACCTGGGCACAGGAGGCCTGGACCTTTTCCACCCACTGCGCCAGCTTGGCCTCGTCGGGGCGCTTGCGCAATTCGTGCAATTGCCGGCGCAGGCGATGGCGGTCGGCAATCATGGCGTGGTCGAGGTTTTGCAGCAGTTTGTCGATGGCGTGGTCAGTCATGGGGCTTTTTAGTGATGCAGGTGGGCCTGCTTTTTCATGATCGGCATTCGAAGGATGCGCGATTGTCGCAGATTTGCCGATTCTCTGCTGCCTGTGCCTGCCTCTTCGCGGGCTTGCCCGCTCCCACAGGTCCCCCACAATTTCAGGCTGGAGGTAACCCTGTGGGAGCGGGCATGCCCGCGAAGAGGCCGGTACAGGCAATCAAATGTTTAGCCAGGTACGATGTAAAGGTTGCCATTCACTGCTTTAATCAACCTTACGCCGCATGTGAGTATCAAAGGCATGACTCCCGCCCAGCCCATCGCCCCACCGTCTTCCCGCCCTTCGCTACCGAAGGCCCGGAGCCGTGCCGGGGAAAATCCGCTGGTGCACATCATCCTCGCCTTCTGGGCGCTGTGGCACTGCCGCCACGCACGCCCACCAGACACCTCGCTCACGCCTTTGTGACCAAACCCGGCCATCGTCTGGCCGTTTGACTCAACTGGACCGCGCTTTCTGCGCGAAAGTCCTGTGCGCCCGTGAGCGAATTCATCATGCACTTTGCACCTGTAGAGCAGGCTTCCCGTTTCCTGGCTGACAACCCCGATATCGAGCTGTTCGAACTGTTCATCCTCGACGCCAACGGCGTACCACGCGGCAAGCTGCTGCACCGTGATGAACTGCTGGCCGTGTACCAGACCGGCCGGCCGCTGCCCAGCACCATCCTTGGCCTGACCCTGAACGGCGACGACGTGGAAAACTCCGGCCTGGTGTGGGACGTGGGCGACATCGACTGCCGCGCCTACCCACTGGATGGCAGCCTGGTGCGCCTGCCCTGGCGGCGTGTGCCAACCGCCGCCGTGCAGGTCAGCATGCACCCCAGCGAAGGCCTGCCAGCCAGCATCGCCGACCCGCGCCACGTGCTGCTAAGCACCATTGAAGCGCTGAAAGCCGACGGCTACCACCCGGTGATGGCCTGCGAACTGGAGTTCTACCTGCTCGACCAGAAGCGTGACGCCCAAGGCCGCCCGCAACCGGCACTGGACAATGATGGCGGCCGCCCGCGCAGCACCCAGGTCTATGGCCTGCGTGAACTGGAACAGATCGAACCGTTCCTCGCCGACCTGTACGCCGCCTGCAAAGCCCAAGGCATTCCGGCGCGCACCGCCATTTCGGAGTACGCCCCCGGTCAAGTTGAAATTACCCTTGAGCATGGCGACGCCCTGCAGGCCATGGACCAGGCCGTGCGCTACAAACGCCTGGTCAAAGGTGTGGCCCATGCCCATGGCATGCAGGCCTGCTTCATGGCCAAGCCGTTTGCCAACCTGGCCGGTACCGGCATGCACATGCACCTGAGCCTGGCCGACAGCCACGGCAACAACCTGTTCGCCAGCGAGGACAAGGCCGGCACCCCACTGCTGCGCCAGGCCGTCGCCGGCATGCTGCGCCATCTGCGCGAATCGCTGCTGCTGTTTTGCCCCAACGCCAACTCGTTCCGCCGCTTCCAGGCCAACAGCTATGCACCACTGGCCCCGACGTGGGGCGTGGACAACCGGACCGTGAGCCTGCGCGTGCCCGGCGGCCCGGCCAACAGCCGGCATGTGGAGCACCGCATCTGCGGCGCCGATGCCAACCCTTACCTGGCTGCTGCGGCAATTCTTGCCGCCAGCCATCGCGGCATCCGCGAACAGCTGGACCCAGGCGCACCGGTAGAGGGCAACGGCTATGCCCAGGCCACCGAGCACCTGCCCACCGACTGGCTGACCGCCCTCGACGCCCTGCAGCATTCCCATTGGGCCCGCGAAGCATTGGGCGAAGACTTCCTCGGCGTGTACCTGAAGGTCAAGCGCGCCGAGTATCGCCAGTTCATGGCCGAAGTCAGCGAGCAGGACTGGCGCTGGTACCTGCACCAGGCCTGAGCCCCTACCTAACAAGGAATACCCATGAACGCAGCATTGAACAAAGGCCCGGCGCAGCGTGCGCCGTCCTACTACAGCGCCACCCTGAACGACCACACCGAGTACCCGCAGCTCAAGGGCACGGTGCAGGTTGACGTGGCCATTATCGGCGGCGGCTTCACTGGCGTGGCTACGGCGGTGGAACTGGCCGAGCGTGGCCTGAAAGTGGCCATTGTCGAAACCAACCGCATCGGCTGGGGCGCCAGCGGCCGCAATGGTGGCCAGGTCACTGGCAGCCTGTCGGGCGACGAAGCCATGCGCTCGCAAATGCGCAGCCACCTGGGCACCGAGGTCGACGATTTCATCTGGCACCTGCGCTGGCGCGGCCATCAGGTGATCGAGCAGCGCGTAGCGCGCTATGGCATCGACTGCGACCTCAAGCACGGCCACCTGCATGCGGCGATGAAGCCCTCGCACCTGAGCGAGCTGCGCGCTTTCGAGGCCGAGGCCCAACGCCGTGGCATGGGCGAGCAGGTGCAACTGCTCGACCGCGCGGCAGTGGCCGAGCACCTGCAAAGCCCGCTGTACCTGGGCGCCCTGAAAAACCTGCGCAACCTGCACCTGCACCCGCTCAACCTGTGCCTGGGTGAGGCCCGCGCTGCCCACAGCCTGGGTGCACTGATTTTCGAGAATTCCGAAGTGCTGGACATCGTCCACGGCCCACGCCCGGCGGTGGTCACCGCCCACGGGCGGGTCGAGGCACGCCAGGTGATGCTGGCCGGCGATGTGTACCACAAGCTGGAAAAGCGCCAGCTCAAGGGCAAGATCTTCCCGGCCATGGGCGGCATTGTCACCACCGCGCCGCTGGGTGAGCTGGCCGAGCAAATCAACCCGCAGGACCTGGCGGTGTACGACTGTCGCTTCGTGCTCGACTACTACCGCCTCACGGCCGACAAGCGCCTGCTGTTTGGCGGTGGCGCCAATTACTCGGGCAAGGATTCACGCGACATCGAAGGTGAGCTGCGCCCGTGCATCGAACGCACCTTCCCGGCGCTCAAGGGCGTGCCGATCGAGTTCCAGTGGAGCTGCGCCATGGGCATCGTGGTCAACCGCATTCCGCAGTTGGGCAAGCTGTCGGACAACGTGTGGTATTGCCAGGGTTATTCGGGGCATGGCATTGCCACCAGCCACATCATGGGCGAGATCATGGCCGAGGCATTGACCGGCACGCTGGAGAAGTTCGACACCTTTGCCCAGTGCAAGCATGTGCGGGTGCCGATGGGGGACTTGCTGGGCAACCCGCTGCTGGCGGCGGGGATGTGGTACTACCAGATGCTGGAAAAACTGCGCTGAAGCCAGGCTCTACGCAATCATTGTAGGAGCGGCCTTGTGTCGCGATCGGGTCGCGAAGCGGCCCCAGGTTATCAGCCATGATGCTGAAATTTCTGGGGCCGCTTCGCGGCCCGATCGCGACACAAGGCCGCTCCTACAGGGACCGCGCAAACCAAGGATCAGGCGATCTTCTTCAAGCCCTGCTTCTTCAGCTCTTCATCACGCAGCTCGCGACGCAGGATCTTGCCCACGTTGGTGGTCGGCAGCGAATCACGGAACTCGATCATGCGCGGAACCTTGTAGCCGGTAACGTTGGCACGCATGTGCTCCATTACCTGCTCCTTGGTCACGGTCATGCCCGGCTTGACCACGATGAACACCTTGATCACTTCACCCGACTTCTCATCCGGCACACCAATGGCCGCGCATTGCAACACGCCCGGCAAGGCCGCCAGTACATCTTCCAGTTCGTTCGGGTACACGTTGAAGCCCGAGACCAGGATCATGTCCTTCTTGCGGTCGACGATGCGCATGTAGCCATCCGCCTGGATCAGCGCAATGTCACCGGTCTTCAGCCAGCCTTCGCTGTCGAGGATTTCGGCGGTGGCGTCTTCACGCTGCCAGTAGCCCTTCATCACCTGCGGGCCCTTGACGCACAGCTCGCCCACTTCGCCAAGCGGCAGCTCATTGCCGGCGTCATCAATGATCTTGCACAGGGTCGACGGCACCGGAATGCCAATGGTACCCACCTGGTTGGCCTCTGCCGGGTTCACCGCCGCCACCGGGCTGGTTTCGGTCATGCCGTAGCCTTCACAAATGGCGCAGCCGGTAACGGCTTTCCAGCGTTCAGCCACGCTCAATTGCAGGGCCATGCCACCCGACAGGGTGATTTTCAGCGCCGAGAAGTCCAGGGCACGGAACGCCTCGTTGTTGCACAGCGCGACGAACAGGGTGTTGAGGCCGACAAAGCCGCTGAACTTCCACTTGCCCAGCTCCTTGACCATGGCCGGCAGGTCACGCGGGTTGCTGATCAGCACGTTGTGGTTGCCGATCAGCATCATGGCCATGCAATGGAAGGTGAAGGCATAGATGTGGTACAGCGGCAGCGGCGTGATGAGGATTTCGCAGCCTTCATGCAGGTTGGAGCCCATCAGCGCCCGGCACTGCAACATGTTGGCCACCAGGTTGCGGTGGGTCAGCATCGCACCCTTGGCCACGCCGGTGGTGCCGCCGGTGTACTGCAGCACCGCCACGTCGTTGGCCTGCGGATTGGCCTCGGTGACCGGCTGGCCCTTGCCCAATGCCAACGCGTCGTTGAAGCGTATGGCGCGCGGCAAGTTGTAGGCCGGTACCATCTTCTTCACGTACTTGATCACGCTGTTGATCAGCAAGCGCTTGAGCGGCGGCAGCAGGTCGGCCACTTCGGTGACGATAACGTGCTTGACCTGAGTCTTGGGCACCACTTTTTCAGCCAGGTGGGCCATGTTGGCCAGGCAGACCAGGGCCTTGGCGCCAGAGTCGTTGAACTGGTGTTCCATCTCCCGCGCGGTATAAAGCGGGTTGGTGTTGACCACGATCAGCCCGGCACGCATGGCACCGAAGACCGCAACCGGGTATTGCAGGACATTGGGCAGTTGCACGGCAATGCGATCACCCGGCTTCAGGTCGGTATGCTGCTGCAACCAGGCGGCAAACGCCCCCGACAGCGCATACAGCTCGCCATAAGTGATAGTCTTGCCCAGGTTGCTAAAGGCCGGTTTGTCGGCAAAGCGTTGGCAGGATTGCTTGAGTACTGCCTGGATACTGGGGAATTCGTCAGGATTGATTTCCGCCGTAATCCCGGCTGGGTACTTATCCTTCCAAAAATGTTCGATCATGGAAGCCCACTCCTTCAGCAACAGCGAAGTTCGATTGGCGCGTCTATGCGCTTATTATTGATATGAGACGGTGGTTCGTTGCAAACCGGATCATCTGAAAGCGGCCCGAGAGTAACAGCTTTGCTTGGGGTCGCCTAGAGGCCAAAACAGGCCTTATAGTCACAAAAATGACTCAATGAACAATACAGGTCATATTTAGAGTAATTGACCAAAATGTCGCGGATTCGGCTGTATTCAGCATCTTAGAGCGGTTCTAGGGCATTCGCGGGTAAACCCGCTCCCACAGGATCACCACAAAGTCGGACATTGTGGTGATCCTGTGGGAGCGGGTTTACCCGCGAAGAAGCCAACGCCTAATTCAAGCTATATCACGAAGCTCCCGCCGCAGGATCTTGCCCACCGGCGTCATTGGCAACGACTCGCGCAGCACGATGTGCTTGGGCACCTTGTAGCCAGTGAAGTTGGCCTTGCAGTAGGCCTTCAGCTCTTCCACGCTCAACCCACCCTCGCGCGGCACCACGAACAGCTTCACCGCCTCGCCGGAGCGCTCGTCCGGCACGCCGATGGCTGCACAGTTGGCAACCTTGGGGTGGCCCATCACTACATCCTCGATCTCGTTGGGGTAAACGTTGAAGCCCGAGACGATGATCATGTCCTTCTTGCGGTCGACGATACGGGTGAAGCCGTCCGGGTCGATGATGGCGATATCACCCGTCTTGAACCAACCGTCTGCATCCAGCGCCTGAGCCGTGGCTTCAGGCTGCTGCCAATAGCCCTTCATCACCTGCGGCCCCTTGATGCACAGCTCGCCCCGCTCGCCCAGCGGCAGTTCGTTGCCGTCATCATCGATCACCTTGAACGCGGTACCCGCCACCGGGATGCCCACCGTACCCAGGCGCGCCAGCTTGCCGTAGGGGTTGGTGCTGGCCACCGGCGAGGTTTCAGTCAGGCCGTAGCCTTCGACGATGCGGCAGCCGGTAAGCGCCTCCCAGCGTTCGGCGGTGGCCTTGACCAGCGCGGTGCCGCCGGAGTTGGTGACTTTGAGGGCGGAGAAATCCAGTTGGCGGAAACCGGGGTGGTCCATCAGCGCTACAAACAGGGTGTTCAGGCCTAGCAACGCAGAGAAACGCCACTTGCCCAGCTCCTTGATGAAGCCGGGGATATCCCGTGGGTTGGTAATCAGCACGTTGTGGTTGCCGGTGACCATCATGCACATGCAGTTCGCGGTAAAGGCATAGATGTGATACAGCGGCAGCGGTGCGATCATTACCTCCTGGCCGTCCTTGAGCAGCTTCTGCCCATCGGGCCCGTGCTGCGAGAAACAGGCCAGCACCTGCAGCATATTTGCCACCAGGTTGCCGTGGGTGAGCATGGCGCCCTTGGCAAGGCCTGTGGTGCCGCCGGTGTACTGCAGCACGGCGATGTCGTCCAGGCTCAGTGGTACCGGTTTGGGTGACTGCCCGCGGCCTTGGCGCAGCACCTGCTTGAACGAGAGTGCCTGAGGCAGGTGATAGGCCGGCACCATCTTCTTGACCTTGTCGACCACGGTGTTGATCAGCCAGCCCTTGGCGGTGGGCAACAGGTCGCCCATCTTTGCCTCGATCAGGTACTCGATGCCGGTGTCGGGCAGCACCTCCTGCACACGCTTCCCGAACATGTTCAAGTACACCAGCGCGCGTGCGCCGCTGTCCTTGAACTGGTGGCGCATTTCGCGCTCGGTGTACAGCGGGTTGGTGTTGACCACGATGAGGCCGGCGCGCATGGCACCGAAGACGGCGATCGGGTATTGCAGCACGTTGGGCATTTGCACCGCGATGCGGTCACCGGGCTTGAGCTGGGTGTGCTGCTGCAGCCAGGCAGCGAAGGCTGCCGAGTGGCGCTCCAGTTCTGCGTAGGTCAGGGTCACGCCCAGATTGCTGAATGCCGGGCGGTCGGCAAAGCGCTTGCAGGAGCGCTCGAACACCTCGACGACCGAGGCGTAGGCATTGATATCGATGGTGGAAGGCACGCCCGCCGGGCGCTTGTCATTCCAGAAGTCGGCTTGCATTTATTATTGTTCCTCTGCCTGGACCTGCACTGCGTCCTTTAGTCCACTACCTGATCGCCTACAGGCGAAAAGGCGTTGATCCGACGTTAGCAGGTAAGTCCAAGGTGGCATACACGCCAAGTGCCGCCATTAACATTGTGAATCTTATTTGTGCCCTTCCTGCAATCCGGCCGGTTGTGCATACACTGTCCGGGTACCTGTGCGCACAAGGATCCGCCATGCCCCACGACGCCTTCTGGCTACCTGCCAGCGAGCACTGCAGCCTGTACGTGCACCAATGGTTGCCGGCCAAACCGGTGAAAGCCGTGGTGCTGCTGGCCCATGGCATGGCCGAACATGCCGGGCGCTACCACCGCCTGGGGCATGCCCTGAACGACGCCGGCTTTGCCCTGTTCGCCGCCGACCAGCGCGGCCACGGGCGCACCGCCGAGCTGGGCAGCCTCGGCCTGTTCGCCCGCCATCATGGCTGGAATGCCATCGTCAACGACCTGGGCCTGCTTGCCCAGCACATCGGCCAGCAGTACCCGTGCACACCGCTGTTCCTGTTTGGCCACAGCATGGGCAGCTACATCGCCCAGGCCTACCTGCTGCACCACAGCGCCAGCCTGCACGGGGCGATCCTCAGTGGCTCCAACTACCAGCCGGCGGCGCTGTACCGCGTGGCGCGGCTGATTGCCCGGCTGGAAGGCTGGCGCCAGGGGCCACTGGGCAAGAGTGCGCTGATCGAATGGTTGTCGTTCGGTTCATTCAACAAGGCCTTCAAGCCCAACCGCACAGCGTTCGACTGGCTCAGCCGCGACCCGGCCGAGGTCGACCTGTATGTCAACGACCCGTTGTGCGGCTTTCGGTGCAGCAACCAGCTATGGCTCGACCTGCTGCAAGGCTTGGCGCAGATCAGCCAGCCGGGTAACCTCGCGCAGATCGATCCGAACCTGCCCATGCTGGTGATCGGAGGTGAATGTGATCCGGTCAGTGCCGGCAAGCGTCTCACCCACCTGGCCGACGCCCTGCGCGCGACCGGCAATCGACATGTACAGCTGCGCGTCTATCCTGAGGCGCGGCATGAAGTACTCAACGAAACCAACCGTGACGAGGTCACCGCCGATATCCTCGGCTGGCTTGAACAGGCACTGGCCCTTGGCCGCCCTGTGCGCAGTGAATGATAGCCGCCCTCGCCTACTGCTTAAGGAAGCCCCGATGTCCCAGGTCACCAACACGCCTTACGAAGCCCTCGAAGTCGGTCAGAAGGCCACGTTTGAAAAGTCCGTTGAAGAACGCGACATCCAGCTGTTCGCCGCGATGTCCGGTGACCACAACCCGGTGCACCTGGACGCCGAGTTCGCGGCCAAGAGCATGTTCCGCGAGCGTATTGCCCACGGCATGTTCAGCGGCGCGCTGATCAGTGCGGCAGTGGCCTGCACCCTGCCAGGGCCTGGCACCATCTACCTGGGCCAGAAAATGAGCTTCCAGAAGCCGGTGAAAATTGGCGACACCCTGACCGTGCGCCTGGAAATCCTCGAGAAACTGCCCAAGTTCAAGGTGCGCATTGCCACCAATGTGTACAACCAGAACGATGAGCTGGTGGTCGAGGGTGAGGCCGAGATCCTGGCACCCCGCAAGCAGCAGACTGTCGAGCTGGTGTCGCCGCCGAACTTTGTGGCTAGCTGAAAACTGATTTAGCCACTACTGGCCTCTTCGCGGGTAAACCCGCTCCCACAGGATCACCACAGATTTGAGTGCTGTGCTGTACCTGTGGGAGATTCTATGGCCGGAGGCAAATTTTCAGTAGAAAAGCCCACGGCCTCTCTCAGCAACATCCAGGCACGAATCAGCCTGCCAGAGA
>NZ_JBNNVS010000061.1:0-23301 GCF_050280665.1 Pseudomonas sp. NPDC089547 | reverse complement strand
GCGCCCGCGAAGCAGGCAACGCGGTGGATGGCACCGGCTTTGCCGGTGTTCGCGGGCGCGCCCGCTCCCACAGGGAACGCGGTACCAGCCTGCATGCATTCGGCCCTTTTCCTATGCAAGCCAACAGCCCATGGCTATCATGCCTGCCTTATTCCAAGTCGAGACTGGCATGCTGAAGTTGTTGAATCTCCTCAAGGATGGCCGGTTCCATTCCGGAGAAGCCCTGGGCGCAGCCCTCGGGGTAAGTCGCAGCGCCGTATGGAAGCAGCTGCAGCACCTGGAGAGTGAGCTGAACCTCAGCATTCACAAGGTTCGTGGCCGCGGCTATCAGCTGGCGGCACCGCTGGCCTTGCTTGAGGCGCAGGCCATCGCCGGGTATGCCGAAGGTGAACAATGGCCGGTGTTCATCCATGAAACCATCGATTCGACGAATGCCGAAGGCTTGCGGCTTGCCGGCCAAGGGCAGGTGGCTCCATTTATTGTCCTGGCCGAGCGCCAAAGCGCCGGTCGCGGCCGGCGTGGGCGCCAGTGGGTCAGCCCATTTGCCGAAAATCTCTATTACAGCCTTGTACTGCGTGTGGAAGGCGGCATGCGCCAGCTCGAAGGTTTGAGTCTGGTGGTCGGTTTGGCCGTAATGCGTACCTTGCAGGCATTTGGCGTAAAGGATGTAGGGCTCAAATGGCCCAACGATGTGCTGGTTCGCGGGCAGAAGATCACCGGTATTCTCCTGGAGCTGGTTGGCGACCCGGCCGATGTCTGTCATGTGGTGCTAGGTATTGGTATCAATGTGAACATGCAGGATAACGATCAGGTCGACCAGCAGTGGACCTCGATGCGGCGTGAGGTGGGTGCGGTAATAGATCGCAACCACTTGGTGGCTTCACTCAGCCAGCAACTGCAGCACGAATTGGCACGCCATCGTCGCTATGGGTTTGCAGCATTCCAGGAAGAATGGGAGCAAGCGCATCTTTGGCAGGGGCGCAATGTTTCGCTGGTTGCTGGCAGCACGCATATTGATGGTGTGGTTCTTGGCGTCGACGGGCAGGGCGGCTTGCGCCTTGAGGTGGACGGAGTGGAAAAGAGCTTCAGTGGTGGTGAGCTCAGTTTGAGGTTGCGTGATGATTCTTGAGCTCGATTGCGGTAACAGCTTCATCAAGTGGCGAGTTATCCACGTCGCTGATGCGGTCATTGAGGGTGGCGGGATCGTCGACTCCGATCATGCGCTGCTGGCTGAGGTGGCGGGGTTGGCTTCAGTGCGTCTTACCGGCTGCCGTATTGTTAGCGTACGCAGCGAAGAAGAAACCGATGCATTGTGCGCATTGATCGCTCAGGCATTTGCCGTTCAGGCGCGTGTTGCGCACCCTGCGCAGGAAATGGCGGGTGTGCGCAACGGTTATGACGACTATCAGCGTCTGGGCATGGACCGTTGGCTGGCTGCGCTCGGCGCATTTCACCTGGCCAAGGGGGCTTGCCTGGTAATCGACCTGGGCACCGCTGCCAAATCTGACTTCGTCGCTGCTGACGGAGAGCACCTGGGTGGCTACATCTGTCCTGGCATGCCCCTGATGCGCAGCCAGTTGCGTACCCATACCCGCCGTATTCGCTATGACGATGCTTCCGCCGAGCGGGCATTGACCAGCCTGTCGCCAGGCCGTTCCACGGTTGAGGCGGTCGAGCGCGGTTGTGTGCTGATGCTCCAGGGCTTTGCGCGTACCCAGCTTGATCAGGCGCGAATGCTCTGGGGTGATGAATTCACGGTGTTCCTCACCGGTGGCGATGCGCCGCTGGTGCGGGAGGCCGTGCCACAGGCGCGTGTCGTACCCGACCTGGTTTTCGTTGGTCTGGCCATGGCCTGCCCATTGGATTGAGGTGCTTATGCGTTGGTTGTTTCTGCTGTTACTGGTGCTCAACGTGTTCTATTACGTATGGCATCAGCAGGAAGCCCCGCTGAAGGTCAAGGAAGTCGCCCCTCTGTCTCTGTACAAGGGGAATCAGCAAGAAATCCGTCTGCTGCGTGAAACGGGTGTTTCTGCGCCGCCCAAGCGCCGTGATGAATGCCTGGTTGTCGGGGGCGTGGTGGGGCAGGAGCAGCTTGATGCACTGCGTCAGCGGCTGCTGAGCCTTGATATTGTCACCTTGCCGGTGGCGGGGCAGCTGCCCGGAGCAGATGGGCGCTGGCTCAAGGTCGCCCCGGAAAGCGAGCGTTTGCTGGACCAAACGGTGCTGTCAGCTCTTTCCAATGATTTCAAAGACTTAAAACATAAAATTATTTTCTGCCAGGGTATTGCAACTGGCGAATAGCTTGATAGAATGGCGCCCGCTTCACAGGGAACACCACTCAGGTGGTAGCGCTGGAGGCGGTGTCAAAGCAGCTAAGTTTCAGATTTGATTGAAAAAATTTGAAAAAACGCTTGACACTAGGACGGCAGACAAATAGAATGCCGGCCACATCTGGAGGGATTCCCGAGCGGCCAAAGGGGACGGACTGTAAATCCGTTGCGAGAGCTTCGAAGGTTCGAATCCTTCTCCCTCCACCAGTTTTAGCGAGAGCCGCAAGCTCCGCGGGTATAGTTTAGTGGTAGAACCTCAGCCTTCCAAGCTGATGATGCGGGTTCGATTCCCGCTACCCGCTCCAAGTTTGCTGGATTTTGCGCAAAGTGTTTCGCTCTTGTAGCTCAGTTGGTAGAGCACACCCTTGGTAAGGGTGAGGTCAGCGGTTCAAATCCGCTCAAGAGCTCCATTTAAACAAGGCAGATATGAAAATATCTGCCTTTGTTTTATCAGCGCAAGACTATTTCTTCTGCGGAGGATTGTATCGATGGCTAAGGAAAAGTTTGATCGTTCCCTTCCCCACGTTAACGTCGGCACTATCGGCCACGTTGATCACGGTAAGACCACTCTGACCGCAGCTCTGACTCGCGTCTGCTCCGAAGTTTTCGGTTCGGCAGTCGTTGAGTTCGACAAGATCGACTCGGCTCCGGAAGAAAAAGCGCGCGGTATCACCATCAACACCGCTCACGTCGAGTACAAATCGAAGATTCGTCACTACTCTCACGTTGACTGCCCAGGTCAGGCTGACTTCGTTTTGATCATGATCACCGGTGCTGCCCAGATGGACGGCGCGATCCTGGTTTGCTCGGCCGCCGATGGTCCGATGCCACAAACCCGTGAGCACATCCTGCTGTCCCGTCAGGTTGGCGTTCCGTACATCGTGGTCTTCCTGAACAAGGCTGACCTGGTAGACGACGCAGAGCTGCTGGAACAGGTCGAGATGGAAGTTCGCGACCTGCTGTCCACCTACGACTTCCCAGGCGACGACACTCCGATCATCATCGGTTCGGCTCGTATGGCGCTGGAAGGCAAAGACGACAACGAAATGGGCATCACCGCTGTCAAGCGTCTGGTTGAAACCCTGGACAGCTACATCCCAGAGCCAGAGCGCGCTATCGATAAGCCGTTCCTGATGCCGATCGAAGACGTATTCTCGA
Organism: Pseudomonas sp. NPDC089547; assembly: GCF_050280665.1. Lineage (NCBI taxonomy): Bacteria > Pseudomonadati > Pseudomonadota > Gammaproteobacteria > Pseudomonadales > Pseudomonadaceae > Pseudomonas > Pseudomonas sp. NPDC089547. Next base: position 19,813 of record NZ_JBNNVS010000061.1, on the reverse strand, counting down.
TCTCGGGTCGTGGTACCGTTGTTACCGGCCGTATCGAGCGTGGTATCGTCCGCGTTCAGGATCCGCTGGAAATCGTTGGTCTGCGTGACACCACCACCACCACCTGCACCGGTGTTGAGATGTTCCGCAAGCTGCTGGACGAAGGTCGTGCTGGCGAGAACTGCGGCGTTCTGCTGCGTGGTACCAAGCGTGACGACGTTGAGCGTGGCCAGGTTCTGGTCAAGCCAGGCTCGGTCAAGCCGCACACCAAGTTCACCGCAGAAGTCTACGTTCTGTCGAAGGAAGAAGGCGGTCGTCACACTCCGTTCTTCAAAGGCTACCGTCCTCAGTTCTACTTCCGTACCACTGACGTGACCGGTAACTGCGAACTGCCGGAAGGCGTTGAAATGGTAATGCCAGGTGACAACATTCAGATGACTGTTACCCTGATCAAGACCATCGCAATGGAAGACGGTCTGCGCTTCGCTATCCGTGAAGGCGGTCGTACCGTCGGCGCCGGCGTCGTAGCAAAAATTATTGAATAAGTAGTTGATTTACTTGATCAGGCCGGTATAATGGCCGGCCTGATACAGCGTTACAGGTCAGTAGCTCAATTGGCAGAGCGACGGTCTCCAAAACCGTAGGTTGGGGGTTCGATTCCCTCCTGACCTGCCATTTCACTTCGGTGTGATGGCTTTCTTCTCACAGGATCCTCCTCGATGACTCCCAAAACTGAAGCCCAAGAATCGCGTTTTGATCTGTTCAAGTGGCTGGCTGTAGTTGCTTTGGTGGTCGTGGCTGTTGTGGGTAATCAATATTACTCCGCCTCCCCGATTCTGTATCGCGTTCTCGCACTTCTTGTTCTGGCTGCTGTCGCGGGCTTTGTAGCTCTGCAGACTGCGAAGGGCAGGTCGTTCTTTGCGCTGGCGAAGGAAGCTCGTACCGAAATCCGTAAAGTCGTGTGGCCGACCCGCCAGGAAACCACCCAGACCACGCTGATTGTCGTGGCTGTCGTGCTGGTTATGGCACTGCTGCTGTGGGGGCTTGATTCCCTGCTCGGCTGGGCGGTCTCCCTGATCGTTGGCTAAAGGTGTCCCGTGGCTAAGCGTTGGTATGTTGTGCATGCTTACTCGGGTTACGAGAAGCATGTAATGCGCTCCCTGATCGAGCGCGTGAAGCTGGCTGGCATGGAAGACGGTTTCGGCGAGATCCTGGTTCCGACCGAGGAAGTTGTCGAGATGCGCAACGGCCAGAAGCGCAAGAGTGAGCGTAAATTCTTCCCTGGTTATGTACTGGTCCAGATGGAGATGAACGAAGGTACTTGGCACTTGGTCAAGGACACTCCTCGAGTGATGGGCTTCATCGGTGGTACTGCAGATAAGCCTGCGCCGATCACTGATAAAGAAGCTGAGGCTATCCTGCGTCGCGTTGCCGATGGTAGCGACAAGCCGAAGCCCAAGACGCTGTTCGAGCCAGGTGAAGTGGTTCGTGTCGTTGATGGTCCGTTTGCTGACTTCAACGGTAGTGTCGAAGAAGTTAACTACGAAAAGAGTCGCCTCCAGGTGGCGGTGCTCATTTTCGGTCGCTCTACTCCGGTGGAGCTCGAGTTCAGCCAGGTCGAAAAGGTCTAGGCGGACGAAGCATCCCATACCCCGCAGCCCTGTGTGCTGCGGGGTTTTGTCGTCACTGGGATAAAACGCAAGTCATCCGGGGAGCCAACAGGCGTTCGTACCCGATTTTGGAGTAGCTCATGGCTAAGAAGATTCAGGCTTACATCAAGCTGCAAGTTAAGGCCGGCCAGGCCAACCCAAGCCCACCCGTTGGTCCAGCACTGGGTCAACACGGTGTGAACATCATGGAATTCTGCAAGGCCTTCAACGCCCGTACTCAGGGTCAAGAAGCCGGCCTGCCGACTCCTGTGATCATCACTGTCTACAGCGACCGTAGCTTCACCTTCGAGACCAAGAGCACCCCTGCCTCGGTTCTGCTGAAGAAAGCTGCTGGCCTGACCAGTGGTTCGGCTCGTCCGAACACCGTTAAAGTCGGTACCGTTACCCGTGCTCAGCTGGAAGATATCGCCAAGGCAAAACAGGCTGATCTGACCGCCGCTGACCTGGACGCTGCTGTACGCACCATCGCTGGCTCTGCCCGCAGCATGGGCCTGAACGTGGAGGGTGTGTAATGGCTAAGCTGACCAAACGCCAAAAGGCAATCGCCGAGAAAATCGAAGCAGGCAAGGCCTACAACTTCGAAGAAGCGGCAACTCTGCTGGCCTCGCTGCCTGCTGCCAAGTTCGTAGAATCCTACGACATCGCCGTTAACCTCGGTGTTGACCCGCGTAAATCCGACCAGGTCGTACGTAGCGCTACTGTGCTGCCACACGGCACTGGCAAGACCGTTCGCGTTGCTGTCTTCACCCAGGGTCCAGCTGCTGAAGCCGCTCTGGCTGCCGGCGCTGACCGCGTAGGTATGGACGATCTGGCTGCCGAAATGAAAGCCGGCGACCTGAACTATGACGTCGTCATTGCATCGCCTGATGCCATGCGCGTTGTGGGTCAGCTGGGTCAGGTTCTGGGTCCTCGTGGCCTGATGCCTAACCCGAAAGTTGGTACCGTTAGCCCAGACGTAGCCACTGCCGTGAAAAACGCCAAGGCTGGTCAGGTTCGCTACCGTACCGACAAAAACGGTATCATCCACACCTCCGTTGGCAAGGTCGGCTTTGAAGCTGGCAAGCTGAAGGAAAACGTTGAAGCCCTGATCGCTGACCTGAAGCGTATCAAGCCAGCTTCCTCGAAAGGTATCTACGTCAAGCGCGTTACCCTGAGCACCACCATGGGCCCAGGTCTGGTCATCGATCAGAGCTCGCTGAACGTGTAAGAACTTGGCGGTGCGACCTGTCGCACCGCCAGCAAAAATTGGGGTCCCTGCCTGGCGGGGGCTATCCAAGACCGTAGGCGGCGCAAGCCTTAAAACACCAGCCCACGCAGATGGTGCTCCCGATTCGTTACCGAATCAGACACCAAAACGACATCCGGCTTCGGCCAGATGAAACGGTAAAAACCAGGAGTAAACCCGTGGCAATTAAACTCGAAGACAAGAAGGCCATCGTCGCTGAAGTCAACGAGGCTGCCAAAGTCGCTCTGTCCGCTGTCGTGGCTGATGCCCGTGGTGTGACTGTAGGCGCAATGACCGGACTCCGTAAAGAGGCCCGCGAAGCTGGCGTTTACGTACGTGTTGTACGTAACACCCTGCTCAAGCGCGCTGTTGAAGGCACCGAATTCTCGATCCTCAACGACGCGTTCAAAGGCCCGACCCTGATTGCTTTCTCCAACGAACACCCGGGCGCTGCTGCTCGTCTGTTCAAAGAGTTCGCCAAGGGTCAGGACAAGTTCGAGATCAAGGCAGCTGCGTTTGACGGCAATTTCATTGCAGCGAACCAGATCGACGTGTTGGCTTCCCTGCCGACCCGCGACGAAGCTATTGCACGACTGATGAGCGTTATCCAAGGCGCCACCAGCAAGCTGGCTCGTACTCTGGCAGCCATTCGCGACCAGAAAGAAGCTACCGCTGCCTAAGGCACGCGAACTCTTTCAAAATCATACGTTTAATTTGATGGCTGCGTAGGCTGTCACCCCAATACAGGATTTAAGTCATGTCTCTGACTAACGAACAAATCATCGAAGCAATCGGCCAGAAAACCGTTCTGGAAGTTGTTGAGCTGATCAAAGCAATGGAAGAAACCTTCGGCGTTACTGCTGCTGTTGCCGCTGCTGGCCCAGCTGCTGCTGCTGCCGTTGTTGAAGAGCAGACCGAGTTCAACGTTGTTCTGGTTGAAGCCGGCGACAAGAAAGTGAACGTGATCAAAGCCGTTCGCGAACTGACCGGTCTGGGCCTGAAAGAAGCCAAAGAGAAAGTCGATGGCGCTCCTCAGGTTGTAGCTGAAGGCGTTTCGAAAGAAGCCGCTGAAGACGCTAAGAAGAAGCTGGAAGAAGCAGGCGCTAAAGTCGAGCTGAAGTAATCTCGACCTTGCGATGCCAGCCTGAGCGTTGAGCGTAAGGCTGATGGCTGGTGGCTTATGCCACCGGCCTTTTTCCGTTATTGGTGGTCGGTCAGGCCGGCCCCGATAACGAGCTGCAAGACACCCATGTGGGTGGCGCAAACCAAGGGGTTTGCACGATTTTCTGGCTGCTCCCGCCGGGAGAAGCCAAACAAGCAGGTGACCAAGCTGGGGAACGCTGATGGCTTACTCATACACTGAGAAAAAACGTATCCGCAAGGACTTTAGCAAGTTGCCGGACGTCATGGATGTGCCTTACCTCCTGGCCATCCAGCTGGATTCGTATCGCGAATTCCTGCAAGCGGGAGCATCCAAGGATCAGTTCCGCGACGTCGGCCTGCACGCGGCCTTCAAATCGGTATTCCCGATCATCAGCTACTCCGGCAATGCTGCCCTGGAGTATGTAGGCTATCGCCTGGGCGAACCCGCCTTCGATGTGAAGGAATGTGTCCTGCGTGGCGTGACCTTCGCGGTCCCACTGCGGGTCAAGGTGCGCCTGATCATCTTCGACAAGGAATCGTCGAACAAAGCGATCAAGGACATCAAAGAGCAAGAAGTCTACATGGGTGAAATCCCCCTGATGACTGAGAACGGTACCTTCGTTATCAACGGTACCGAGCGTGTGATCGTTTCCCAGCTGCACCGTTCGCCTGGTGTGTTCTTCGACCACGACCGTGGCAAGACTCACAGCTCCGGCAAGCTGCTGTACTCCGCTCGCATCATTCCTTACCGCGGTTCGTGGCTGGACTTCGAGTTCGACCCGAAGGACTGCGTGTTCGTACGTATCGACCGTCGCCGCAAGCTGCCGGCTTCGGTGCTGCTGCGCGCCCTGGGTTACAGCACTGAAGAAGTGCTGAACACCTTCTACACCACCAACGTGTTCCACATTTCCGGCGAAAAACTCAGCCTGGAACTGGTGCCACAGCGTCTGCGTGGTGAAGTTGCGGTCATGGATATCCATGACGAAACCGGCAAAGTCATCGTCGAGCAGGGGCGCCGCATCACCGCGCGCCACATCAACCAGCTCGAGAAAGCCGGCGTCAAGGAACTGGACGTTCCAATGGAGTACGTCCTGGGCCGTACCACTGCCAAGGCCATCGTGCACCCGGCTACCGGTGAGATCCTGGCTGAGTGCAACACCGAGTTGACCACTGATCTGCTGATCAAAGTCGCCAAGGCACAGGTTGTCCGCATCGAGACCCTGTACACCAACGACATCGACTGCGGTCCGTTCATCTCCGACACCCTGAAGATCGACACCACCAGCAACCAGCTGGAAGCCCTGGTCGAGATCTACCGCATGATGCGTCCAGGCGAGCCGCCAACCAAGGATGCTGCCGAGACCCTGTTCAACAACCTGTTCTTCAGCGCCGAGCGTTACGATCTGTCCGCTGTTGGCCGCATGAAGTTCAACCGTCGTATCGGTCGTACCGAGATCGAAGGTTCGGGCGTGCTGAGCAAGGAAGACATCGTCGAGGTTCTGAAGACCCTGGTCGATATCCGTAACGGCAAAGGCATCGTCGACGACATCGACCACCTGGGTAACCGTCGCGTACGTTGCGTTGGCGAAATGGCCGAGAACCAGTTCCGTGTTGGCCTGGTGCGTGTAGAGCGCGCGGTCAAGGAACGCCTGTCGATGGCTGAAAGCGAAGGCCTGATGCCGCAAGACCTGATCAACGCCAAGCCGGTTGCGGCGGCGGTGAAAGAGTTCTTCGGTTCCAGCCAGCTGTCCCAGTTCATGGACCAGAACAACCCGCTCTCCGAGATCACCCACAAGCGCCGCGTCTCTGCACTCGGCCCTGGCGGTCTGACCCGTGAGCGTGCCGGCTTCGAAGTCCGTGACGTACACCCGACCCACTACGGCCGTGTGTGCCCGATCGAGACCCCTGAAGGTCCGAACATCGGTCTGATCAACTCCCTGGCAGCCTATGCCCGCACCAACCAGTACGGCTTCCTGGAAAGCCCGTACCGTGTGGTGAAGGAAGGCGTTGTCAGCGACGACATCGTGTTCCTGTCGGCAATCGAAGAGGCGGATCACGTCATCGCTCAGGCTTCGGCCGCGATGAACGAGAAGAAGCAGCTGATCGATGAGCTGGTAGCTGTTCGTCACCTGAACGAATTCACCGTCAAGGCGCCGGAAGACGTCACCCTGATGGACGTTTCGCCGAAGCAGGTTGTATCCGTTGCTGCGTCGCTGATTCCATTCCTCGAGCACGACGACGCCAACCGTGCGTTGATGGGTTCGAACATGCAGCGTCAGGCTGTACCAACCCTGCGTGCCGACAAGCCGCTGGTAGGTACCGGCATGGAGCGCAACGTTGCCCGTGACTCCGGTGTCTGCGTGGTTGCCCGCCGCGGTGGTGTGATCGACTCGGTCGACGCCAGCCGTATCGTCGTTCGCGTTAACGACGACGAAGTGGAAACCGGCGAAGCAGGTGTAGATATCTACAACCTGACCAAGTACACCCGTTCGAACCAGAACACCTGCATCAACCAGCGTCCGCTGGTGAGCAAGGGTGACAAGGTTCAGCGTAGCGACATCATGGCTGACGGCCCGTCCACCGACATGGGTGAACTGGCACTGGGCCAGAACATGCGCATTGCGTTCATGGCGTGGAACGGCTTCAACTTCGAAGACTCCATCTGCCTGTCCGAGCGTGTGGTTCAGGAAGACCGCTTCACCACAATCCACATCCAGGAACTGACCTGTGTGGCGCGTGACACCAAGCTTGGCCCAGAGGAAATCACTGCAGACATCCCGAACGTGGGTGAGGCTGCACTGAACAAGCTGGACGAAGCCGGTATTGTCTATGTGGGTGCTGAAGTTGGCGCTGGCGACATCCTGGTCGGCAAGGTCACGCCAAAAGGCGAAACCCAGCTGACTCCGGAAGAAAAACTGCTGCGCGCAATCTTCGGTGAGAAGGCCAGCGACGTTAAGGACACCTCCCTGCGTGTGCCAACCGGCACCAAGGGTACCGTCATCGACGTACAGGTCTTCACCCGTGATGGCGTCGAGCGCGACAGCCGTGCCCTGGCCATCGAGAAGATGCAGCTGGACGAGATCCGCAAGGACCTCAACGAAGAGTTCCGTATCGTCGAAGGCGCAACCTTCGAGCGTCTGCGTTCTGCCCTGAACGGCCAGGTGGTCGACGGTGGTGCGGGCCTGAAGAAAGGCACCGTGGTCACTGACGAAGTGCTGGACGGTCTGGAGCACGGCCAGTGGTTCAAACTGCGCATGGCTGAAGATGCACTGAACGAGCAGCTGGAAAAAGCTCAACAGTACATCGTCGATCGTCGCCGTCTGCTGGACGACAAGTTCGAAGACAAGAAGCGCAAGCTGCAGCAGGGTGATGACCTGGCACCGGGCGTACTGAAGATCGTCAAGGTCTACCTGGCAATCCGCCGTCGCATCCAGCCGGGTGACAAGATGGCCGGTCGTCACGGTAACAAGGGTGTTGTCTCGGTAATCATGCCGGTCGAAGACATGCCGCACGATGCCAACGGTACTCCGGTCGACGTCGTACTGAACCCGCTGGGCGTACCTTCGCGTATGAACGTTGGTCAGATCCTTGAAACCCACCTGGGCCTGGCGGCCAAGGGTCTGGGCGAGAAGATCGACCGCATGCTCGAAGAGCAGCGCAAAGCCGCTGAGCTGCGCGTGTTCCTGACCGAGGTCTACAACGAGATCGGCGGTCGTCAGGAAAACCTCGACGAGTTCACCGACGCAGAGATCCTGGCCCTGGCCCACAACCTGAAGAAAGGCGTGCCGATGGCTACTCCGGTCTTCGACGGTGCCAAGGAGCGCGAGATCAAGGCCATGCTGAAGCTGGCCGACCTGCCAGAGAGCGGCCAGATGGTGCTGTTCGATGGCCGTACCGGCAACAAGTTCGAGCGTTCTGTGACCGTTGGTTACATGTACATGCTCAAGCTGAACCACTTGGTGGACGACAAGATGCACGCGCGTTCCACTGGTTCCTACAGCCTGGTTACCCAGCAGCCGCTGGGTGGTAAGGCGCAGTTCGGTGGTCAGCGTTTCGGGGAGATGGAAGTGTGGGCGCTGGAAGCATACGGCGCGGCATACACCCTGCAAGAAATGCTCACAGTGAAGTCGGACGACGTGAACGGCCGTACCAAGATGTACAAGAACATCGTGGATGGCGATCACCGTATGGAGCCGGGCATGCCCGAGTCCTTCAACGTGTTGATCAAAGAGATCCGTTCGCTCGGTATCGACATCGATCTGGAAACCGAATAACACGTGACGCGAAGGGGAGTGGGCAGGTAATGCCCACTCCCTGCTCCGCCAGGAGGAAAGGCCTTGAAAGACCTACTGAATTTGCTGAAAAACCAGGGTCAAGTCGAAGAGTTCGACGCCATCCGCATCGGTCTGGCGTCGCCTGAAATGATCCGTTCGTGGTCGTTCGGTGAAGTCAAGAAGCCGGAAACCATCAACTACCGTACGTTCAAGCCTGAGCGTGACGGCCTGTTCTGCGCCAAGATCTTTGGCCCAGTCAAGGACTACGAGTGCCTGTGCGGCAAGTACAAGCGCCTCAAGCACCGCGGCGTAATCTGCGAGAAGTGCGGCGTTGAAGTTGCCCTGGCCAAGGTTCGTCGTGAGCGTATGGCGCACATCGAACTGGCCTCGCCGGTTGCCCACATCTGGTTCCTGAAGTCGCTGCCGTCCCGTATCGGCCTGCTGATGGACATGACCCTGCGTGATATCGAGCGCGTGCTCTACTTCGAGAGCTATGTCGTTATCGACCCGGGCATGACCACCCTGGAAAAGGGCCAGCTGCTGAACGACGAGCAGTACTTCGAAGCGCTGGAAGAGTTCGGTGACGACTTCGACGCCCGCATGGGTGCCGAGGCTGTCCGCGAGCTGCTGCACGCTATCGACCTGGAGCACGAGATCGGCCGCCTGCGCGAAGAGATTCCGCAGACCAACTCGGAAACCAAGATCAAGAAGCTGTCCAAGCGCCTGAAGCTGATGGAAGCTTTCCAGGGCTCGGGCAACCTGCCTGAGTGGATGGTCCTGACCGTCCTGCCAGTGCTGCCGCCGGACCTGCGTCCGTTGGTTCCGCTGGATGGCGGCCGCTTCGCGACCTCCGACCTGAACGATCTGTATCGTCGGGTGATCAACCGTAACAACCGTCTGAAGCGCCTGCTGGATCTGTCGGCGCCGGACATCATCGTGCGTAACGAAAAGCGCATGCTGCAGGAAGCGGTCGACGCCCTGCTGGACAACGGCCGTCGCGGTCGCGCCATCACTGGCTCGAACAAGCGTCCGCTGAAGTCCCTGGCCGACATGATCAAAGGTAAGCAAGGTCGCTTCCGTCAGAACTTGCTCGGTAAGCGTGTTGACTACTCCGGCCGTTCGGTAATTACCGTAGGCCCGACCCTGCGTCTGCACCAGTGCGGTCTGCCGAAGAAGATGGCCCTCGAGCTGTTCAAGCCGTTCATTTTCGGCAAGCTGGAAATGCGTGGTCTGGCGACCACCATCAAGGCTGCCAAGAAGATGGTCGAGCGCGAGCTGCCAGAGGTGTGGGACGTTCTCGCCGAGGTGATCCGCGAACACCCCGTACTGCTCAACCGTGCGCCGACCCTGCACCGTCTGGGTATCCAGGCCTTTGAACCGGTTCTGATCGAAGGTAAGGCTATCCAGCTGCACCCGCTGGTCTGCGCCGCGTACAATGCCGACTTCGACGGTGACCAGATGGCCGTTCACGTGCCGCTGACGCTGGAAGCGCAGCTCGAAGCGCGCGCGTTGATGATGTCGACCAACAACATCCTGTCGCCAGCCAACGGTGAGCCAATCATCGTTCCGTCGCAGGACGTGGTACTGGGTCTGTACTACATGACCCGTGAAGCCATCAACGCCAAGGGCGAAGGTCGCGTGTTTGCCGACCTGCAGGAAGTCGACCGCGTATTCCGCGCCGGCGAAGCTGCCCTGCACGCGAAAATCAAGGTTCGTATCAACGAAACCGTGAAAGAGCGTGATGGTTCGGTGGTCAAGAACACCCGTATCGTCGACACCACCGTCGGCCGTGCGCTGCTGTTCCAGGTTGTACCGGCAGTCCTGCCGTACGATGTGGTCAACCAGCCAATGAAGAAAAAGGCGATCTCCAAGCTGATCAACCAGTGCTACCGCGTGGTTGGTCTGAAAGAGACCGTTATCTTCGCTGACCAGTTGATGTACACCGGTTTCGCCTACTCGACCATTTCCGGTGTTTCCATCGGTGTTAACGACTTCGTTATCCCGGACGAGAAAGCCCGCATCATCGGTAATGCTACCGATGAAGTGAAGGAAATCGAGAGCCAGTACGCCTCCGGCCTGGTAACCCAGGGCGAGAAGTACAACAAGGTCATCGACTTGTGGTCGAAGGCGAACGACGAAGTGTCCAAGGCGATGATGGCCAACCTCTCGAAAGAGAAGGTCATCGACCGCGAGGGCAAGGAAGTCGAGCAAGAGTCCTTCAACTCGATGTACATGATGGCTGACTCGGGTGCGCGTGGTTCCGCAGCCCAGATCCGTCAGCTGGCCGGTATGCGTGGCCTGATGGCCAAGCCGGACGGCTCCATCATCGAGACGCCGATCACTGCGAACTTCCGTGAAGGTCTGAGCGTACTCCAGTACTTCATCTCGACTCACGGTGCTCGTAAGGGTCTGGCGGATACCGCCTTGAAGACTGCGAACTCGGGTTACCTGACTCGCCGTCTGGTAGACGTTGCCCAGGATCTGGTAGTTACCGAGATCGACTGCGGCACCGACCAAGGCCTGCTGATGACTCCGCACATCGAAGGCGGCGACGTTGTAGAGCCGCTGGGTGAGCGTGTACTGGGTCGTGTAATCGCCCGCGACGTGTTCAAGCCAGGCACCGAGGACGTCATCGTTCCGGCCGGTACCTTGGTCGACGAACAGTGGGTCGAGTTCATCGAGCTGAACAGCATCGACGAAGTGATCGTGCGTTCGCCGATCAACTGCGAAACCCGCTACGGCATCTGCGCCAAGTGCTACGGTCGTGACCTGGCTCGCGGTCACCAGGTGAACATCGGTGAAGCTGTCGGCGTTATCGCTGCACAGTCGATCGGTGAGCCAGGTACCCAGCTGACCATGCGTACGTTCCACATCGGTGGTGCTGCAAGCCGTACTTCGGCTGCCGACAGCGTCCAGGTGAAGAACGGCGGTATGGTGCGTCTGCACAACCTGAAGCAGGTTGAGCGTGCCGACGGTAACCTGGTTGCCGTATCGCGTTCGGGTGAGTTGGCCATTGCCGACGAATTCGGTCGTGAGCGTGAGCGCTACAAGCTGCCTTACGGTGCGGTGATTTCGGTCAAGGAAGGTGAGAAGGTCGAAGCTGGCGCCATCGTCGCCAAGTGGGACCCGCACACCCACCCGATCGTTACCGAGCTGAAAGGTACCGTGACCTTCGTGGGCATGGAAGAAAACATCACCATCAAGCGTCAGACCGATGAACTGACCGGCTTGACCAACATTGAAGTACTGGACGTCAAGGATCGCCCTGCCGCAGGCAAGGAAATCCGTCCGGCAATCAAGATGGTCGATGCCGCTGGCAAGGATCTGTACCTGCCAGGTACCGACGTACCTGCCCAGTACTTCCTGCCGGCCAACGCCCTCGTTGGTGTGGCTGACGGTGCCCAGATCGGTGTTGGTGACGTTATCGCGCGTATCCCGCAAGAAACGTCGAAGACCCGTGACATCACCGGTGGTCTGCCACGCGTTGCCGACCTGTTCGAAGCGCGTCGTCCGAAAGAAGCCTCGATTCTGGCTGAAGTCAGCGGCACCATCGCATTCGGTAAAGAGACCAAGGGCAAGCGTCGCCTGGTCATCACTCCGACCGACGGTAGCGATCCGTACGAAGAGCTGATTCCGAAGTGGCGCCACCTGAACGTCTTCGAAGGTGAGCAGGTAAACCGTGGTGAAGTTATTTCCGACGGCCCGAGCGATCCGCACGACATCCTGCGTTTGCTGGGTGTGAGCGCGCTGGCGAAGTACATCGTCAACGAGATCCAGGACGTTTACCGTCTGCAAGGCGTGAAGATCAACGACAAGCACATCGAGACCATCCTGCGTCAGATGCTGCGCAAGGTCGAGATCTCCGAGTCGGGCGATTCCAGCTTCATCAAGGGCGACCAGATGGAACTGACCCAGGTACTGGTAGAGAACGAGCGTCTCGCCGGCGAGGACAAGTTCATCTCCAAGTTCACCCGCGTGCTGTTGGGTATCACCAAGGCGTCGCTGTCGACCGAATCGTTCATCTCCGCGGCTTCCTTCCAGGAAACAACCCGCGTACTGACCGAAGCGGCGGTAACCGGCAAGCGTGACTACCTGCGCGGCCTGAAAGAGAACGTGGTCGTGGGTCGTCTGATCCCGGCCGGTACCGGTCTGGCCTACCACAGCGAGCGCAAGCGTCGCCGTGAAGCCGACAAACCGCTGCGTGTAAGCGCCAGTGAGGTGGAAGCCGCACTGACCGAAGCGCTGAATTCCAGCGGTAACTAAGTACAGGGCAGGGCCCCGGCAAGCCTCGATCGGCCATCGGCGACATGAAATGTTGCCGATGATCGGGCGAGGAGGGCCGGGGCCTCGTCTTGACTGGGTGCAAGATCCTCTTTAGACTTTTGTACCCTTAAATTTGGTGAGGCTCCGTCTCGCCAATTTTTGGCTTTCTTGCAAGACAATAGAGTCGCAAGACAATCAGTGGAGCTAGTAGATGGCAACTATCAACCAGCTGGTACGTCAGCCGCGTAAGCGTTCGGTCGAGAAGTCCGACGTTCCTGCGCTGCAGAACTGCCCGCAGCGTCGTGGCGTGTGCACTCGTGTGTACACCACCACGCCGAAAAAACCTAACTCGGCACTGCGTAAAGTATGCCGTGTGCGTCTGACCAACGGTTTCGAGGTTTCCTCGTACATCGGTGGTGAAGGCCACAACCTGCAAGAGCACAGCGTCGTCCTGATCCGTGGCGGCCGTGTAAAAGACTTGCCAGGTGTTCGTTACCACACCGTTCGCGGCTCTCTGGATACTTCGGGCGTTAAAGGCCGTAACCAGGGTCGTTCGAAATACGGTACCAAGCGTCCGAAGTAATCGGCCGTTTGCAGACATCCATTTTATTGAGTCGATAAGAGTAAGGTCGGGCAGGGGTCGAAGACCCACGTCCCGGGCTAACCTGAAGACCGTTTGAGGGCTTATCATGCCAAGACGTCGTGTAGCAGCAAAACGTGAGATCCTTGACGATCCGAAGTACGGATCCCAGATCCTCGCCAAGTTCATGAACCACGTGATGGAAAGCGGCAAGAAGGCCGTAGCCGAGCGCATCGTTTACGGTGCCCTGGATACTGTCAAAGCACGCAAGAACAGCGACCCCCTGGAAATCTTCGAGAAAGCTCTCGACGCCATCGCTCCGCTGGTCGAAGTTAAGTCCCGTCGTGTCGGCGGTGCTACTTACCAGGTTCCGGTTGAAGTTCGTCCATCCCGTCGTAACGCTCTGGCAATGCGCTGGCTCGTAGACTACGCCCGCAAGCGCGGCGAGAAGTCGATGGCTCTGCGCCTGGCCGGCGAACTGCTGGATGCTGCCGAAGGCAAGGGTGCTGCAGTCAAGAAGCGTGAAGACGTTCACCGTATGGCTGAAGCCAACAAAGCGTTCTCGCACTACCGCTTCTAATTCAAGCATCAATCATTTTGCGAGGGCTTTATGGCTCGTACTACAGCAATTAACCGCTACCGTAACATCGGTATCTGTGCTCACGTTGACGCGGGCAAGACTACCACTACCGAGCGGATCCTGTTCTACACAGGTCTGAGCCACAAGATGGGCGAGGTGCATGACGGCGCCGCGACCACCGACTGGATGGTGCAGGAGCAGGAGCGCGGTATCACCATTACCTCCGCTGCCGTTACCACCTTCTGGAAAGGTTCCCGTGGTCAGTACGACAACTACCGCGTAAACGTCATCGATACCCCCGGCCACGTTGACTTCACCATTGAAGTAGAGCGTTCGCTGCGTGTACTCGACGGCGCGGTCGTTGTGTTCTGCGGTACCTCCGGCGTTGAGCCGCAGTCCGAAACCGTATGGCGTCAGGCCAACAAGTACGGCGTTCCACGTGTTGTCTACGTGAACAAGATGGACCGTGCCGGTGCAAACTTCCTGCGCGTTGTCGGCCAGATCAAGAACCGCCTGGGTCACACCCCGGTTCCGGTCCAGCTGGCTATCGGTGCAGAAGACGACTTCCAGGGTCAGGTTGACCTGATCAAGATGAAAGCCATCTACTGGAACGACGACGACAAAGGCACCACCTACCGCGAGGAAGAGATTCCTGCCGAGCTGGTGGACCTGGCCAACGAATGGCGCAGCAACATGGTCGAGGCTGCTGCCGAGGCCAACGAAGAGCTGATGAACAAGTACCTTGAAGAAGGTGACCTGTCCGTCGAAGACATCAAGGCTGGTCTGCGCGCCCGTACCCTGGCGAGCGAGATCGTTCCTGCTGTCTGCGGTTCCTCGTTCAAGAACAAGGGCGTTCCCCTGGTTCTCGACGCTGTTATCGACTTCCTGCCTGCTCCGACCGAAATCCCGGCGATCAAGGGTATCCACCCTGACCTGATCGACGTGCCGAAGGACGAAGTCAAGCCAGAGCAGTACGACGAGCGTCCTGCTGACGACGACGAGCCGTTCTCGGCCTTGGCGTTCAAGATCGCTACCGACCCGTTCGTGGGTACCCTGACCTTCGTCCGCGTCTACTCGGGCTTCCTGACCTCTGGTGACTCCGTCATCAACTCGGTCAAGGGCAAGAAAGAGCGCGTTGGTCGTATGGTGCAGATGCACGCCAACCAGCGTGAAGAAATCAAGGAAGTACGTGCAGGCGACATCGCTGCTCTGATCGGCATGAAGGACGTCACCACCGGTGATACCCTGTGCAACCTCGACAAGCCGATCATCCTTGAGCGTATGGACTTCCCTGAGCCGGTAATTTCGCTCTCCGTAGAGCCGAAAACCAAGGCTGACCAGGAGAAGATGGGTATCGCACTGGGCAAGCTGGCCCAGGAAGACCCGTCGTTCCGCGTCAAGACCGACGAAGAAACCGGCCAGACCATCATCTCCGGTATGGGTGAGCTGCACCTGGACATCCTCGTTGACCGCATGAAGCGCGAGTTCAACGTCGAGTGCAACGTCGGCAAGCCGCAGGTTTCGTACCGCGAGAAGATCACCAAGTCCAACGTCGAGATCGAAGGCAAGTTCGTTCGTCAGTCGGGTGGTCGTGGTCAGTTCGGTCACTGCTGGATCCGTTTCTCGGAGCCGGACGTAGACGAGAAAGGCAACATCACCGAAGGTCTGGTGTTCACCAACGAAGTCGTTGGTGGTGTGATTCCTAAGGAATTCATCGCCCCGATCCAGAAGGGCATCGAAGAGCAGATGAAAAACGGCGTTGTTGCCGGCTATCCGCTGCTCGGCCTGAAGGCTACGGTGTTCGACGGTTCGTACCACGACGTCGACTCCAACGAAATGGCGTTCAAGATCGCCGCTTCGATGGCGACCAAGCAACTGGCCCAGAAGGGCGGTGGCGTGGTGCTTGAGCCGATCATGAAGGTCGAAGTTGTAACCCCGGAAGACTACCTGGGTGACGTGATGGGTGACCTGAGCCGTCGTCGCGGGATGATCCAGGGTAATGAAGACTCGGTGTCCGGCAAGGTAATCACTGCTGAGGTACCACTCGGAGAGATGTTCGGTTACGCAACCGACGTTCGTTCCATGTCTCAGGGTCGCGCAAGCTACTCCATGGAATTCTCCAAATACGCCGAAGCTCCGTCGAACATCGTCGAAGCACTCGTTAAAAAACAAGGCTAATCCCCTTTAGGCAAGAGGTTCACTGTCGTGGCTAAAGAAAAATTTGATCGTTCCCTTCCCCACGTTAACGTCGGCACTATCGGCCACGTTGACCACGGTAAGACCACTCTGACCGCAGCTCTGACTCGCGTCTGCTCCGAAGTTTTCGGTTCGGCAGTCGTTGAGTTCGACAAGATCGACTCGGCTCCGGAAGAAAAAGCGCGCGGTATCACCATCAACACCGCTCACGTCGAGTACAACTCGAACATTCGTCACTACGCTCACGTTGACTGCCCAGGTCACGCTGACTACGTGAAGAACATGATCACCGGTGCTGCCCAGATGGACGGCGCGATCCTGGTTTGCTCGGCCGCCGATGGTCCGATGCCACAAACCCGTGAGCACATCCTGCTGTCCCGTCAGGTTGGCGTTCCGTACATCGTGGTCTTCCTGAACAAGGCTGACCTGGTAGACGACGCAGAGCTGCTGGAACAGGTCGAGATGGAAGTTCGCGACCTGCTGTCCACCTACGACTTCCCAGGCGACGACACTCCGATCATCATCGGTTCGGCTCGTATGGCGCTGGAAGGCAAAGACGACAACGAAATGGGCATCACCGCTGTCAAGCGTCTGGTTGAAACCCTGGACAGCTACATCCCAGAGCCAGAGCGCGCTATCGATAAGCCGTTCCTGATGCCGATCGAAGACGTATTCTCGATCTCGGGTCGTGGTACCGTTGTTACCGGCCGTATCGAGCGTGGTATCGTCCGCGTTCAGGATCCGCTGGAAATCGTTGGTCTGCGTGACACCACCACCACCACCTGCACCGGTGTTGAGATGTTCCGCAAGCTGCTGGACGAAGGTCGTGCTGGCGAGAACTGCGGCGTTCTGCTGCGTGGTACCAAGCGTGACGACGTTGAGCGTGGCCAGGTTCTGGTCAAGCCAGGTTCGGTCAAGCCGCACACCAAGTTCACCGCAGAAGTCTACGTTCTGTCGAAGGAAGAAGGCGGTCGTCACACTCCGTTCTTCAAAGGCTACCGTCCTCAGTTCTACTTCCGTACCACTGACGTGACCGGTAACTGCGAACTGCCGGAAGGCGTTGAAATGGTAATGCCAGGTGACAACATTCAGATGACTGTTACCCTGATCAAGACCATCGCAATGGAAGACGGTCTGCGCTTCGCTATCCGTGAAGGCGGTCGTACCGTCGGCGCCGGCGTCGTAGCCAAAATCATCGAGTAATCACTCGACCGATTGAAAAAAGCCTCCGCTCAGCGGGGGCTTTTTTTATTGGGTTGACACTAAATTGGGGCGTCTATAGAATCACGCCTCCTTTTAGCGGGCGTAGTGCGTCCGTTGGGAACAGCCTGGAGTCTGAAATCCAATGCAAAATCAGCAAATCCGTATCAGGTTGAAGGCTTTCGACCATCGCCTGATCGACCAATCCACCCAGGAAATCGTGGAAACCGCGAAACGTACTGGTGCACAAGTGCGTGGTCCAATTCCACTGCCTACCCGCAAAGAGCGTTTCACCGTTCTGGTCTCCCCGCACGTCAACAAAGACGCGCGTGACCAGTACGAGATTCGCACTCATAAGCGTGTTCTGGACATCGTCCAGCCAACGGATAAAACCGTTGACGCGCTGATGAAGCTTGATCTGGCGGCAGGTGTGGAAGTACAGATCAGCCTCGGCTAAGACTTCGGTCTAGTCGTGTAACGCTCTGAAATGGGCGGCCATAGCGGGTGAAAGCCCCGTACACTCATGAGGTTTACAACATGACTATTGGTGTAATCGGTCGCAAGTGCGGTATGACCCGCATTTTCACCGAAGAAGGTGTCTCCATTCCGGTCACGGTCATTGAGATCGAGCCGAATCGTGTCACCCAGTTCAAAACTGAAGAAACCGATGGCTACCGTGCAGTGCAAGTCACTGTCGGCGAGCGTCGTGCTTCGCGTGTGACTGCCGCTCAGGCAGGCCACTTCGCCAAGGCTAACGTTGCCGCTGGTCGCGGTGTTTGGGAGTTCCGTCTTGAAGAAGGCGATTTCCAGGCTGGCGATCTGATCAAAGCTGAACTCTTCACTGCAGGCCAGCTGGTAGACGTTACTGGTCAGTCCAAAGGTAAAGGCTTCGCCGGTACCATCAAGCGCTGGAACTTCCGTGGTCAGGACAACACCCACGGTAACTCCGTGTCGCACCGTGTTCCTGGTTCCATCGGCCAGTGCCAGACTCCTGGTCGTGTGTTCAAGGGCAAGAAAATGTCCGGTCACATGGGCGCCGAGCGCGTGACTGTTCAGTCCCTGGAAGTAGTTCGCGTAGACGCTGAGCGCAACCTGCTGCTGGTCAAGGGTGCCGTTCCTGGCGCTACTGGCGGCGACGTGGTTGTACGTCCAGCTGTCAAGGCTCGCGGTTAAGGGGAAACTGACATGCAACTCAATGTAAATGACGCTCAGGCGATCGAAGTTTCCGAACTGACTTTCGGTGGCGAATTCAACGAGACGCTGGTTCACCAAGCAGTCGTGGCCTACATGGCCGGCGGCCGTCAGGGCACCAAGCAGCAAAAGACCCGTTCCGACGTGGCTGGTGGCGGTAAGCGCCCATGGCGTCAGAAGGGTACTGGCCGTGCTCGTGCTGGTACCACTCGTGGTCCGATCTGGCGTGGCGGTGGTGTAACCTTCGCAGCTCGCCCTCAAGATCACTCGCAGAAGCTCAACAAGAAGATGTATCGCGCAGCCCTGCGCTCCATCCTCGCTGAGCTGGTGCGTAGCGACCGTCTGGTCGTGGTTCAGGACTTCGCTGTTGAAGCACCGAAAACCAAAGATCTGCTGAACAAGCTGAACGGCATGGGTCTGAGCGATGTACTGATCGTTTCCGACGCTGTTGATCAGAACCTGTACCTGGCTGCTCGCAACCTGCCGCACGTCGATGTACGTGACGTACAGGGTTCCGACCCGGTCAGTCTGATCGCATACGAGAAAGTGTTGATCACTGTCTCGGCCGTGAAGAAATTCGAGGAGCTGCTGGGATGAACCAGGAACGCGTATTTAAAGTCCTCCTTGGCCCGCACGTTTCCGAGAAGGCTACCGTTCTGGCTGAGAAAAAAGGCCAGTTCGTATTCAAGGTTGCTACCGATGCAACCAAGCTGGAAATCAAGAAAGCTGTCGAAGGCCTGTTCAACGTAAAAGTTGAAAACGTGTCGACTGTTAACGTTCTGGGTAAAACCAAGCGTACCGCACGTGGTCTGGGCAAGCGTAATGACTGGAAGAAGGCGATCGTCTCCCTTCAGCCAGGCCAAGATCTCGATTTCAGCAGCAGTGCTGAGTAAGGAAGGGGTGCATCATGGCAATCGTTAAATGCAAACCGACTTCCCCTGGCCGCCGTTTCGTGGTCAAGGTGGTCAACAAGGAGCTGCACAAAGGCGCTCCTCACGCACCGCTGCTCGAGAAGAAATCGAAGTCTGGTGGTCGTAACAACAATGGCCGCATTACCACTCGTCACGTTGGTGGTGGTCATAAGCAGCATTACCGTCTGGTCGACTTCCGTCGCAACGACAAAGATGGCATTCCAGCCACTGTCGAGCGTATCGAATACGATCCAAACCGTACTGCTCACATCGCCCTGCTGTGCTACGCAGACGGTGAGCGTCGCTACATCATCGCCCCTAAAGGTGTGAGCGCTGGTGACCAGCTGATCGCAGGTGCCCTGGCCCCAATCAAGGCCGGTAACTCCCTGCAGCTGCGCAACATCCCAGTAGGTAGCACCATTCACGGCGTCGAACTGAAGCCGGGTAAAGGTGCTCAGATCGCTCGTTCCGCTGGTGCTTCGGCTCAGCTGATCGCTCGTGACGGCGTATACGTGACTCTGCGTCTGCGTTCCGGTGAGATGCGTAAAGTACTGGCTGAGTGCCGTGCGACCCTGGGCGAAGTCTCGAACTCCGAGCACAG
>NZ_JBNNVS010000060.1:0-24087 GCF_050280665.1 Pseudomonas sp. NPDC089547 | reverse complement strand
ACACGTTGCTTCATCAGTGCCGACATGCGCACGGCGTTGCGGGCGTATTCCATGAACATCAGGAAGGTCGCGCCGTAAGGCACCAGGCCACCGTGCAGGGCAACGCCGTTCATGATGGCGGTCATGCCGAACTCGCGCACGCCGTAGTACATGTAGTTGCCATTGGCATCTTCATGGCTGACGCCCTTGCAACCTTTCCACAGGGTCAGGTTGGAGCCGGCCAGGTCGGCCGAGCCACCCAGCAGCTCCGGCAGCAGGGGGCCGAACGCGTTCAGGGTATTCTGGCTGGCCTTGCGGCTGGCGATGGTCTCGCCCTTGGCAGCGACTTCAGCAATATAGGCAGCGGCTTTTTCCGCGAAGTCGGCTGGCAGCTCACCGCTCAGGCGGCGCTTGAGCTCGCTGGCCAGTTCCGGGAAGGCTGCGGCATAGGCGTCGAAACGCGTGTTCCATTCAGCTTCGGCCTTGGCGCCGGCTTGCTTGGCATCCCACTCGGCATAGATATCGGCCGGGACTTCGAACGGACCGTGGTTCCAGTTCAGTTCCTTGCGGGCCAGGGCGATTTCGTCGTTGCCCAGTGGCGCGCCGTGGCAGTCTTCCTTGCCCTGCTTGTTTGGCGAACCGAAACCGATGATGGTCTTGCAGCAGATCAGGGTTGGACGGTCGCTCTTGCGGGCGGTATCGATGGCGGTACGAATCTCGTCGGCGTCGTGGCCATTGACGTTGCGGATCACCAGCCAGTTGTAGGACTCGAAACGCTTCGGCGTGTCGTCGGTGAACCAGCCTTCCACTTCGCCGTCGATGGAGATGCCGTTGTCGTCATAGAAGGCAACCAGCTTGTTCAGGCCCAGGGTACCGGCCAGCGAGGCAACTTCGTGGGAGATACCTTCCATCATGCAGCCGTCGCCCAAGAACACGTAGGTGTTGTGGTCGACGACGTTGTGGCCTTCACGGTTGAACTGGGCGCCCAGCACTTTTTCAGCCAGGGCAAAGCCCACGGCGTTGGCCAGGCCCTGGCCCAACGGGCCGGTGGTGGTCTCTACGCCCGGGGTATAGCCAAACTCAGGGTGGCCCGGGGTACGGCTGTGCAGCTGGCGGAACGACTTGAGGTCATCGATGGTGACGTCGTAGCCGGTCAGGTGCAGCAGCGAGTAGATCAGCATCGAACCGTGGCCGTTGGACAGCACGAAGCGGTCACGGTCGGCGAAGCTCGGGTTGCTCGGGTTGTGCTTCAGATAGTCGCGCCAAAGCACTTCGGCGATATCCGCCATGCCCATGGGGGCACCTGGGTGGCCGCTGTTGGCCTTTTGCACGGCATCCATGCTGAGGGCACGAATGGCGTTGGCACGTTCACGACGGCTGGGCATCGCTGATCTCCTGGGGGGCTTGAATAGGTGGTGACACGAAAAAAGGCGACCATTTTCGCCCACTGGGGGGGCTTGGGGCAAACATTTAAGCGCCAAGCGGCAAGCTTTAAGCTGCAAGTAAAGGGCAGAGCCCGACGCGGACCGCTCTAAAGCTTGTAGCTAGAAGCTTTCGGCTTGCAGCTCATCGCCAATATCAAAACTTTTTGATATTGGCCTTGCTAGGGCACTGATGCCTGTCTAGACTGCCGCCCCATGAATCTCCGTGCGCAATCGATCCCCGAGCAACGCGAAGCATTGGCCGCCCTGTGCAAGGCCAGTGGCGACGCGCTGCGCCTGAACGTATTGCGCGCCCTGGCCAACGACTCGTTCGGCGTGCTGGAACTGGCGCAGATCTTCGACATCGGCCAGTCGGGCATGAGCCACCACCTGAAGGTGCTGGCCCAGGCCGAACTGGTAGCCACCCGCCGCGAAGGCAATGCCATCTTCTACCGCCGCGCCCTGCCCGACAGCCTGCGCCTGGGTGGCCGGCTGCATGCGGCGCTGCTTGAAGAAGTCGACGAATTGGCCCTGCCGTCCGACGTGCAAGCACGCATAGCCCAGGTACAGCAGCGCCGCGCCGCCACCAGCCAGGACTTCTTCCTGCGCGTGGAGGAGAAGTTCCGCGCCCAGCAAGACCTGATCGCCGGCCTGCCGCAGTACCGCGAAAGCCTGCTGGCGCTGCTCGACAAGCTGCATTTCGACCCGGCCGCCAGCGCCCTGGAGGTAGGCCCCGGTGACGGCGGTTTCCTGCCCGACCTGGCCCGGCGCTTTGCCCAGGTAACCGCCCTGGACAACAGCCCGACCATGCTCGAGCTGGCGCGCCAGGTGTGCCAACGCGAAGGGCTCGACAACGTCAACCTGCAGTTGGGCGATGCACTGGGTGCAACGGATGTGGCCGCCGACTGCGTTGTGCTGAACATGGTGCTGCACCATTTCAGCGACCCGGCCCTGGCCTTGCGCCAGCTGGCCAAGCGGGTGAAAGCAGGCGGCAGCCTGCTGGTCACCGAATTGTGCAGCCATGACCAGGGGTGGGCGCGGGACGCCTGCGGCGACCTTTGGCTTGGCTTTGAACAGGACGACCTGGCCCGCTGGGCCAACGCTGCCGGGCTGGCCCATGCGGACAGCCTGTACGTAGGCTTGCGTAACGGTTTCCAGATCCAGGTCCGCCATTTCCAGCGGACGGCTGGCGACATACACCATCGGTAAATTTCAGGAACCTTCGAGATGAGCGAATACTCCCTTTTCACCTCCGAGTCCGTGTCCGAAGGGCATCCGGACAAGATCGCCGACCAGATTTCGGACGCCGTCCTTGATGCCATCATCGCCCAGGACAAATACGCCCGCGTAGCCTGCGAAACCCTGGTCAAGACCGGTGTCGCCATCATCGCCGGCGAAGTCACCACTTCGGCCTGGGTCGACCTGGAAGACCTGGTGCGCAAGGTCATCATCGACATCGGCTACAACAGCTCCGACGTCGGCTTCGACGGCGCCACCTGCGCCGTGATGAACATCATCGGCAAGCAGTCGGTGGACATCGCCCAGGGCGTGGACCGCTCCAAGCCAGAAGACCAGGGCGCCGGTGACCAGGGCCTGATGTTCGGCTATGCCAGCAACGAAACCGAAGTGCTGATGCCGGCGCCGATCTGCTTCTCGCACCGCCTGGTCGAGCGCCAGGCCGAAGCGCGCAAGTCCGGCCTGCTGCCATGGCTGCGCCCGGATGCCAAGTCGCAGGTCACCTGCCGCTACGAAAACGGCAAGGTGGTCGGTATCGACGCCGTTGTGCTGTCGACCCAGCACAACCCTGAGGTTTCGCAGAAAGACCTGCAAGAAGCCGTGATGGAGCTGATCGTCAAGCACACCCTGCCTGCCGAACTGCTGCACAAAGGTACCCAGTACCACATCAACCCGACCGGCAACTTCATCATCGGTGGCCCGGTGGGTGACTGCGGCCTGACCGGCCGCAAGATCATCGTCGACTCCTACGGCGGCATGGCCCGCCATGGTGGTGGCGCGTTCTCCGGCAAGGACCCGTCCAAGGTCGACCGTTCCGCCGCCTACGCCGGCCGCTACGTGGCCAAGAACATCGTTGCCGCCGGCCTGGCCGAGCGCTGCGAGATCCAGGTGTCCTACGCCATCGGCGTGGCCCAGCCGACCTCCATCTCGATCAACACCTTCGGCACCGGCAAGGTTTCCGACGACAAGATCATCCAGCTGGTGCGCGAGTGCTTCGACCTGCGCCCGTATGCCATCACCACCATGCTCGACCTGCTGCACCCGATGTACCAGGAAACTGCCGCCTACGGTCACTTCGGCCGCGAGCCGCAGCAGAAGACTGTCGGCGACGACACCTTCACCACCTTCACCTGGGAGCGCACCGACCGCGCCCAGTCGCTGCGTGACGCTGCCGGCCTGTAAGTTTCCTACAGCACCAGGCGAAAGCCCCTGCCGAGTGATCGGCAGGGGCTTTTTTGTGACATATCGGCTGACAATCGCGCGGCGGCAAGCACCTGCGTACCTGCCTAGGCTGGGTGTTCCCACCCGCCACGCAAGGATGCTGGCCATGCGTTACCCACTGTTGTTCACGCTGCTGCTGTTGCTGCGGGCTCCATTGGCCTGGGCCGAACAGTGCCCCGACTGGACGCCAGGGCAGGTCGATGCCGAAGTCGCACAACTACAAGCCACCCTTGCCCGTTGGGATGACCATTACCATCGCCAGGGTATCGCGCTGGTGGCCGACGAATTGTACGACCAGAGCCGCCAGCGCCTGGGCCACCTTCAGCAATGCTTTGGCCTTGCCGCCAGCCCGCCGCCCTTGGCCATTGCCCGCGGCCCGATCAACCATCCGGTATTGCATACCGGCGTCGACAAGCTGCCCGACCGCCAGGCCGTGGCACGCTGGCTGGCCGGCAAAAGCGGGGTGTGGGTGCAGCCCAAGGTCGATGGTGTTGCGGTTTCGCTTATCTATCGGCAAGGCCAGTTGGTGCAGTTGATCAGCCGTGGCGACGGCGCGCAAGGCCACGACTGGAGCCGGCACATTCCCCAGCTTGGCAATATCACCCGGCAGTTACCGCAGGCAATCGACCTTCAATTGCAGGGTGAGCTGTACCTGCGCCTGGACCAGCACGTTCAAGCCCGGGCAGGTAGCGTCAACGCCCGCGGCAGTGTGGCCGGGCTGCTGGCACGCAAGCAACTGACCGGCGAACAAGGCGCGGGTATCGGCCTGTTCGTCTGGGGCTGGCCGCACGGCCCAGGCCAGCAGGCGGAGCGCCTGGAGCAACTGGCGCAACTGGGCTTCCCGGAAGCCCTGCGCTTCAGCGTTGCCATCGACACCCTGGACGACGCAGCCCATTGGCGAGATCACTGGTACCGCTCTGCCCTGCCGTTCGCCACTGACGGCGTGATCCTGCGCCAGGGCAACCGACCACCCGCCGAGCGCTGGCAGGCCAAGGCGCCCTACTGGATCGCGGCCTGGAAGTACCCCTACATGCAGGCCTTGGCCGAAGTGCGCGAAGTACGCTTTAGGGTTGGCCGCACCGGCAGGGTTACGCCAGTGCTGCATCTACTGCCAGTAACCCTGGACGACCGGCGGGTTAGCCAGGTAAGCCTGGGCTCGCTGGCGCGCTGGCACAGCCTCGACATCCGCCCTGGTGACCAGGTGGCCATCAGCCTGGCCGGGCTGACCATCCCGCGCCTGGAGCAGGTGGTGCACCGCGCGACCGAACGCAAGGCAGTCAGCGCGCCTGCACCCGACCGCTATCACGCCCACAGTTGCTGGCAGGCCAGCGAGGGCTGCGAGGAGCAATTCATTGCCCGCCTGACCTGGCTCAGTAGCAAACAAGGGCTGGCCCTGCCACGTACCGGGCCGGGCACCTGGCGGCGACTGGTGGATGCCGGCCTGGTGACTTCGATGACCGACTGGCTGCACCTGGATGCCGGGCGCCTGGGGCGGGTATCCGGCATCAGTGAGGCAACCTCTGCACAGTTGCTGAGCAGCTTCAACGCCGCTCGCTCACGGCCTTTTGCCCAATGGCTGCGCGGGCTGGGTGCCCCCATACCGTCGCGCATGCCGGTGGCAGGTGACTGGCAAGCGCTGGAAAAGCGCAGCAGTCGTGAATGGCAGGCCATGGCCGGTATTGGCGAAAAGCGCGGGCAGCAGTTGACGGCGTTTTTTGCGGCCAGCGAGGTTCAAGCCCTTGCGGCAGAGCTGTCCAAGGCAGGTATCCACGGGTTCCAGAACGGTAGCGAACCCAGCGAGCAATGATTTTTTACCAATTTACCCGTAGGCAACCCCTGAGATTGCACCAGAAAAACCCGACAAGGGTTTCTAAATGGGCAAAACCAAGGCAGGATTTCCACCAACTTTTGCTGCCCCGCCCCGTCCAGGAGGCTTTTCATGAAACGTATTTCGACCCTTTTGCTGCTCGCAACACTTGGCCTGGCTACGGGCGCTGCCCAGGCTGCCGAGCCTGATGCCGGCCTGACAGGTTGCGCGGCCAAGCGCAGTGCCATCGAGAACCAGCTGAAGATTGCCCGCGACCATGGCAACAACGACCAGGTGGCCGGGCTGGAAGAAGCCCTGCGCGGAGTGGACAACTGCACCGACGCCAGCCTGCGCAAGGAGCGTGAGCAGAAGGTGCTCGACGCACGCCATGAAGTGGCTCAGCGGGAAAAGGACTTGAAGAAAGCCGAGAAGAAAGGCGACGCCGAGAAGATCAACAAGCGCAAGGACAAGCTGGCCGAGTCGCGTAAAGAGCTGCAGGAAGCAGTCGACGACCTGGACCGCTGATAGACGAACATAGCTTGATCAACCGCCGCTTGACCCTGTGGGAGCGGGCTTGCCCGCGAAGAAGCCGACGCGATGTATGGCACCGGCTTCGCCGGTGTTCGCGGGCAAGCCCGCTCCCACAGGTTCGCTGCCAATCAAGTGGTTACGTGTTGGCCTGTGAGAGCGATGACGTGTTCAGTGATTACGAAACTCGGTATGACAGGCCTTGCACGCTGCTTCCACCTTGTCCATCGGCCCTTTCAACTGCGCGACATCCAGCGGCTGGCTACGGGTTACGCCGACCAGTTCGCCGGTAACGCCCTCCAGTTGCCGGGCCAGGTCATGAAAGCGCGCCTGGCGCTCCCATACTTCGGCGCGGGCGGCGCTGTCGCCGCCATCGCGTACCTGTGGAAAGTGCTGCCAGGGCTGATGTGCAAGGCCGTCCAGTTTCAGCGCACCGTCGGCAAACTTGACCCCGTCGAACGGCAACCGGCCACGCAGCATGCCACCCAGGTCTTCGCTGGTCTTGAGCATGTCCTTGAAGATCACCTTGCGCTTGCCCAGCGGCGAGTTCGGGTCAACCCGGTCACAACCACCCAGCGCCAGTGCTGCCAGCAGAACAACGGTCAATCGCTTCAACATCACGCTCACTTCGGCCTACGCAAATGGGCGGCCAGTATCGCTGTCCAAGGGCCAAAGACCAATAGCCACATAAAATACAGGGGCGAATCTTCATGTTCGCCCATGACAGGAACACACTCATGAAATCTGCCCTGCGCCACCTGGCCTGGACACTGCCGGTGCTGGCCTTGCTGGCCGGTTGCAACGGCGGCGAGAACGCCAAGCCCGAACCCCACGCCATCGCTACCTACGCCCCGGCCACCTGGAAAGACCTGCCGGCAGTCAGCGATGAAGACCTGCTGGCCGGTTTCTACGCCTGGCGTAGTGGCTGCGAGAAGCTCAAGCGGGACGCGGTCTGGGCCGCTACCTGCGAAGCGGCCGGCAGCGCCACGGCGAGTGCCGCCCAGGTGCGTACCTTCCTGGAGCAGAACCTGGCGGTGTACGGCCTGCGCTCGGCCGAGAACAATGCCAACGGCCTGATTACCGGTTATTACGAGCCGGTCTACCCCGGCAGCCTGAAGCAGTCGGCGACCAACCATGTGGCGGTTTACGGCCCCCCTGAAGACATGATCGTGGTCGATCTGGCCAGCGTGTACCCCGAGTTGAAGGGCAAACGCCTGCGCGGTCGCCTCGATGGCCGAGTGCTCAAGCCTTACGACACTGCCGAAGTGATCAATCGTGACGGCGTCAAGGCTCCGGTGCTGGCCTGGCTGACCGACCCGATGGACCTGCAGTTCCTGCAGATCCAGGGTTCTGGCCGCGTCCAGCTGGAGGACGGCCGGCAACTGCGCCTGGGCTATGCCGACCAGAACGGCCACCCTTACCGGCCAATCGGGCGCTGGCTGGTGGAACAGGGCCAGCTGAAAAAAGAAGAAGTGAGCATGGGTGCCATTCATGCCTGGGCCGAGGCCAACCCGCAGCGCGTGCCGGAACTGCTGGCCAGCAACCCCAGCTACGTGTTCTTCAGCACCCGCCCGGACAGCAACGAAGGCCCGCGCGGGTCGCTGAACGTGCCGCTGACAGCGGGTTACAGCGTGGCGATCGACCGCAAAGTAATCCCGTTGGGCAGCCTGCTGTGGCTCTCTACCACACGCCCGGACGGCTCGCCGGTGGTGCGCCCGGTGGGGGCACAGGACACGGGCGGGGCAATTGCCGGCGAAGTGCGTGCCGACCTGTTCTGGGGTACCGGGCCGGAGGCCGGCGAACTGGCCGGGAACATGAAGCAGCAAGGGCAGATCTGGATGCTGTGGCCCAAGGGTCAGCCACTGCCCGAAGTACCTAAAGTGCCTTGATCGGCGATGGATTCTTCGCGGGCTCGCCCGCTCCCACAGGTACACCACAGCCCTTGAATGCTGCGTTGTACCTGTGGGAGCGGGCAAGCCCGCGAAGCAGGCGACTCGGTTTCAGACCGAAACCACAAAGAACGCCACGATCAGCGCCAACCCGGCAAACCACACCAGCGAGCGCAGTGCAGCCCAATCGGCCAGGTAGCAGATGATGTAAAGCAGCCGGCTGGTGATGTACATCACCCCCAGCACATCCTGCGTCACCTGCTCGGCATTGCCGACGATATCCGCCACCAGCACCGCTGCGGCGAATGCCGGAAACGCCTCGTAGCCGTTCTGCTGCGCAGCATGCGCACGCCTTGGCAGGCCCGATAAGGTATCAAGAAAAGCCCGCGGGTCATGATTGTCCTTCAGGCCGAAGCGGCCGCTGCTCACCTTGGCGATCAAGGCACATAGCGGGTTCAACAGCAGCGCGATCAAAATGCACCACAGGGCAACGGTCATGCGCAGGACTCCTTGTTCGAAAATGGGTTAGAGCTTCATCACCAGCATGCCTGCCAGGACCAGCCCGCAAGCTAGGAGTCTCGGCCCGCCAAAAGGTTCTTTGAGGTAGCGCATGCCGAACAGCACCACCAGGATCACGCTCAGTTCGCGCAACGCTGCCGCCTCTGCCACTGAGCCCAGATGCATGGCCCACAACACCAGGGCGTAACTGAACAATACGCAGAACCCTACCGCCAGCCCCAGGCGCCATTGTGTTCGCCAGAACAGCACGAACGGTGCTCGCCGCGCCACACTGGCCAGTAGCGGGAATTGCCAGGCACTGAGCAAGGTCAGCCAGACCAGGTAGTCCCAAGGCTTGCCCCACAAGCGCACGGCCTGGCCGTCAAACCAGGTGTAGCAGCCAATGCACAGGCCGATCAGGGCGACCACCGGCAGCATCGACCAGGGCAACCGGTCGCCACCACCGCCCTGCCACAGCAGGCAGGCCATGCCACAGGGGATCAGCAGGATGCCGATGATCTGCTGCTGGCTCAGCGACTCCCCGGCAAAGGCCAGGGTCAACCCCAGCACCACCAATGGCGACAGCCCGCGCATCAGAGGATAGACCAGCCCCAGGTCGCCCACGCGATAGGCCTGTATCAGCAGGTAGCGGTACAGCTGCTCGGCGAGCGCCGAGGCCAGCAACCAAGGCCAGATAGTGGCAGGCGGGACTTCGACAAAGGGAACGGCCACCACCGCGAAGGCCAGTGCCACCGTATCCATGCTGGCGATCACTAGCAGCCGCTCTGCGCTGAATTTGATCAGGGTATTCCAGGTCGCATGCAGCAGGGCGGCGACCAGCACCAGGGATGTTGCCAACACGCCTTCTTATCCTTTTGGCTTTTTATGGCTGTGAATATACAGCGCGCAGGGCGGCTTTGTGGGAGCGGGCACGCCCGCGAAGAAAGCGACTCGGTGTATGGCACCGGCTTTGCCGGTGTTCGCGGGCGCGCCCGCTCCCACAGGGTACCCAGTGCAGCCAGTTTTCGGGAACGATTTTGACTTATCCGGTCAAAGCCTGTGTCCCGAACCCCGCGCCAGGTCATCAAAGAACTGCCCGAGTCATTCGGGTAACGACTTGGAAGCCACTGTTACAGGATTTGGGATGCTTGAATTAGTTGCCGCGTTTATCTGCCTCACCACCCTTCTTACCTACGTCAATTACCGCTTCATCGGCCTGCCCCCTGCCATCGGCGTGATGGTCACGGCGTTGCTGTTCTCGCTGATGCTGCAGGGCCTGAGCCTGATTGGCTTCCCTGGCCTGGAAGCACGCGTCGAAGGCTTGATGAACCAGATCGATTTCAACGACCTGCTGATGCACTGGATGCTGGCGTTCCTGCTGTTTGCCGGCGCCTTGCACGTGAACCTCAGCGATTTGCGCAGTTATCGCTGGCCGATCGGCTTGCTCGCGACGATTGGCGTACTGATCGCCACCGTGGTCATCGGCTACCTGTCGCACTGGGTATTCGCGATGTTCGGCTGGCAGGTCCCGCTGATCTACTGCCTGCTGTTCGGTGCACTGATCTCGCCCACCGACCCGATTGCCGTGCTGGGCGCGCTGCGTACCGCCAATGCCTCCAAACCGCTGAAAACCACCATCGTCGGCGAGTCGTTGTTCAACGACGGCACTGCGGTGGTGGTGTTCACCGTGTTGCTGGGCATCATCCAGCTGGGGGAAACGCCGAGCATGACCGACACGGCGATCCTGTTCGCCCGCGAGGCCATCGGCGGTGTGGTATTCGGCGGCCTGATCGGCTACGCCACTTACCGCATGATCAAGAGCGTCGAGCAGTATCAGGTGGAAGTCATGCTGACCCTGGCACTGGTCATCGGTGGCTCGGCCATGTGCTACGAGCTGCACGTCTCCGCGCCGATCGCCATGGTGGTGGCCGGCCTGATCATCGGTAACCTGGGGCGTAACCTGGCGATGAACGACATGACCCGTCGTTACATGGACGGTTTCTGGGAGTTGATCGATGACATGCTCAACGCCCTGCTGTTCGCGCTGATCGGCCTGGAACTGTTGCTGCTGCCGTTCAACTGGATGCACCTGGCGGCCGGCGGCGTACTGGCACTGGCGGTGCTGCTGTCGAGGCTGCTGACCGTGGCACCGGCCATCGTGCTGCTGCGCCGCTGGCGCCCGGTGCCCAAAGGCACAGTGCGGGTACTGACCTGGGGTGGCTTGCGTGGCGGGGTATCGGTAGCCCTGGCGCTGTCGCTGCCACTGGGCGAGGAGCGTGACCTGCTGCTGTCGATCACCTACATCGTGGTGCTGTCATCGATTCTGGTGCAGGGGTTGAGCATTGGCCGGGTGGTGCGCAAGGTTAGCGCCCAACCTTGAGAATTTGGGGCCGCTGTGCGGCCCATCGCGACACAAGGCCGCTCCTACAAGAGATCGCGTTCCCCTGTAGGAGCGGCCTTGTGTCGCGATGGGCTGCAAAGCAGCCCCAGAAAATCACTCTACGGCAGAATCCGGGAACTGGTCCTGCACATACTTGATCTCGGTGCGCCCGTGCGCCGCCGGCAAGCCATCTTCACCCAGGTTGACGAACACCATCTTGTCGACCGTCAGAATGCTCTTGCGGGTGATCTTGTTGCGCACTTCGCACTTGAGAGTGATCGAGGTGCGGCCGAACTCGGTGGCGGTGATGCCCAGTTCGATAATGTCGCCCTGACGCGAAGCGCTGACGAAGTTGATTTCCGAAATGTACTTGGTCACCACGCGCTGGTTGCCCAGCTGGACGATGGCGTAGATCGCTGCCTCTTCGTCGATCCAGCGCAACAGGCTGCCACCGAACAGGGTGCCATTGGGGTTGAGGTCTTCGGGTTTAACCCACTTGCGGGTGTGAAAGTTCATCTGTACTCCTGACCTGCTTGGCTAACGTAGGGCAATGATGGCAGAGCGGCCGCCATCGCTCCATTGAACATCGACTATCGTCGCGATTAATCGACAGAAAACCTTGGGCAAGCTGGCGGGGGCGGCTATAATCTGCGCCGTTTCACATGGTTGCCCACAGCGGTGCCATGCCCGCCACCTGTCCGAGGGGCGCTGCAGCAGGCTAGGCCTGTCAGGCTCGGATGGGGCGTTGCTCGCTCTCGCGGGCGCTTAACGCACAACGGCGCCCATTCGCACACTACGAATGGAGGCTCTCATGAGCGCTGCAAACATGCCTGCTGGTTTTACCGATTTCAAAGTCGCCGACATCTCCCTGGCCGCCTGGGGCCGTCGCGAAACCATCATTGCCGAATCGGAAATGCCTGCGCTGATGGGCCTGCGTCGCAAGTACCTGACCGAGCAACCGCTCAAGGGTGCGAAGATCCTGGGCTGCATTCACATGACCATCCAGACTGCCGTGCTGATCGAAACCCTGGTTGCCCTGGGTGCCGAAGTACGCTGGTCGTCCTGCAACATCTTCTCTACTCAAGACCAGGCCGCCGCGTCCATCGCCGCCGCCGGCATCCCGGTATTCGCCTGGAAAGGTGAAACCGAAGAAGAGTACGAGTGGTGCCTGGAGCAGACCATCCTGAAAGATGGCCAGCCATGGGACGCCAACATGATCCTCGACGACGGTGGCGACCTGACCGAACTGCTGCACAAGAAGTACCCACAGGTACTGGACCGCGTGCACGGTGTGACCGAAGAGACCACCACTGGCGTGCACCGCCTGCTGGACATGCTGGCCAAGGGCGAGCTGAAAGTGCCGGCCATCAACGTCAACGACTCGGTTACCAAGAGCAAGAACGACAACAAGTACGGCTGCCGTCACAGCCTGAACGACGCCATCAAGCGTGGTACCGACCACCTGCTGTCGGGCAAGCAGGCCCTGGTGATCGGCTACGGTGACGTGGGCAAGGGTTCGGCCCAGTCCCTGCGCCAGGAAGGCATGATCGTGAAGGTCACCGAAGTGGACCCGATCTGCGCCATGCAAGCCTGCATGGATGGCTTCGAGCTGGTTTCGCCGTTCATCGACGGTATCAACAACGGCACCGAAGCCAGCATCGACAAGGCCCTGCTGGGCAAGATCGACCTGATCGTGACCACCACCGGTAACGTGAACGTCTGCGACGCCAACATGCTCAAGGCCCTGAAGAAGCGTGCCGTGGTCTGCAACATCGGCCACTTCGACAACGAGATCGACACCGCCTTCATGCGCAAGAACTGGGCCTGGGAAGAGGTCAAGCCGCAGGTGCACAAGATCCACCGCACCGGCGCTGGCAGCTTCGACCCGCAGAACGACGATTACCTGATCCTGCTGGCCGAAGGCCGCCTGGTCAACCTGGGTAACGCCACTGGCCACCCAAGCCGCATCATGGACGGTTCGTTCGCCAACCAGGTACTGGCCCAGATCTTCCTGTTCGAGCAGAAGTTCGCCGACCTGTCGGACGAGAAGAAAGCCGAGCGCCTGACCGTTGAAGTGCTGCCGAAGAAACTCGACGAAGAAGTCGCCCTGGAAATGGTCCGCGGCTTCGGCGGCGTGGTCACCCAGCTGACCAAGCAGCAAGCCGACTACATCGGCGTGACCGTCGAAGGCCCGTTCAAGCCGCACGCCTACCGCTACTAAGCGTTCACAGGCAACGCTTCGCAACGATGCCCAAGCCAGGCCGGCCCACACCGCCCTGGCTTTTACTTGCAGCCTGCCGCTTGAAGCAGGCTGCTTGAGGAACGAGTGATGTCACAAGAACGCCGCTACAGTTTCGAGTTCTTCCCGACCAAGACCGACGCCGGTCATGAAAAGCTGATGGGCGTTGCCCGGCAGCTGGCCACCTACAACCCGGACTTCTTCTCCTGCACCTACGGCGCTGGCGGCTCCACCCGCGACCGCACGCTGAACACCGTGCTGCAGCTGGAAAGCGAAGTGAAGGTACCTGCCGCG
This sequence comes from Pseudomonas sp. NPDC089547, assembly GCF_050280665.1. Lineage (NCBI taxonomy): Bacteria > Pseudomonadati > Pseudomonadota > Gammaproteobacteria > Pseudomonadales > Pseudomonadaceae > Pseudomonas > Pseudomonas sp. NPDC089547. The sequence goes on along the minus strand of NZ_JBNNVS010000060.1, from coordinate 10,595 downwards.
CCGCACCTGTCGTGCGTGGGCGACTCCAAAGACGACCTGCGCGCCCTGCTGGCCGAGTACAAGGCTGCTGGCATCAAACGCATCGTCGCCCTGCGTGGCGACCTGCCATCAGGCATGGGCATGGCCAGTGGCGAGCTGCGCTACGCCAGCGACCTGGTCGAGTTCATCCGCCAGGAAACCGCTGATCACTTCCACCTGGAAGTAGCCGCCTACCCGGAAATGCACCCACAGGCGCGCAACTTCGAGGCCGACCTGGCCAACTTCGTGCACAAGGTCAAAGCCGGTGCCGACAGCGCCATCACCCAGTACTTCTTCAACGCCGACAGCTACTTCTACTTTGTCGAGCGCGCACAGAAGCTGGGCGTGGACATCCCGGTGGTGCCCGGCATCATGCCGATCACCAACTACAGCAAGCTGGCACGCTTCTCCGACGCCTGTGGCGCCGAGATCCCGCGCTGGATCCGCAAGCAGCTGGAAGCCTATGCCGACGATACCGCCAGCATCCAGGCCTTTGGCGAAGAAGTGATCACCCGCATGTGCGAACAGCTGCTGCAAGGCGGCGCGCCGGGCCTGCACTTCTACACCCTGAACCAGGCCGAGCCGAGCCTGGCGATCTGGAATAACCTGAAGCTGCCGCGCTGAAACTTTTTGGCAAAGTCTGCTTAAGAAATGATTAAGGCTTTGGTCATAGACTAAAGCCTTGTTCATTTTCGGGTTACACAGGTCTTGCCAGCCATGCAGCATCCCCAGCCATCGCGCCCACAGCTTGTTTACCTGGCTTTTGGCCCGGCAACCTACCACCAGGAAGCCTGCTTCAGCATCGTCAGCGCCCTTGCTCATCTCGGCACGGCAGCAGGCGACGCCATGGACATCCAGGTGTACACCGACAACCCGCAGCCCTATGCCGAACTGCCCGTCACCGTCCACGTGCTGGACGAAGCCACGCGCCTGGCATGGAACGCGCCTCACGGGTACCACTTTCGCAGCAAACATGTGCTGCTGCGCCAGGTGCTGCAACAGCACCCGCTGGCAGTGCTGATCGACACCGACACCTTCTTCCGCTCATCGCCACTGCAACTGTTCAGCCGCGTGGCGCCAGGCAAGCTGCTGTGCAACGCCATCGGCCCGCGCTACGGCGCAAACCAGAAGTGCCTGCTGTACAAGAACCTGCTGGCGATTCTGCAAGCGCGGGGCCTGGCCGACTGCCAGATGCCTCTGCTCAACTCTGGGGTGATCGGCCTCATGGCCGAAAACGCCGACACCCTGGACCGCTCTATCGCCATGATGGACGAGTTCTACCCGCTGGCGCGCGAGGCCTACACACTGGAAGAGTTCTGCCTGGCAGTGGCGGCTTACCGCAGGCTGGAGGTGGCCGAGTGCACCGATGTCATCCACCACTACTGGAGCCGCAAGGCGCAATTTCGCGCCAAGATCCAGGCCTGGCTGCGCAAGCATGGCCACGCCCCACTGAGCCCGGCGGCGCTGGCTGACGTCCGGCTGGTCAACGACCAGCTACCCCGGCCACCGGCCTTGCACCGCCTGGGCTACAAAGCGCTGAGCCTGACCATGCCCAGCCACGAACGCCAGTTCGCTCGCGAGCTGCTGTATGGCTGCTACCCCTACCCTAACGAGTTCGACCGCGCCTGCGCGCCGGCCTGGTGGGACAAGGCGCTGGAAAACCTCAATGCCCGCTACGGCCAGATGCGGCCCGAGCAACTGCGCCAGTGCTTGCGCCACCCGGGGCTGCGCTTGTCGCTGGGTGAGCGGCGCAAGGAAATCGAGACACATCTGCTGAGAACCTCGCAAGGCTGATGCGCCCGCAACCCCAAAGCCTTGCACAATCCCTGTGGGAGCGGGCATGCCCGCGAAACAGGCGACGCGGTGTATGGCACGGGCTTCGCCCGTGTTCGCGGCGGTTCGACGCATCGACACGCCCGCTCCCACAAGGATCGCGGCCGCTTTGAATATCAGGCCCACTGGCCTTGCTCCGGCCGAGCGCGTAATCTCCGGCCATGCCACTCGTCGCCCGACTGTTCTGCATCCTGCTGCTCGCCTGCCTGAGCCCGTTGGCCTTGGGCGAGCGCTTGCGCCTGGTCTCCGATGACTGGGCGCCCTATATTTATCAGCAAGATGGCACGCCCCACGGCATCGACTACGAAGTGACCACCGAGGTGTTCAAGCGCCTTGGTGTCGAGGTGGAATGGCAGTTCCTGCCGTGGAAACGCTGCTTGGCCATGATCGAACAAGGCCTGGCCGACGGCATTCTGGACATCTTCCAGACCGAATCCCGGCGCCCCTACCTGGTGTACGCGCCCGAGCCTTTGTCGCAAGTCGAGTTCGTGCTGTTCCAGGCCCGCGCGCGCCGCCATGCCGTGACCGGGCCGGACGACATGGCTGGGCTCACGGTAGGCACCTCCCCCGGTTACGCCTATGGCGCCGCGTTCAACGAGGCTACGCATTTTCGCCGCGAGGCCGCACCCACCCAGGAAGCCAACTTCGGCAAATTGCTGCTGGGTCGTATCGACCTGGCAATCACCGACCGCAAGGTTGGCCACCACCTGCTCCGGCAACTGGGCCTGGCGCAACAGATCGAGGAACTGCCACTGGTGATCAATCGCCAGGACCAATACCTGGGGCTGGTACGCAAACCCGGGCGGGAGGCACTGGCGCTGGCCTTTGCCGAAGAACTGCAGCGCTTCAAGCAGGAACGCGCCTTCGCCGACATCAACCAGCGCTACACAGGCGACATCGGAAACATTCTCAATGCCGTTGAGCAGCAGGAAAGCAGCACAGCGCGATAGCTCTGTTATACTCGGGCCTTCCCGCCCGGCTCACGCCCGGACGCTCGGCCTCGCAACAGGCATCCCGATCGGCACCGACGCCCCTTCGCGTCCACCCTCCGTTTCCCGGATGTGCAGTGAAAGCCCAGCTGGACCGGACGCGATCGCATCCCACCGATGCCCGTCGCGCCAGGCAGAACATCCCAACGGGCCCAGCCCACACGAGAACAGGATCGCCCATGTCCTTTGCTTCCCTCGGTCTCTCCGAGGCTCTTGTCCGCGCTATCGAGGCTGCGGGCTATACCCAGCCGACCCCCGTGCAACAGCGGGCTATTCCCGCCGTGTTGCAAGGCCGCGACCTGATGGTTGCCGCACAGACAGGTACTGGTAAAACCGGCGGCTTCGCCCTGCCGATTCTCGAGCGCCTGTTCCCCGCCGGCCACCCCGACAAGTCGCAGCGTCACGGCCCGCGCCAGCCGCGCGTGCTGGTCCTGACCCCGACCCGTGAGCTGGCAGCCCAGGTGCATGACAGCTTCAAGGTCTATGCCCGTGACCTGCCTCTGGTCAGCGCCTGCATTTTCGGCGGCGTTGGCATGAACCCGCAGGTGCAGGCCATTGCCAAGGGCGTTGACGTGCTGGTTGCCTGCCCTGGGCGCCTGCTCGACCTGGCCGGCCAAGGCAAGGTTGACCTGGCCCACGTGGAAATCCTGGTGCTCGACGAAGCCGACCGCATGCTCGACATGGGCTTCATCCACGACGTCAAGAAAGTACTGGCCCGCCTGCCGGCCAAGCGCCAGAACCTGCTGTTCTCGGCCACCTTCTCCAAGGACATCACCGACCTCGCCGACAAGCTCCTGCACAACCCGGAGCGTATCGAAGTCACGCCGCCGAACACCACCGTCGAGCGTATCGAGCAGCGCGTGTACCGCCTGCCTGCCAGCCACAAGCGCGCCTTGCTGGCACACCTGATCACCTTGGGTGCCTGGGAGCAGGTGCTGGTGTTCACCCGCACCAAGCACGGTGCCAACCGCCTGGCCGAGTACCTGGAAAAGCAAGGCCTGACTGCCGCCGCGATTCACGGCAACAAAAGCCAGAACGCCCGCACAAAAGCCTTGGCCGACTTCAAGGCCAACACGGTGCGCGTACTGGTCGCCACTGACATCGCCGCCCGCGGCCTGGACATCGACCAACTGCCCCACGTGGTCAACTTCGAGCTGCCGAATGTCGAGGAAGACTACGTGCACCGCATTGGCCGTACCGGCCGTGCCGGTCGTTCGGGTGAGGCCATTTCGCTGGTCGCACCGGACGAAGAGAAGTTGCTCAAGAGCATCGAACGGGTAACCCGGCAGAAGATCGCCGACGGCGACCTGATGGGCTTTGACGCCAGCCAGGTGGAAGCCGAGAAGCCTGAAGTACGCGAGCGCCCACAGAACAACGGCCGTGGCGGTCGCAACCAGCAGGCCCGTGGCGAAGGCGGTAAAGACAGCAACGGTGGCCGCAAGGACAAAGGCAAGGATAAAGGCAAGGCCAAGCAGCAAGCTGCCGAGAAGCCGGCCGACAAGGAAAAGAGCGGCGACAAGCAACAGCAGCCGCGCAAACCGCGTGACAAGAAGTTGCGCCAGCAGCAACAGCAGCAGGCCAGCAGCAGCGCGCCGAAAGCATCCGCAGACCGTGACCCGGAAGAGTTCCTGGACGACGACATCGACAACTTCGGTAACCGTGCCGACTACGTCAGCCCGTATCAGGGCAAAGGCCAGGGCCGCAATCGCCGCCCAGGTGCAGGTGCCGGCCAAGGTCAAGGCCAGGGCAACGGCCAGCGCAGCAACGCGGGTGGCCAGGGTCAGGCCCGCAATGGCAGCCAGCAGCGCAGTGGCGGCGGCGGCGAAAAACGCCCACCGCGCGCCAACAACGGTGGCGGTGCCCGTCGTGATGGCGGCGGCGCTGGCCGTGGTCGCCCGGCCCGTGATGATGCCGCCCGGCAAGAGCCGGCCGTGCGCAACCCGCGCCAGCCGGAAAAACAGCCTGTGATCATCCGCAAGGAATCCAAACTGGACCGTTTCCCGACACCAGAGCAACTGGATGACCTGCCAAGCCGCCCACGCGGTGAGCGCCCGGCCTTGTTGACCCGAAAAGGTTGAGTGAATAAAAAAACGCCGCCCAATGGGCGGCGTTTTTTATTGTCGAAGAATCACTTACTTCTGTTTCACACCTTCAACACTGATATCCAGGTCCAGGGTCTGCGAAGTCGGGCCTGGGCCTTTGATGCCGAAGTCGTTCAGGTTCAGCGTGGTGGTGGCGTTGAAACCAGCGCGCTCGCCGCCCCATGGGTCTTTGCCTTCACCGTTGAAGGTCGCCTTGAAGGTGACCGGCTTGGTCACGCCGTGCAGGGTCAGGTCGCCGGTCACGTCAGCAGTCTTGGCACCCGTCGACTTGACGGCGGTAGAAACGAATTTGGCATCCGGGTACTTCTTCACGTCCAGGAAGTCCGCGCTGGCGATGTGCTTGTCACGCTCGGCGTGATTCGACCACAGGCTGGCAGTTTTCAGGTCGACGTTGATCTTGCTGGCTTCAGGCTTGGCACTGTCCCAGGTGAAGTTGCCGTCGAAGTCCTTGAAGGTACCGTGGATGAAGCTGTAGCCCAGGTGGCTGATTTTCCAGTCGACGAACGCGTGCTGGCCTTCCTTGTCGATCTTGTACTCGGCAGCCATGGCCTGGCCGGCGGAAAGCAGAGCGGTACCGAGCGCCAGAGCGGCAAAAGTCTTTTTCAACATCCTTATATCCTTCCTATGCAATTGAGGTTGAGAGTCAAGCTTTGCGGCCCAGCATGCGGGTCAGGGTCGCGTCACGGTCGATGAAATGGTGCTTGAGTGCTGCCAGGGCATGCAATACGGCAAAAATTACCAGGCCCCATGCCAGCCACAGATGAATCACGCCAGCCACATCTGCCTGGTCGGGCAGGTCACTGATCAGGGCCGGCACTTCGAACAGGCCGAAAACCGGGATGCCGACGCCGTCGGCAGTGGAAATCAGGTAACCGGCGCCCATCACGGCAAACAGCCCGGCATAAAGCGCCAGGTGGCCGAGCTTGGCCGCCATGCGGGTGAAGGCGCCATGGTTGGCCGGTGCCGGTGGCGGCGGGCTGATGAAACGCCAGACGACCCGCAGCAACATTACCGCCAGCAGCACCAGGCCGATGCTCTTGTGCAGGTCTGGGCCGGCTTTGCGCCAAGGGCTGTAGTAGTCGAGGCCGACCATCCACAGGCCCAGGCCGAACAAGCCGAAGACTGCCAGCGCCACGCCCCAGTGCAGGACGATGCTGACCACGCCGTAGCGAGAAGGTGAGTTGCGCAGTTGCATGTTGGCGTGATTCCCCGTGAAAGCTGTGCACAGACTAACGCGTAACGTATCGAATAAAAGCGGAAAAAATTGCTTCGGATTATCGAGAAATCCGATATGTATTCTGTAAGCTTCCCATTAAGGAAACATTAACGATAGCCGGGGAAATAGAGGTTGCCAGTAACAGCCTCTTCGCGGGCAAGCCCGCTCCCACATGTGCTGCGCAGGCCTTCGAACCTGCGCGAAACCTGTGGGAGCGGGCTTGCCCGCGAAGAGGACGGCACAGTCAATACATCAGCCAGCCTTGGCCTGGGTATTGGTCACAGGCTTCTTGGCCGGCTCGGACTTGGCGGTCGCCTTCTTGGCCTCGGCCGGCTTGTGCGCTGGCTTGTGTACCGGCACATGCTTGGCCGGAACGACCTTGGTTGCCGCAGGCTTGGCCGCCGCCTCCTTGACCACAGGTGCAGGCGCAACCGGCGCCGGCGCGGCTTGTGGAGCAGGTGCAGGCGCTGCTACCGGGGCCACTTCTTCGGCCTTGGCAATCGACTCGGCTTTCACTTCAGGCTTGTCCGCACCGCCAAACAGGCGCTTGAAGAAGCCCGGCTTGTCCTGCTTGGCCTCTTCGACCTTTTTCGGCTCCTCTTTCACCGGCGCCTTGTCAGCCTTGTCGGACGAACCACCAAACATGTTGGAGAAGAACCCGCCCTTGCCCTGCTTGGCAGCCACTGCACCGGCCGCCGCTGCCGCTGCAACCGGCGCCGCCTTGGCCGGGTCGAAGGACTTACCGGCCAACAGGTCCTGCACCTGGCTGGCCGCACGCTGGCCACTGCGCAGGGCGCCTTCCAGGGTGCCTGGGTACAGGGCGTCGGTGTGCTCACCGGCAAAGGTGATACGCTGCACCGGGCGCTCCCACAGGCGCCAGTATTTGCTGATCTGCCCCGGCCCGTAGGCCAGGTAGGCGCCACCGGTGCTGGCGTCAACGCTATAACGCTTGACCTCGTAACCGGTGAAGGCACCACGGGCTTGTGGGTAGAACGCATGCAGGCGGATCAGCACCTGGTCGACCATCTGCTTGTCACCAAAGGTCTGCAGCAGGCGGGCGTTGTCGCCAGACAGGTTGATCACCACGTTGGCGCCGCCCTTGAGTGCCGGTTCGATCCACAGCATGCCGAGGCCGGCGTTGCTGAAGATTTCGCCCGACATGCGCGCACGGCTTTCCCACACAGGCTTCTTGAACTTGAGCATCAGCTGGTCGCGCCAGCCGTAGTTGGTGCCCTTGAGCGCCGCCAGGTGCTGGTTGTCCAGGCCCGGGGTCATCTGGATCTTGGCCAGGGCGCGCAGAGGCACGGCCATGACCAGGTAATCGGCCTGGTAGCCCACGCCGCCGACTTTCACCGTTACCCCATCCTTATCCTGAACGATGGAGGTAACCGGCGAGCTGGTCTTGATGGTTTTCAGCTGTTTGACAAAGGCCTGGGCCAGCACCGGGCTGCCGCCAGGCAGGCGCGCAGCACGCAGGTCACGGTCGCTGACCCCACGGTACACGCGGTTCTGCTGGGCAAAATAGAGCAACGAAAGGCGCGACGGCTCATCGTATCGGGTTCGAATCTGCTGGTTGACCAGCTGACGCGCCGTTGCTGGCAATTGCAGTTTGTCCAGCCAGGTGGCGACATTGATCTGGTCGAGGGCGAACAGTGTGCTCGTAGCCTGCGGGTTCAGCGGGTCATCGATCGAACGGGCCAGATCGTCGAGGGTTTTTTCGTAGCGCTTGAGCGCTTCGGCGGTAGCAGGCTGCCTGGTAGCCAGGTCGGTGGCGCTGAAGTACTCGCCGTCGATCAGGTAACCGGGGGTACGCACGAACTCCGGGGCCGGCAGTGTTTCAAGCTTGAAACGGTCCAGGTACTGGTTGAGCACCGGCTGCGCCTTGGAGTTGCCGATCCACTCGCTGGTGGCCAGCCCCGACCGCCCGCCCATGCCCGGCTTGGCTTCCAGCAGGGTTACCTGCCAGCCTTTGGCCTGCAACTCGTAGGCTGCCGTAAGGCCCGCCAGGCCGCCGCCTACCACGATTGCCGAAGGTGTCTTGTCCTTGGCCAGCGCGGCGCCGCTGGACACACCAATCAATACCAACGCGCACAGGCGCACCCAAGCAGCAGCCATGTCGGCGAACTCCGAGTCAAAGGTTACAGAAGCGGGGAGAGGCAGGAATGCCCCGAGGGAGATGCGTTAAGAATACGTCACCTCCGCCAACCCTGCCAGCGCAGTGACATCAAGTGCTTTTGGCAACTGACATTTTTGCCAGTAGCCATGTCACACGGCCGCAGGCGAAGCTGGCGAAGATGGCCATAAGCCCCGCCAGGAGGGCATGCGCATGATCTTCGAGGAGCATTTCCAGCACATTGAGCGGCAGATTCTGTGGCACAGGCAGACGCTTAGAACGGCCTCGGGCCTGACTATCCGCTCCAACAGCACCTCCTGGACCGGCTTCCATGAAGCGTTCAAGGGTGAAGACGGCACCGAACTGGTGATCGGCGAACACAGCGACGTGGAGATCACCTTCGCCCATGAAGTCGAGTGCCTGCGGCTGGAGTACTACGTGGTCAGCGACTTCCTTTGCGACGACCTGCAGATGCTGTTCGATACCGAGAGCCATGATTACGACCTGGCTGCCCCTGCGCCGCGCAATTTCTACTGGCTAACTCTCGAAGGCAGCGGTTTTCGCGACCTGCGGCCCGGCCCCATCGCCACACACCCTTACCATCAGGTCATTGACGGGCCGTTTCGGCGCCTGACGATCTCCACTTCACAGGCCGGCACCGTACACATTCGCCGCCTCGAATGGACCGGCACCAACCGGCATTGAGCCACGACGGTTGTCCTGCCCTGCGGCTTTGCTTAGGCTTACGCGGTCGAACCACGCCGCAAAGCCAGGAGAAGTGCCCATGGGCCTCAATGATCAGTGGATGCAACGTGACCTCAAGGTCCTGTGGCACCCCTGCACCCAGATGAAAGACCACGAGCAGCTGCCGCTGATCCCGATCAGGCGCGGCGAAGGCGTGTGGCTGGAGGACTTCGAAGGCAAGCGTTACCTGGACGCGGTGAGCAGCTGGTGGGTCAACGTGTTCGGCCATGCCAACCCGCGCATCAACCAGCGCATCAAGGACCAGGTCGACCAGCTGGAACACGTGATCCTGGCGGGGTTCAGCCACCAGCCGGTGATCGAGCTGTCCGAGCGCCTGGTGGCCATGACCCCGGCCGGGCTCGACCGGGTGTTCTATGCCGACAACGGCTCGTCGTGCATCGAAGTGGCGCTGAAGATGAGCTTCCACTACTGGCAGAACGTCGGCAAGCCAGGCAAGAAGCGCTTCGTCACCCTGACCAACAGCTACCACGGCGAAACCATTGCCGCGATGTCGGTCGGCGATGTGCCGCTGTTCACCGAAACCTACAAGGCGCTGCTGCTCGATACCATCAAGGTGCCGAGCCCGGACTGTTACTTGCGCCCGGAAGGCATGGGCTGGGAAGAGCACTCGCGCAACATGTTCCAGGCCATGGAGCAGACCCTGGCCGAGCACCATGAAAGCATTTCGGCAGTGATCGTCGAGCCGCTGATCCAGGGTGCCGGCGGCATGCGCATGTACCACCCGGTGTACCTCAAGCTGCTGCGCGAAGCCTGCGACCGCTACGACGTGCACCTGATCCACGACGAGATCGCCGTGGGCTTCGGCCGCACCGGCACGATGTTCGCCTGCGAGCAGGCCGGCATCCGCCCGGACTTCCTGTGCCTGTCCAAGGCCCTGACCGGCGGCTACCTGCCGCTGGCCGCCTGCCTGACCACCGACAAGGTGTACCAGGCGTTCTACGACGACTACCCGACCCTGCGCGCGTTCCTGCATTCGCACAGCTACACCGGCAACCCGCTGGCCTGCGCTGCGGCGCTGGCGACCCTGGATATCTTCGAACAGGACAACGTGATCGAGGCCAACAAGGCCTTGGCCACGCGCATGGCCAGTGCCACCGCGCACCTGGCCGATCACGCGCATGTGGCCGAGATCCGTCAGACAGGCATGGCCTTGGCCATCGAGATGGTCAAGGACAAGGCTGGCAAGGTTGCCTACCCGTGGCAGGAGCGGCGCGGCCTGAAAGTGTTCGAGCATGCGCTGACCCGTGGCGCCCTGTTGCGCCCGCTGGGCAGCGTGGTGTACTTCCTGCCGCCGTACGTGATCACGCCAGAGCAAATCGACTTCCTGGCTGAGGTGGCGAGCGAAGGTATCGACATCGCGACCCGCGATAGCGTCAGCGTTGCCGTGCCGGCCAACTTCCACCCCGATTTCCGCGACCCGGGCTAATCTTGCGACCTGAACGCCTAACCCCTGTAGGAGCGGCCTTGTGTCGCGAAAGGGCCGCACAGCGGCCCCGGCAATTTGTGCATCACCGCTGAAATCCTGGGGCTGCTGCGCAGCCCTTTCGCGACACAAGGCC
>NZ_JBNNVS010000059.1:0-25662 GCF_050280665.1 Pseudomonas sp. NPDC089547 | reverse complement strand
GAGGCCTTGGTGGAGTGGATGAACTACCCGCTGTACTACGCGTACGAGGGTGCCGCACCACCGCCACGTGCCAGCGGCCTTGCGTCGCGATGGGCTGCAAAGCAGCCCCAAAACACCAATTCAACAAACGAGCATCAGGTCATCTGGATGATGGTCTGCATGATGGTGCTTTCGGTGGAAATGGTCTTGGCGTTTGCCTGGTAGTTGCTCTGGGCCTTGATCAGGTTGACCAGTTCGCCGGTCAGGTCCACGTTCGAGTCTTCCAGCGCACCGCCAGTGATCTGGCCAAGCGTGCCGGTGTCCGGGGCGCCGATCACCGGCACGCCGGAGGCGTAGGACTCTTTCCAGTTGGTGCCGCCAATCGGGGTCAGGCCCTGCAGGTTGGCAAAGTTGGCAATCGCCACCTGGCCGATGACCTTGTCCTGGCCGTTGGTGAAGTTGGCGAACATATTGCCGCTTTCGTCAATGGTCAGGCCCGACAGCTCACCGGTGGCGAAGCCGTCCTGGCTCTTGGCAGTGGTGGCCGATGCGGCGTTGTACTGGGTGGTGCCCAGCATGTCCAGATTCACACCCGCGGTATTGGCGGTTGCGCCGTTGGCGCTCCATACACCGGCTGCGTTCTTCTGTGCCGGGATCCAGTTGCCGAGGGTGAAGGTTTTGTTGGCCGCGATAGTCAGGCCACCAGTGACCGGGCCCGCCGTCATCGCTGCGGTGTCCAGGGTACCGTCAGACTTGAACGGCAGCTTGTTGGCCAATGGCGTTGTGGAAGTCGGGTCAGCCGGGTTGCGGCCATCGATGGTGGTGTACATGGTCCAGGAGTTGCTGCCGGCATCCTTGACGAAGTACTGGTTCAGCTGGTGAGCGTTGCCCTGGCTGTCGTACACGTCGGTGTTGAACGTGTAGTTGTAAGTGTCAGTCCTGGTAGGGTCGAACGGCGTCTCGGTCGGCGCTGTAGCGCTGGAGTTCAGGTTGACGTTCTCGGAGATGCGCCCGGTTGGGTTGGGCGTCAGGTTCGAGGTGTCGATCTGCAGATTGGTCAGCACACCCTGGATGATCTTGCCGTTGGCATCCACCGCATAACCTTGCAGGTTGGAGCCCGACGAGTTGACCACGTAGCCGTCCTTGTCGCTGTAGAAGGCACCGGCACGGGTGTAGATTTTCGAGCCGTTGTCGTTCATCACGAAGAAGCCGTTGCCATCGATGGCCATGTCCAGCGCCTGGCCAGAGGCATTGATGTTACCGGGGGTGAACATCTGCGACACGGCGGCAGTCTTCACGCCAGTGCCCACCACATTCTTGCCGGCACTGGTCCCGCGAATGGAGTTGGAGTACTGGTCGGCGAACTCGGCTCGCGACGACTTGAAGCCGGTGGTGGCGACGTTGGCAATGTTGTTGCCGGTAACGTTCAGGGCCTTGTTTGCAGCATAGAGGCCGCTAAGGCCGATATTGAAAGACATGTGTAACTCCTGTCGTTTTGCTCAGGCCCTAGATGCCGATGCTTTGGATTTTGGAAAGCGCAACACTGCCCAGCCCGGCCAGGTTGAGGGTCATTTCCGAACCGTTGGTGCCCATGGTCACACTGGTGACCGACGCAGGCAGGTTGGTGGTCATGGTCGTGGCAGTGCCATCGATCGACGCAGTGGCCTTGAAGGTATACGTACCTGCTGCTGCCACCTCGCCATCATCGTCCAGGCCATCCCAGGTGAAGTCGATCTTGCCGGCCTTCTGGGTACCCAGGTCGAGTGTGCGCACCAGCGTGCCATCCTTGTCGTAGATACCCACCGAGGTGGCAGTACTGGACGACGTCAGGTTGACCGTGCCTTTCATGTCCTTGCTGGTGTCGACCACGGCCTTGTCGGTCTCGACGATCACATTGCGCCCAACCAGCGAAGAAGCCTGCAGCGCTTGGGAGGACTGCAAGCCTGCCGCGATATAGGTGACCGAGTCGTTGAGCGACTGCATGCTTTCAAGGCTGCTGAACTGCGCCAACTGGGCCACGAACTCGCCGTTTTCCTGCGGGTCGAGCGGGTTCTGGTTCTGCATCTGGGTAACCAGCAGTTGCAGGAACGCATCCTTGCCCAAGGCGCTGCCGGCGGCGCCGGTGCTGCTGTCGGTCTTCGATGTCTGCTTTTGCAGCGAGGTCAGGTAAGCGCTACTGACGTCGCTGGTGGAGTTGGTAGTGGTCATGTCGGCTTCCTATCACTGCCCCAGGGTCAGGACTTTCTGCATCATGCTTTTGGCCGTGTTCATCAGCTCGGCATTGGTCTGGAACGCGCGGCTGGCGGAGATCATGTCGGCCATCTCCTCGACCACGTTGACGTTCGGGTAGTAGACGTAACCGTCCTTGTTCGCTGCCGGGTGGTTTGGCTCGTAGCGTGCCTCCAGCGTGCTCTGGTCCTCGACGATACCTTTTACCTGCACCCCCTGCCCTGCCTCGCCCTGGTCTTCGAACAGCGACTGGCTCACGCCGGCCTGGGCATCCTGGAAGGTGGTGGCGAACACCGGGTGGCGGGCGCGGTAGGTCTGGTCGATGCTCGAAGAGACGGTCTCGGCGTTGGCGATGTTGGAAGCAACGGTGTTCAAGCGCGTGTTCTGCGCGCTCATGCCGCTACCGGCAATGTTGAAAACACTGGAAAGGGACATGGTCATTCTCCGCGCAGGGCAGAAACCAGCCCTTTGAATTTACTGTTGAGCAAGGTGAAGCTGGCCTGGAAGCCAATGGCGTTTTCGGTGTAGTTCGATTGCTCGATCTGCGCGTCCACGGTGTTCTGATCGATCGACGGCTGCAGTGGGGTGCGGTACTTGAGCGTGTCATCCGCTGCAATGGCAAGGCCTTCGGCTTCGATATGCCGGCTGTTGGTCCGGTCCATGGCGAAGCGGCCGCTTTGTTGCTTGCTGGTCTCGGCAGCGAGCACCGAAGAAAAGTCCATGTCACGCGCCTTGTAGTTGGGCGTGTCGGCGTTGGCAATGTTGTTGGCCAGCACTTCGGCGCGCTGGGCGCGGAAACTCATGGCCTTTTCGTGAATACCAAGCGCCTTGTCGAAGCTGATGCTCATGTCGGGGAAACCTTCAGAGGTTGACCGGAATTTCGTTGAGCAAGGTTTAGCAAGGGCTGTGCCAACGAGCGCAAAGCCCGGAAATATGGGCTTTCGAGGCTACGTGCTGCCAGGGTGATGCCAGAAAAGCGGCAAAGGCCTTCCGCCTTGGGCGGCGAAAGCGGCAATTGCCGGATGGCAAAAGCGGCAAAACAAAAAATTGACGTCAGTATTTTTCCTGTGCCGGCCTCTTCGCGGGTAAACCCGCTCCCACAGGAGCACCGCTGCCCTCAAGGGTGGTGCATAACCTGTGGGAGCGGGTTTACCCGCGAAGAGGCCGGCACAGGCAAACAAAAAGGCCGGCAATTTTCACTGCCGGCCTTTCTTTTACTTCGCCTGGTAAATAATCCCCGGGCTGCACTGCACCATCTGGTAATGGTCCGGCAACCCGTTCAGCGCCTCCGAGGCGCCGAGGAACAGGTAGCCACCCGGCTTCAGTGTGCTGTGAATACGCAACAGGATGTCGCGCTTCACCTGCGCAGAGAAGTAGATCAGCACGTTGCGGCAGAACACGATGTCGAACTTGCCCAGGCTGGCATAGCTGTCCAACAGGTTGAACGAGCGGAACTCGACGCGGCTGCGAATGGCCGGCTTGACCGCCCAGCGCCCCGGCCCCTTGGGGTCGAAGTAGCGCTGCAGGCGCTCCTGGGACAGGCCACGGGCAATGGCCAGGCTGTCGTATTCGCCGGTCTTGCAGTTGGTGAGCATGGTGCCGGACAGGTCGGTGGCAACGATTTGCGCGCCCATCTTCAGCTGGCCGAGGTTGCTGCGCTCGAACTCGTCGATGGCCATCGAGATGGAATACGGCTCCTGCCCCGACGAACAGGCCGCCGACCACATGCGCAGGCGCTGGCCCGGGTTGTTGCGGATGAACTCGGGGATCACCTTGTTCTTCAGCACTTCGAACGGGTAGGTGTCGCGAAACCACAGGGTCTCGTTGGTGGTCATGGCATCGACCACCTGCTCGCGCAGACCGCCGCGCGGCTGGGCCTGAATGCGCTGCACCAGCTCGCCCAGGCTCTTGATACCCTGTTGCTCCATCAGCTTGTTGAGACGGCTGGAAACCAGGTACTGCTTATTCTCGCCCAGCAGGATGCCACAGGCTTTCTCCAGGAATACCCGGAACTGTTCGAAATCCAAATTACCCGTAGACACTACTGCCGCCTCTTTTCAATCACTGGTGCCGGGGGCTTGCCCCGGCTGCTTCAATGCGCTGCCTTGATCCGGTCGACCACCCGCTGGGCCAGGTCGTCCGGCTTGAACTTGGCCAGGAAGTCATCGGCGCCGACCTTCTTGACCATTGCCTGGTTGAACACCCCGGAAAGCGAAGTATGCAGGCAGATGTGCAATTTTTGCATGCGCGGGTCGCTGCGGATCTCTGCCGTTAGCGTGTAGCCGTCCATTTCCGGCATTTCAATGTCCGAGATCATCATCAGGAACTCTTCTTCCGGCTTTTTGCCCTCATCCACCAGCTGGCGCAGGTAGTTCAGGGCCTGACGGCCGTCATTGAGCGCCACCACTTCCACCCCCACGGTCTGCAGGCAGCGGCTGACCTGCTTGCGCGCCACCGACGAATCGTCGACGGTGAGCACCCGCATCAGCACGGCCTTGTCCTGCACCTCGGCATCGATCACGCCGGCCGATACCGACTCGGAAGACGGCGACACTTCGGCCAGCACCTTCTCCACGTCGATGATCTCGACCATGCGGTTGTCCACCCGGGTGACCGCCGTCAGGTAGTGATCCCGGCCGGTGCCCTTGGGTGGCGGATGAAT
Source organism: Pseudomonas sp. NPDC089547 (assembly GCF_050280665.1). Classification (NCBI taxonomy): domain Bacteria; kingdom Pseudomonadati; phylum Pseudomonadota; class Gammaproteobacteria; order Pseudomonadales; family Pseudomonadaceae; genus Pseudomonas; species Pseudomonas sp. NPDC089547. Next base: position 20,792 of record NZ_JBNNVS010000059.1, on the reverse strand, counting down.
CTCTTCCCAGTTCATGTTGACGATGCGCTCGACCGAATGCACCAAAAAGCCCTGGGTCTTGGTGTTGTACTCGGTGATGATCACGAAACTGTTGCGCGTGTCTTCCTGCAGCGGCCGCAACCCGGTAGCCATCGACAAGTCGAGGATCGGGATGGTCGCCCCGCGAATATTGGCAACACCACGCACCACCGGGTGCGCCTTGGGCAAAAGGGTCAGCGCAGGGCATTGCAGCACTTCCCTGACCTTGAACACATTGATGCCGTAAAGCTGTTCGCCATTGAGGCGGAACAGCAGCAACTCCAGGCGATTCTGCCCCACCAGCTGCGTGCGCTGGTTGACCGAATCCATAACACCCGCCATGCCAGACTCCTTAATCTTTCAGCCTTTCGTTGCAACTCAGGTTACGAGTCGGCACGGGCTTTGCTTTTTTGAGCGTCATGCACACGAAAACGACATTTTTCCGACGATTGACGCGCCTGCTGGCTGGCTCGCTGGCCACGCTGTGCCTGCTGGCGCCCGGCGTTCGCACGGTAGCGGACGCGTTCACCTTGCCTGAACAGCTTATCGGTGTCACCCAAGGGTTTCTTGAATTCACCGTCGAAGATTACCTGGCCACCACCCAGACAGCCGGCCGTTATGAAATCCAGGTCAACCCGCTGGACCCACGCCTGCGCATGCCATTGTGCAGCCAGCAGCTGGACGCGTCGCTGGAAAGCCCCGCCCAGCCGCTGGGCCGCGTGACGGTGCGGGTACGCTGCGACGGTGCGGCGCCGTGGACCGTGTTCGTACCGGCCACCGTGCGGCTGTTCCGCGATGTGGTGGTGGTGACCCGCCCGCTCAAGCGGGACAACACGGTAGGCGAAGGCGACGTGGCCCTGCGCGAGCGCGATGTTGGCACCCTTGGCCAGGGCTTTCTTACCGAACTGGACCAGGCAGTGGGCATGAAAATGCTGCGCCCCACGGTGATCGACCAGGTACTCACGCCACAACACCTGGAACAGGCCGAGGTAGTGCGCAAGGGTGACCAGGTGGTAATCGTCGCCCGCAGTGGCAGCCTCAGCGTGCGCATGCCAGGCGAAGCCCTGAGCAAGGGCGGCCTGAGCGAACAGATACGGGTACGCAACCTCAACTCCAAACGGGTGGTCAAGGCCAGGGTGACCGGGCCAGGCCAGGTCGAGGTCAGTATGTAGCCAGCCACAGATTACGCTGGCAGTGAGGAACCGCATTTCCTAAACTGTGTCAGAAAACGGGTTCGCGAGCTTGCTGACAGGCGGCTATGCATTTGTGCCTAAAGTTTCTTTCGGGTTGGCCGAAAACAAGGCAAGCGTCCAAATACCCAGAGGTTTCTGATCATGGTCATCGACTTCAGTCGTTTGAATAACTCTCCGTCCGTCACGGGCGGCGTGCGCGGCAACAGTGCACCCGGCAGCGCCGAAAAACCGGCAGCCAGCCAGGAAGCGGCCAGCGGCACCAGCGCCAGCGGAGAAGCGGTACACCTCAGCCAAGAGGCACAGCAGTTGCAGAAGATCAACGACAAGCTGCGCGACGAGCCAGTGGTCAACAGTGCCCGCGTGGCCGAGTTGAAACAGGCGATCGCCGATGGCAGCTATCAGGTCGATGCCGGCCGGGTCGCCAGCAAACTGCTCGATTTCGAAGCCCAGCGCTGACCGTTCGGCGCGCTGACTTCACGGACGCTAGAAAAGCCAAGAGTTAGCCATGCACGACACCACCTTGCTGCAACTGATCGAAGATGACATTGCCCCGCTGCAGGAACTGCTCGACCTTCTGCAAAAAGAAGCGATCGCCCTGCATGGCCGCGACATGCCGCTGCTGGAACAGATTCTGGCGCGCAAGCAATCGCTGATCATCCTGATCGAGCAGCACGGCCAGCGCCGCAGCCAGTTGCTCGGCAGCCTGGGCCTGAGTGCCGATCGTGCCGGCGTGCAAGCGGTGGCCGCTCAATCGCCCCATGGCGAGGTGATGCTTCAGCGGCTCGACATGCTGTCGCAGCTGATGGACGAGTGCCAGCAGGTCAACCAGACCAATGGCCGGATCATCCAGGTACAGCAACACGTCACCAACAACCAGATCAGGATCCTCATGGGCGGCGACTCGCCGTCGCTCTATGACAGCCGCGGCAGCACCTCGCCGCTGGCCAAGCCACGGGCCCTCAGCCAAGTGTGATTTTTTCTATCAAGGCACGGAACATACTGGCAAAATGCCGTTACTTGCGTGTGTCGCTTTTGCCTGGAGAACGATAAGCCGTGTTCAATGAAACTGAAGCACCGCAACCGCCAAAGGTGCTGGACACCCCCTTGGAGATTGCGGCCAACTTGCGGCAACTGCAGGAAAGCCACGACCCCCTGATCATCACCTTCCATGACCGCAGCCAGCGCTTCCAGAGCTACGTGGTACACGTGGACCGTGAAAAGAACACCCTGGCACTGGACGAGATGATCCCCCGCGACGGTGAGAAATTCATCGAGAACGGTGAGCACTTCCGCGTCGAAGGCTTCCACGATGGCGTGCGTATTGCCTGGGAATGCAACCACGAGCTGAAGATTACCGAAGTCGACGGCCACCGCTGCTACAGCGGCCCCATGCCGCAAGAGATGACCTACCACCAGCGCCGCAATGCCTTCCGCGCCGCGCTGAAGCTGTCGCAACTGGTCGATATCATCCTCGATGGTGCCCACCTCAAAGGCAATGGCGCCCTGCGTGGCAAGCTGCTGGACATTTCGGCCACGGGTTGCAAGCTGCGCTTTGAGGGCAATGTCGAAGACCGTCTGCAACTGGGCCAGGTGTATGAGCGCTTCAAGGCGGGCAACCCGCTGAGCCTGGTGGACACCATGGTCGAGCTGCGTCACCTGCATTATGAAGAACGCATCAATACCACTTTTGCCGGTGTGCGCTTCCATAACCTGAGCGGGCAGGCGCAGCGCAAGATCGAGAGCTTTGTGTACCAGCTGCAGCGTGAGGCGCGGCGGTTCGACAAGGACGATTATTGATCGTCGGCTGAATGCAAAAACGCCACCTGATGAGGTGGCGTTTTCATTTGTGTTCTTCCTGTACCGGCCTCTTCGCGGGCACGCCCGCTCCCACAGGGACCGCGCCAAGCCTGAGGCCAACGCTATACCTGTGGGAGCGGGCGCGCCCGCGAAGAGGCCGGTACAGGCTTACACCGACTTGCTGACTTCTTCAGGCTCTGCGGCCTGTGGCTCAGCCCCCTTCCCTTCATCCTCGGTATCTTCAGCCGCCACCGGTGCCTGCATCACCTCCTGCACGGTCTGCTCATCCACCCGTGGGTCCAGCGCCGCCGACAGTGGCGAACCGGCCGCCGGCATGGCCACGTGGCCCAGCGGCGCATCCTGCACCTGATGCAACCCGGTAACCGCTTTCGGCCGAATGCGCCATACCAGCACCAGGGCGAAGAACACGAAGAACGCATACAGCATCTGCGCACCCAGCACCTTCATCAGTACGCCCGCCGCCAACGGCCCGATACACGCACCCACGCCATAGGTCACCAACAGCATGGCCGTCAGCGACACCCGTCGCTCGCTTTCCACATGGTCGTTGGAAAACGCCACCGCCAGCGGGTAAAGGCAGAACTGCAGCAGCGAAATCAAAAAACCGATACCGAACAGCAACTCCAGCGGCACACTCGGCAATATCGCCAATGGCGCCGCAGCCAGCGCCAGGCCCACTGCCACGCTGCGGATCAGTACCGCGCGGTCGTAACGGTCAGACAACCAGCCCAGCGGCCACTGCACCAGCAGGCCGGCAAAAATACAGCTACCCATGAACAGACCGATCTGCTCGGTGGTCATGCCTTGGCTGGAGGCATACAAGGGGGCCAGGCCGTAGAACGAGCCAACGATCAACCCCGAACCCAACACCGTACTGAGCGACTGCGGCACGCGCTTGATGAAGAATTTCGGCTCCATCGGTGCCGGGCGCAAAGGTGCCGGGTGAATGCGCCGGGTCATCGCCACGGGCACCAGGCACAGGGCGAAGCACATCGCCACCAGCATCAGCAGCTCCGGGCCAAGCTCTGGGTGAACCACCAGGATCAGCTGGCCAAGCACCAGCCCAAGGTAAGAGGCAATCATGTAGCCGCTGAACACCGCGCCGCGGTGTTTCACATCGGCCTGCTCATTGAGCCAGCTCTCGATGACCATGTACTGGCACATCATCCCCAGGCCGACGATCATCCGCAGCCCGACCCAGGCAGGTAGCCAGCTGGTCAGGCCATGGCCAAGCACCGCCGCGCCAACGATGCCGGCGCAGGTGGCATAGGCGCGAATGTGCCCGACCCGGCCGATCAGCCGGTGGCCGACCTTGCCGCCAACTGCCAGGCCAAAGTAGTTGGCTGCCATCAGCGCACCCACCCACAGGCTGTCGACATGGTCGGCCGCCAGGCGCAGGGCCAGGTAGGTACTGAGCAGGCCCGAGCCGATCAGCATCATCAGCGCGGCGAAATACAACGACTGAAACGGCTTCCATACATTTCGCATAGGTCCCGTAAAGCTCCCTTGATCAGGTGGCGGGTGCTAGCAGCATAAGGGCAAAAACCGTATGGCGCAGGCCCCCAGCGGCGATTTAACGCTATGGGGCGTGTCCGGTGCAGGTCGTGTCGCGATCAGGCCTGTGCCGCCAGCACCCGACGCTCCCACGGGGTGATTTCGTCGAAGAAATCGGTCAGCTCCAGGGTCTTGCTGGCGATGTAACCTTCGATGAACTCGCTGCCGAACAGTTCCCGTGCCAGCGCACTGCGCTTGAGCCGCTCGAGGGCAGCATGCAGGGTGCACGGCAGGCTCAGGTGCTCGGGCACTTCAAACTCACCCTGGATGGCCGGCGATGGTTGCAGGCGCTGCTCTATGCCATGCAGCCCAGCGGCCAGGCTGGCGGCGATGGCCAGGTAGGGGTTTGCATCGGCGCCGGGCAACCGGTTTTCAACGCGCCGCGCTACCGGCGCACTGGCCGGAATGCGCAGGCCGGCGGCGCGGTTGTCCTCGGACCAGCAGGCGTTGTTCGGCGAGGCATAGGGGTGGCACAGGCGCTGGTAGGAATTGACGTTGGGCGCAAACAGCGCGGTGAAGTCGGCCATGCACGCCTGCAGGCCGCCAATAAAATGGTGGAAGGTGTCGGTCGGCAGGCCTTGCTCATCGCTGAACACGTTACGCCCGCTGCCTGCCTCGATCAGGCTTTGGTGAATGTGCATGGAACTGCCCGGCGTGCGTGCCAGCGGCTTGGCCATGCACACCACGCTCAGGCCGTGCTTGAGCGCCACTTCCTTGAGCAGGTGCTTGAACAGGAAGGTCTGGTCGGCCAGCAGCAGCGGGTCGCCGTGCAACAGGTTGATCTCGAACTGGCTGACGCCCATCTCGTGCATGAAGGTGTCGCGCGGCAGCCCGAGCGCGGCCATGCACTGGTACACCTCTTTGAAGAACGGGCGCAGGCCATTGTTGGAACTGACACTGAACGCCGCATGGCCAAGCTCACGGCGGCCATCGATGCCTACGGGTGGCTGGAAGGGCTGCTGAGGGTCGCTGTTGGGGGCAAAGACGAAGAATTCGAGTTCGGTCGCCACCACGGGTGCCAACCCCAGTGCTGCATAGCGGGCGATTACCGCCTTGAGCTGGCCACGGGTGGACAGCGCCGAAGGCCGGCCATCCAGTTCATTGGCGTCGCAGATGGCCAGGGCGCGGCCGTCGTTGCTCCAGGGCAGGAGATGGACCTGGCTGGTTTCGGCCACCAGCGCCAGGTCGCCGTCGTCACTGCCGTAGAATTTCGCCGGCGGGTAGCCACCCATGATGCATTGCAGCAACACCCCCCGGGCCATCTGCAGGCGGCGGCCTTCGAGGAAGCCCTCGGCGGTCATCACCTTGCCGCGTGGGACGCCATTGAGGTCGGGGGTGACGCATTCGATTTCATCGATGCCCTGGAGCTGAGCGGTGCTCATGACGCTTGTCCTTGTTGTTGTACGCTGACAACAACAACATAGGCTGGGGGTGTTTAAAATATCAAGCACCTGCCTTCAACACCGCGTGCTCCTCTTCGCGGGCTCGCCCGCTCCCACAGGGACGGCGCAGGTTTCGAATGCTGTGCAGTACCGGTGGGAGCGGGCAAGCCCGCGAAGAGGCCAGCACAGGAGAACACTACTCCCGCAAAGTCATGCCATTGGCCGGCAACGGCAAGGCAGTCTTGTAGCGCACCTGCTTCAAGGCAAAGCTCGAGCGTATGTTGGCCACCCCCGGCAACCGCGTCAGGTAATCAAGAAACCGCTCCAGCGCCTGGATGCTGGGCAGCAGCACCCGCAGCAGGTAATCCGGGTCCCCTGTCATCAGGTAGCACTCCATCACCTCGGGGCGCTCGGCAATTTCTTCCTCGAAACGGTGCAACGACTGCTCCACCTGCTTCTCAAGGCTGACATGGATGAACACGTTCACATCCAGCCCCAGTGCCTCAGGTGACAGCAAGGTCACCTGCTGGCGGATGACCCCCAGTTCTTCCATGGCCCGCACCCGGTTGAAACAGGGCGTGGGCGACAGATTCACCGAGCGTGCCAGCTCGGCGTTGGTGATGCGGGCATTTTCCTGCAGGCTGTTGAGAATGCCGATATCGGTACGATCGAGTTTGCGCATGAGACAAAATCACCGGTTTTTTGTGTTTATGCGGAATGTTTATCTGCCCCGCTCGGCAAAGGCAATCAACTTGAGATAAAAATTCTCCTGCCGGGCCACTAAGATGTAGGTGACGCTGACCTACCAGTCACAAGCCGGTATTCAGCGGCGGCCGCTTCAGAGCTCACAAAAACAATTACCCGAGCGAGCGTAAAAAGCATGAACGAGTACGCCCCCCTGCGTTTGCATGTGCCCGAGCCTACCGGCCGGCCAGGCTGCCAGACCGATTTTTCCTACCTGCGCCTGAACGACGCAGGTCAAGCCCGTAAGCCCCCTGTCGATGTCGATGCTGCCGACACCGCCGACCTGTCCTACAGCCTGGTCCGCGTGCTCGACGAGCAGGGCAACGCGCAAGGCCCATGGGCCGAAGACATCGACCCGCAAATCCTCCGCCAAGGCATGCGCGCCATGCTCAAGACGCGGATTTTCGACAGCCGCATGGTGGTTGCCCAGCGCCAGAAGAAGATGTCCTTCTACATGCAGAGCCTGGGCGAAGAAGCCATCGGCAGCGGCCAGGCGCTGGCCCTCAACCGCACCGACATGTGCTTCCCCACCTACCGCCAGCAAAGCATCCTGATGGCCCGCGACGTGTCGCTGGTCGAGATGATCTGCCAGTTGCTGTCCAACGAGCGCGACCCGCTCAAGGGCCGCCAGCTGCCGATCATGTACTCGGTGCGCGAAGCCGGCTTCTTCACCATCAGTGGCAACCTGGCGACCCAGTTCGTGCAGGCGGTCGGCTGGGCCATGGCCTCGGCGATCAAGGGTGATACCAAGATCGCTTCGGCGTGGATCGGCGACGGCGCCACCGCCGAGTCGGACTTCCACACCGCCCTTACTTTCGCCCACGTGTACCGCGCCCCGGTGATCCTGAACGTGGTCAACAACCAGTGGGCCATTTCTACCTTCCAGGCCATTGCCGGTGGCGAGTCGACCACCTTCGCCGGCCGTGGCGTGGGTTGTGGCATCGCCTCGCTGCGGGTTGACGGCAACGACTTCGTCGCCGTGTATGCCGCCTCGCGCTGGGCTGCCGAACGCGCCCGCCGTGGCCTGGGCCCCAGCCTGATCGAATGGGTCACCTACCGGGCCGGCCCGCACTCGACCTCGGACGACCCGTCCAAGTACCGCCCGGCTGACGACTGGAGCCACTTCCCGCTGGGCGACCCGATTGCCCGCCTGAAGCAGCACCTGATCAAGATCGGCCACTGGTCCGAGGAAGAGCACCAGGCCACCACGGCCGAGTTCGAAGCCGCCGTGATTGCCGCACAGAAAGAAGCCGAGCAGTACGGCACCCTGGCCAATGGTCACATCCCGAGCGCCGCCTCGATGTTCGAGGACGTGTACAAGGAAATGCCCGACCACCTGCGCCGCCAACGCCAGGAACTGGGGGTTTGAGATGAACGACCACAACAACAGCATCAACCCGGAAACCGCCATGGCCACTACTACCATGACCATGATCCAGGCCCTGCGCTCGGCCATGGACGTCATGCTTGAGCGCGACGACAACGTGGTGGTGTACGGCCAGGATGTCGGCTACTTCGGCGGCGTGTTCCGCTGCACCGAGGGCCTGCAAACCAAATACGGCAAGTCGCGCGTGTTCGATGCGCCGATTTCCGAAAGCGGCATCGTCGGCACCGCCGTGGGCATGGGCGCCTACGGCCTGCGCCCGGTGGTGGAGATCCAGTTCGCTGACTACTTCTACCCGGCCTCCGACCAGATCGTCTCCGAAATGGCCCGCCTGCGTTACCGTTCGGCCGGCGAGTTCATCGCCCCGCTGACCCTGCGCATGCCTTGCGGCGGCGGCATCTATGGCGGCCAGACCCACAGCCAGAGCCCGGAAGCCATGTTCACCCAGGTGTGCGGCCTGCGCACTGTCATGCCGTCCAACCCGTATGACGCCAAGGGGTTGTTGATTGCCTCGATCGAATGCGACGACCCGGTGATTTTCCTGGAGCCCAAGCGCCTGTACAACGGCCCGTTCGACGGCCACCACGACCGCCCGGTAACGCCCTGGTCGAAGCACCCGCACAGCGCCGTGCCCGACGGCTACTACACCGTGCCGCTGGACAAGGCCGCCATCACCCGCCCGGGTAATGACGTGACCGTGCTCACCTATGGCACCACCGTGTACGTGGCCCAGGTGGCCGCCGAAGAAAGCGGTGTGGACGCCGAAGTGATCGACCTGCGTAGCCTTTGGCCGCTGGACCTGGACACCATCGTCGAGTCGGTGAAAAAGACCGGCCGCTGCGTGGTGGTGCACGAGGCCACCCGTACCTGCGGCTTCGGTGCCGAACTGGTGTCGCTGGTGCAGGAGCATTGCTTCCACCACCTGGAGGCGCCGATCGAGCGCGTCACCGGTTGGGACACCCCCTACCCCCACGCGCAGGAATGGGCTTACTTCCCAGGGCCATCGCGGGTAGGTGCGGCATTGAAAAAGGTCATGGAGGTCTGAATGGGCACGCACGTCATCAAGATGCCGGACATTGGCGAAGGCATCGCGCAGGTCGAGTTGGTGGAATGGTTCGTCAAGGTCGGCGACGTCATCGCCGAGGACCAGGTCGTGGCCGATGTCATGACCGACAAGGCCACCGTGGAAATCCCGTCGCCGGTCAGCGGCAAGGTGCTGGCTCTGGGTGGCCAGCCGGGTGAAGTGATGGCGGTCGGCAGCGAGCTGATCCGCATCGAAGTAGAAGGCAGCGGCAACCATGTGGATGCGCCGCAAGCCAAGCCGGCCGAAGCGCCTGCTGCCCCTGTCGCGGCAAAACCAGAACCGCAGCAAGCAATAAAACCCGCCGCGTACCAGGCGCCAGCCAACCACGAGGCAGCACCCATCGTGCCACGCCAGCCTGGCGACAAGCCGTTGGCTTCGCCGGCTGTACGCAAACGCGCCCTGGATGCCGGTATCGAGCTGCGTTATGTGCACGGCAGCGGCCCGGCCGGGCGCATCCTGCACGAAGACCTTGATGCGTTCATGAGCAAGCCGCAAAGCGCTGCCGGACAAGCCCCCAATGGCTATGCCAAGCGCACCGACAGCGAGCAGGTGCAGGTGATCGGCCTGCGCCGCAAGATCGCCCAGCGCATGCAGGACGCCAAGCGCCGGGTCGCACACTTCAGCTATGTGGAAGAAATCGACGTCACCGCCCTGGAAGCGTTGCGCCAGCAGCTCAACAGCAAGCACGGCGACAGCCGCGGCAAGCTGACCCTGCTGCCGTTCCTGGTGCGCGCACTGGTCGTGGCCCTGCGCGATTTCCCGCAGATCAACGCCACCTATGACGACGAAGCCCAGGTCATCACCCGCCATGGCGCGGTGCATGTGGGCATCGCCACCCAAGGCGACAACGGCCTGATGGTGCCCGTGCTGCGCCACGCCGAAGCGGGCAGCCTATGGGCCAATGCTGGCGAGATCTCGCGCCTGGCCTTTGCAGCGCGCAACAACAAGGCCAGCCGCGAGGAGCTCTCCGGCTCGACCATCACCCTGACCAGCCTGGGCGCGCTCGGCGGCATCGTCAGCACACCGGTGGTCAACACGCCGGAAGTGGCCATTGTCGGCGTCAACCGCATGGTTGAGCGGCCGGTGGTGATCGACGGCCAGATCGTCGTGCGCAAGATGATGAACCTGTCCAGCTCGTTCGACCACCGCGTGGTCGATGGCATGGACGCCGCACTGTTCATCCAGGCCGTGCGCGGCCTGCTCGAACAACCCGCCTGCCTGTTCGTGGAGTGAGCATGCAACAGACTATCCAGACCACCCTGTTGATCATTGGCGGCGGCCCAGGCGGCTATGTGGCTGCCATCCGCGCCGGGCAACTTGGCATCCCTACCGTGCTGGTGGAAGGCCAGGCACTGGGCGGTACCTGCCTGAACATCGGCTGCATTCCGTCCAAGGCGCTGATCCATGTGGCCGAGCAGTTCCACCAGACTTCGCGCTTTACCGGCGCCTCGCAACTGGGCATCAGCGTTACCTCCCCGCGCCTTGACATCGGCCAGAGCGTGGCCTGGAAAGACGGCATCGTCGACCGCCTGACCACCGGTGTGGCCGCCCTGCTGAAAAAGCACGGGGTCAAGGTGGTGCAGGGCTGGGCAAAGGTACTCGACGGCAAGCAGGTCGAGGTCGACGGCCAACGCATCCAGTGCGAGCACCTGTTGCTGGCCACCGGTTCCAGCAGTGTCCAACTGCCGATGCTGCCGTTGGGCGGGCCGATCATTTCCTCGACCGAAGCCCTGGCGCCGAAAGCCCTGCCGCAACATCTGGTGGTGGTGGGCGGCGGCTATATTGGCCTGGAACTGGGCATCGCCTACCGCAAGCTGGGTGCGCAGGTCAGCGTGGTGGAAGCGCGTGAGCGCATCCTGCCGACCTACGACAGCGAACTGACCGCCCCGGTGGCCGAATCGCTGAAGAAGCTGGGCATCGCCGTGCACCTGGGCCACAGCGTCGAAGGGTACGAAAATGGCTGCCTGCTGGCCAACGATGGCAAGGGTGGCCAACTGCGCCTGGAAGCCGATCAGGTGCTGGTAGCCGTGGGCCGCCGGCCGCGCACCCAAGGCTTCAACCTGGAATGCCTGGACCTGAAAATGAACGGCGCCGCCATTGCCATCGACGAACGCTGCCAGACCAGCATGCACAACGTGTGGGCCATCGGCGACGTGGCCGGCGAACCGATGCTGGCGCACCGGGCCATGGCCCAGGGCGAGATGGTTGCCGAGATCATCGCTGGCAAGACCCGCCGCTTCGAGCCCGCTGCGATTGCCGCCGTATGCTTTACCGACCCGGAAGTGGTGGTAGTCGGCAAGACACCGGAGCAGGCCAGCCAGCAAGGCCTGGACTGCATCGTCGCGCAGTTCCCGTTCGCCGCTAACGGCCGGGCCATGAGCCTGGAAGCAAAAAGCGGTTTCGTGCGCGTGGTTGCGCGCCGGGACAACCACCTGATTCTGGGTTGGCAGGCGGTGGGTGTGGCGGTTTCCGAGCTGTCCACGGCGTTTGCCCAGTCGCTGGAGATGGGCGCGTGCCTTGAGGATGTAGCCGGTACCATCCATGCCCACCCGACACTGGGTGAGGCGGTACAGGAAGCGGCATTGCGTGCGCTAGGCCACGCCCTGCATATCTGACACTGAAGCGGCCAAAGGCCGATTTGGCCCGCTGCGCCGAGAGGCGCTGCGGGTCTTTTTTATGGTCGGCACTGACGCTATCCCCTGCGCGGATCATTGTAGGAGCGGCCTTGTGTCGCGATAGAGCTGCAAAGCAGCCCCAGGATTTCAGCGCTGATGCACAACTCGCCAGGGCTGCTTCGCAGCCCTATCGCGACACAAGGCCGCTCCTACAGGGATCTGCGGCAGGCAGGCTACTCGGCAATGGCGTTCTTGCCAGCACCTTTGGCCCGATACAGCGCCTTGTCGGCCCGCGCCAGCAGTGCATGCTGGTCTTCCCCTTCCTGCCACTGCACCACGCCATAGCTCATGGTCAGCCGGCAATCGCCCAGGCGAAAGCGCTGGGCCCGCTCGCACTCCGATCAAGGGGCTGCCGACAGTGGTGGTAATTGCCGCAGGCGGCAAGATCATGCCTTTGACGGGCAAGCATATGCCCACCGTGCTGCCACCGGGAACAGCTCCAACGCGCTAGTTGCGGGGCATGGACGACTGGCATGGCATTTGCCCCATGCCTGTGCCGCTCACATTTCCAAGGAGGATTTCATGACAATCGCCCTTAACGGCCTCGGCTGGCAGGCCACGGTCCATCAGCAACAGCGCGCCGGCAATGACCAGGCTCCGGTCGACGTGCCGCAGTTCCGTGCACCGGTAGTCGCCAGCAATGCCACCGCGCAACAGGGCCGCCAGGGTAATACCTCGCAGCAGGATGCCGAGGATGCCCGCGAGGAAGCCTTTGCCAAGCTCAAGGTGCTGCTACAGAACCCTGGCAGCGGCCTCGGCCAGCCTGCCGAGGCGGGTACGGAACAAACCAGCAGCGCCAGGCAGGATTTTCAGGACTACATGTCCAAATCGCCTGCCGAGATGATCAAGGAAAAGCTGCTGCGCGAACTGGGCATGACCGAGGACGAATACAACGCCTTGCCACCTGAGAAAAAGGAGCTGGTCGACCAGCAGATTGCCCAGCGCATGAAGGATGATGTCGAGGCCAAGACCCTGGCCAAGGTCGATACGCACATCACCACGCGGGTAACCGGCGAAGATGAAGACGCACTGGCGGCAAGCCAGGTTTGAGCCCAGCGGCGGCGGGCGAGGCAGCGTCAAGCTCACGCCAGCTGCAACAACGCCTCCTCCACTGCCGCAACCACCTGATTGCCCTTGGCTCCCGGCAACCGCCACGCAGCAATGGTCATGCCCAAGGGCACCGCGCAGTCGATGGGCGCAACCAGTTCACCGCTATCCAGGTACCGTTGCACCAGGCTCCTACGCCCCATCAGCACACCTGCAGCGAGCAAGGCTTGCTGCAAGGCAATCGAGTACAGGGAAAACCCAGGACCGCGGGCCACGAACTTGTGGCCTGGCATGGTGACACCGGTCCACACGGCCCAGTCGTTCCAGCCCACGTCAGCGATGCAACGGGTGTTGATCAGGTCTTCGGGCGTGGTGATGCTCGCCGCCAAGGCAGGTACACATACGGGCAGCACTTCTTCCGTGGCGATCCTGCGCTGCCAGCGCTCGGGCTTTTCGGTGTAGTACAGGCACAGATCGAACGGGCTGCGCTTCAGGTTGGGCGGCTCATCCACCGCCGTGACCGAGATCTCGATGGGCGCCAGCAGGCGGGTCAACTCCGGCAGGCGTGGCCCGATCCACAACTGCGCCAACGCCGGCGAGGTGACGATGTGCACCCGCTGCGGTGCAGCCAGGCGCCTAAGCGTGCGCGCAGCGGCCTCCACGGCATCGAAGGCTTCGGTGAACTGGGTTTTCACGCTTTCGCCCAAGGCCGTCAGGCGCACACCCTTGGCATGGCGCTCGAACAGGGCGGCGCCGTATTCGCTTTCCAACGTCTTGACCAGGGCGGCGATGGCACCGGGGCTCACCTTGAGCTCGAGGGCAGCGCGGGCGAAGCCGCCCAGGCGTGCGGAAGCCTCGAAGGCGCGCAAGGCATTGAGCTGCAGGGAATGCCGGGTTGGGGTATCGAGAGCCATGGCGTGAGACCTATTTTTTTTAGGCCTACTATTCCAGAAATCTGACGTTGTGGCCAACTGTCACGCGCATTAACGTGCAAGTACATACATTGCACTTCCAGAACACCTTCGAAGGAACCAAAATGCCGTACCCAAGCGGGACCCATGCATTCAGGCAGGGCGCTCACAGCGTTCTGCCATTGACCTCCGGCATCGTGCCCTTTGGCCTGATCACCGGGGTCACGGCTATTGGCATGGGCCTCTCACCCACCGACGCCATCGGCATGACCTTGCTGTTCTATTCAGGGTCCGCACAGATGGTGGTCATGCAGCTGATGCAAAATGCCGCCCTGCCAGTGACCATGGTGGTCACCGCCCTGGTGATCAACCTGCGATTCCTGATGTACAGCGCAAGCCTGGCCCCGCACCTGGGCCACCTGCCGCGCCGCCACAAGTGGCCGATGGCTTACCTGCTGTCGGACCAATCCTTTGCCCTTTGCACGCTGAAGATGGGCTCCGGCGAGCTGGGTCGCCATGCCTACCCCTACTATGCCGGCACGGCCATCACCATGTTCTTCGGGTGGAACCTCTCGGTACTGGCAGGTATGTATCTGGGTGCGGGCATCCCGGAAGACTGGTCACTGGGCTTTGCCATTCCGTTGTCGTTCCTGGCGCTGCTGATACCGGGCATCCGCAACACCGCCATGCTGGGCGCAGCGCTGACCGGCGGCGTGCTTGCCGTGCTGGCGGCCCACCTGCCCTACAACCTCGGCCTGCTGGTCGGTGCCGTGGGTGGCATTGTTGCCGGGCTGGTCATCGAGAGCAGGCAGAAAGAACAGGCCGTACCTGAGGCTCACACCGAACAGGAAGCATCATGAGCGAAACAACCCAGTGGATAACCTTCGTGCTGATCGGCCTGGGCACCTTCGCCATCCGGCTATCGTTCATCGAATTGCACACGGTGCTGCGCATCCCCCCGCTGTTTCGCCGTGCGTTGGCCTATGTGCCGGCCAGCGTCCTTGCGGCACTGGTGCTACCGGCCGTGGTGCTGCCTGACAGGAATGCCGGTTTCGACTGGATGAACCCGCAGATACCGGCGGCGGTGCTGGCGGCACTGGTGGCCTGGCGCACGCGCAGCACCATGTTGACGCTGGTTGTGGGCATGGGGGTGTTGTGGGCACTCAAGCACTGGGGAATGTAGGGGCACCTGCGCACGCGTTCCTCAGGAAAAATCGGCAGGATGTTGTGCAGAGAATTCGTTTGAGGTCCTTGGCCTTAGGCGGGGTGTAATAAAAAACCCACGTTGCGTGGACGTGGGTTTTTCTACTGATTTATGCGCCGACTCGATACTGGGCGATTACCTCCTCGTCGAGCACCAGGCCCAGGCCAGGAGAGTCCGGCACCCGTACAGAACCATCCTCTAGAGGAATCAGGTTCTTCACCAACTTTCGGAACAATGGGCTTTCACTCTGTGAATACTCAATAAGCTCGCCAAACTCGCAGGCAGCCAAAAAGTGCGTGGTTGCTGCCAGCAAGATCCCGGTGCTGAACCCATGGGGCACCAATTGAGCCCCGTAGTGATTTGCAAGCTCATAGATATGACGCATTTCACTGATACCACCGCACCGGGTGATATCAGGTTGCACAATCGCAGGCCGGGTGTTTTCCAGGAAGTTGCGGAACTCATGCCGGGTGGCAAGCCCTTCCCCCCCCGAAACCTTGACCCTGCAAAGGCTGGCAAGATACGCCAGGCCACGCTCGTCATCCGAAGGCAAAGGCTCCTCGACCCAGTTCAGGTTGAACTCGCGCAACGCCTCGCATTGAGCAAGTGCATGTGCCGCGTTGCGCCACCTGCCTACCAGGTCGATCTGCAACTGAACGTCATCACCGATCTCTTCTCGCACCAGCGTGAGCAACTGCTTGTCACGCGCCGGATTTTCTCCGAAACCGGCGCCACCGAGCTTGATGCTGCGAAGACCTTGGCCAAGCAGGTGCCTGATCACACCCCGGTTGCCAGCATCGGTGGTTTTAGGAATGAAGGTACCGTAAGCAGGGATACGGTCGCGGTACTTGCCACCGAGCATTGTGTGGACGGGTACACCGTAATGCTGCCCCGCAATGTCCCAGAGCGCGATGTCCAAAGCACTGATGGCGTGCACGCCAGCGCCACGACGGCCCACATACTCACTGTGCCGATACATCTTTTTCCAGAGCCGGTCGATCTCCAGCGGGTTCTCGCCAAGCAGCACATCGCGAAGACCCTGACAGGTTTCGTGGGACGCTGGCGTTTCGATCAGCGCCTTGACCACGGCAGGCGAGCTATCCGTTTCACCCACGCCAACGATCCCAGTGTCAGTGTGGATGCGAACAATCAACGCATCCTCACCCCACTCGCAAACCTCATCGAATGTTGGGACACGCAGCCAGATGGCTTCTACTTCTACAATTTTCATGCTTTTGCTTCCACACGTTCTACATCAACCACCTGAGCCTGATCGCGATGCGCCTCTTCCTGCACGGCGAGCTGCCTGGCCTGCATGATGATTCGCTCGGTACTCCAATCGCTGTAGTCCTCACGGAGCCATTTGAAAAGGCCCCAGATTTTCACGACAAGGATCAAAATGAATGGAATCGCGGTGAGAATGACCGCCGTTTTCAACGTGCTCAACGGCGCATTGATGTACAGCATTGCCAGGGGCAGTGCCGCCAACAGCGCGCACCAGAACAAACGCAAGCCAGGGGTCGGGTCATCACCTTCCCGCAGGTTGCGGGTGCTTGTGGCGGCAACGGTGTAGGCCACGGCATCCAGGTGCGAAGCCAGGAACAGCAGCATCAGCACGAAGTAGACAACCGACAGCAGCTTTCCGAACGGCAAGCTGTGCAGCAGCATGGAAACCGCAGCTTCCCCGCCCGCGCCGCCCAACATCGCCGGGGCGTCCACCACTTTCTCCATGAACTGGTGAATGGCAAAACTCTCCAGGCTGCCGAAGAAGAACCAGCAACCACCGCACCCACCAAGGATCATCGCCATGACCAGTTCACGAATGGTGCGACCACGAGAAACGCGAGTGACGAAGATCGCTACACCCGGGGTATAGGTGATCCAGTACAGCCAATAGAACACCGTCCAGCCACGAGAGAACTCGCCGTTACCTGCCGGGTCGGTGAAAAGGCTCATGTGGATGAAGTTTTGCAGGGTCAGCCCGACGGCATTGGTGATGTTGCTGATCGAGAACAAGGTCGGGCCCAGCAGCAATACCACCAAGGCAAATGCCAGGGTCAGCCCACAGGCGAGCTTGGCCAGACGCTGCATGCCAGAAGCAATACCGATGTAGGAGCTCAGCGAAAAGATCAGGGTTACCGAGACGACCAACCCAGCCTTCAATGCAAAGCCGTCCTCGATGCCGACAAGATCCGACAAGCCTTTTGCAACCGTAGAGGTCGTCAGGGTGGTGGTCAGCACCAGGCCACCAAAGGTCGCAAACAGGAAGACCAGGTCGATGACACGGCCAACCGGGCCCTGAGCCTTGCAACCGGTGATGGCTTCTATCACCGCCGCCAGGCTCAGGCCCTTGTTGCGCCGGACATGGAAGTGGTACGCCATGGCAAGTGAGGCCATCCCGTAGATCGCCCAAGGCGTAACGCCCCAATGGAAGAACGAGTAGGCAATGCTGTATTCGAGCGCTTCCTTGCTAGCCGCCGCAATGCCCAACCCAGGTGTCAGGTAGTAATAGGCCCACTCCATGAAAGCCCAGTACATGGTGGCCGAGCCGAGGCCGGCGCAGATGAACATGAACACCCAGCTGGTGTTGGAGTATTCCGGACGACCGCTGCCGAGCCTGATGTTTCCGTACTTGCTCAGCGCAAGGCCTGCGATCAGGACAACACAGGCAAACCCAAGCAACTGCACGGCAGAACCGAAGGTCATTGTGGCAGCGTTGAACAGTTGGTCAGCCAGTCGCTTTGCCTCTTCTGGGAAAGACATCAGGCCGAACACGGTGGTGGAAATGACGATGAGGCTTGCAAGGATCAGGGTGCGGTCTTTGGTCGGCGCAGTGACGGTGTGAAACTCAGGCTTCATGGAAACCTCCCGAACGGAGGTCATGGGCCTTTTCGGCCTTGGGAGTGGTTTGCATCGCGATTGTCCTGCTTTTGTCATTATTAGGAGGCCCGGTTACAGTGGACCTGCAGCCAATCTATGCCGCATGGCCGTCCCCCTGAAGCGCGATTTCATAATGGGTTAATTACAGGTGCTTATTAATCGCTCAAGCTCAGGCCAAAGCCCGAGCCGACTTCCCCACCTCTCTCTGCTGCTGGCGTTCAAAACAGTTGCAGAGCTTGCCAGCTTCACGCGTGCAGCCGAGGTACTCCACCTGTCCCAGTCCGCTGTCAGCCAGCAAGTCGTCAAACTTGAAGAGGCGCTGGGTGTGCAACTGTTCATCCGCTCGACCCGGTCGGTGAAAATGACCCAGGAAGGTGCGGACCTGCTGGAGGACATTCGTGGGGCTTTCGAGCACCTGGTGGGTGCTTTTGATCGCTGCGCGCGCAAGGCAGCAACGCCGATTCTGCATATAGAGTCAGAGCCCGTGCTGAGTGCCTTCTGGCTCACGCCCCGGCTGCGGCAGTTCACCGAGCGTTTTCCGTCACTCCATATCCAGCAGACGCTGAGCACACAACGTGTCGAGTTCGCTGACCAGACAGAACTGGCGATCAAATGGGGAGACGGCAAATGGCCGGGCTTCGATTCGGATTTCTTGATGGGGGCAAACTATGTCCCCGTCTGCTCGCCACGGTTGCTCAACGGCGACAGGCCCCTTGTAAGCCCCTCTGATCTCGGCAGGCACCCCTTGCTGCACGACCGTGATTACGAGGACTGGAAACGCTGGCATGAGCTGTATCCAAGCGTAGCCATGGACCCAGGACGCGGGCACATCGTTTCAGACTCGAACGTCCTCGCACAACTCGCCATTGAGGGGTATGGCATTGCGCTCTGCGTACTGGCCCTTATCGAACGCCCCCTGCGAACGGGTGAGCTGGTTATGCCATTCCCGGACATGGTGATGCGCCACTCATTGGCCTACTTCCTACTCACCCGTAGACAACGCCCACTCAGTACCACTGCTCAAGCGTTCGTTCAGTGGCTGAAGCACGAGGCGGTGATCACTGAGAAAAAACTTAATCTGCAAGAAAATGAGGAATAGCCGGTGAATGTGTTGGCGCACTGGTTTTCTTCGAGCAGTTTTGATCGAACAGACCTTGGCCAGCACAGCGAAACGGGAAGCCTGGGTTTTGCGGCGGGCATGAAAAAGCCCCACCAGATCGTCTCTGAGCGGGGCTTCGTTTGCCTCCCTCACCCACGGCTTGCATGGCGTGAATGACAAAAAAGGTAGAGGCCTTGATAAATATGGCGTCCCAGGCAGGAATTGAACCTGCAACCTTCCCCTTAGGAGGGGGATGCTCTATCCAATTGAGCTACTGAGACGCAAACACCGGCAACGAGCGCTGCACAGCGGGACGGCCAGCATGTTAACCAGCATGCTGGCGTTTGTCATGCACCTGCCGGGCTTTTTCGCGTAATCCTTTTCCGGCAGTGCTAAAGCTGCGGCAACACACCCTCATCGCGAAGTATCCCGAACAGGGCTGAGACCGCAGCCTCCAGGGTTGTGGAGTTGTCCAGCACATGCGCTGTCGGATCGTTTAGCGCCTGCAAACGGGCACTGCGGGCCAGGCGCTGTTCGACTTCCTCGGCAGTTTCGCGACCACGGGCCAGCAAGCGCTGGCGCAGTACATCCGGGCGGACCTCGACCAGCACTGCCAGCAGATCCGGGTAGCGCTTGCGCGCCTCGCCCAGATAGGCCCGCGAGCCATTTACCAACACCGCCCTGCCCTTCGCCAGCCACTGGTCCACCTGCTGTGGAATGCCATAGTCCAGGCCATTGGCCCGCCAGTGCATGGCAAACGCACCCTGCGCACGCAGGGCCTCGAATTGCTCGGGCGTGACCCCTTGAGCGGCTTCCCCTTTGGCCTCGGCCGAACGGGTAATGACACGACGGGCGACTTCTACCCCGGCCGCCGCCAACGGTTCACGTGAAGCGTCGATCAGGGAATCTTTCCCCGAACCCGACGGTCCTACCAGAAATATCAACCGGCCTGTCCCTGATCGACGGTTGCTTGCGTCATGTTGCATAGCCACTATGCTCTATGGAAGGAACCCGGCGCATTTTAGGGGGTTTCCTGGCTTTTTGCTGCGTTTTATCAGTTTTTGACGGCAAAAGTCTGACAGTGGCGAGCGTTGGAGCATGTAAAACTTTTCAAACCAGTACTCATTTCTGATAATTGGTACTGGCAGAAAGCCTTTATCCGGCTCACTATTTGTCACAGATTTGACGCCAAGGAAACGGCGACCATGAGGCAAGATGAGCATCCATTTTTCACTGACGGTTGAACATTTTGTCGTCGCCACGGTCGTACTTCCACCCCGTGCGGCCAATTTGAGAACCGCTTCCCCTGAACCAAAATCCGGTCAATTTATATGCGCCCAATGAAACAGGCTATTTATTCGAGCCGCACTGCTGACAAGTTCGTCGTCCGCCTGCCAGACGGGATGCGTGAGCGCATTGCCGAGGTAGCGCGCAACCATCATCGCAGCATGAACTCCGAAATCATCGCGCGCCTGGAACAGAGCCTTATCCAGGAAGGTGCGCTGGGTGACGAGCTGAGCATGCGCCTGGACAGCCCTGAGCTGTCGCTGCACGAGCGCGAGTTGCTGCAACGCTTCCGCCAACTGTCCCACCGCCAGCAGAATGCTCTGGTCGCCCTCATCGCTCACGATGTGGAAATGGCCGCCGACGCTTCCTGAGGTCTGCAAGCGAGCACAAAAAAGCCAGCGTAAGCTGGCTTTTTTTAGGTTCTTCACGGATTGCCGGGAAAGTCATTCTTGATCTTCATGAAAAAGAACTCGCTGTCCCGGTAGCCGTAAGCCATCCGCTTGATCACCTTG
>NZ_JBNNVS010000058.1:0-26478 GCF_050280665.1 Pseudomonas sp. NPDC089547 | reverse complement strand
CATCCGTATTCCGGTGCACATGATCGAGACGATCAACAAGCTCAACCGTATTTCCCGCCAGATGCTGCAGGAAATGGGTCGCGAACCGACCCCGGAAGAGCTGGGCGAACGCATGGAAATGCCTGAGGACAAGATCCGCAAGGTACTGAAGATCGCCAAAGAGCCGATCTCCATGGAAACCCCGATCGGTGACGACGAAGATTCGCACCTGGGCGACTTCATCGAGGACTCGACCATGCAGTCCCCGATTGACGTAGCCACGGTCGAAAGCCTCAAGGAAGCCACCCGCGACGTGCTCTCGGGGCTGACCGCACGCGAAGCCAAAGTGCTGCGCATGCGTTTCGGTATCGACATGAACACCGACCACACCCTTGAAGAAGTGGGCAAGCAATTTGACGTAACCCGTGAGCGGATTCGTCAGATCGAAGCGAAGGCGTTGCGCAAACTGCGCCACCCGACCCGCAGCGAGCACTTGCGCTCCTTCCTCGACGAGTGATGACAAAACCCCGGCTCAGGCCGGGGTTTTTCTTTTCTGCCTTTTGAAACCTCCGCGCCCCTGTAGGAGCGGCCTTGTGTCGCGATCGGGCTGCAAGGCAGCCCCCGGGATTGAGCATCAAGCATGTATTGCCGGGGCCGCTTTGCGGCCCAATCGCGACACAAGGCCGCTCCTACACAAAGCCCTGCACCTGCAAGGCCCTGTTGTATCTGACAAAAGACCCCACCTCTCGCTGCACATCTGCAGCAATGCCCGTCTACACTCGAGTTCAGACCACCTGAATGCGAGGCTGCCATGTCCTTGAAGCCGGCCATTCTGTTGCTGCTTCTGATTCTATGGAACACAACGGCCGGCGCCCTGACCCTGACAGACGAGGAGAAAGCCTGGCTGGCTGCCCACCCGCAGCTGAGCCTGGGCGTAGACGCCTCTTGGCCACCGTTCGAGTTTCGCGACCAGGAGGGCCGGTACCAGGGATTGGCCGCCGATTACATCGCCATGATCCAGCAACGCCTGGGTGTGACGCTAAAACCGGTCGAACCCAGCAGTTGGACCGAAGTACTGGCGCAGGCGCGGGAAAACCGCATCGATCTGCTGCCTGGCATCATGTCCACGCCCGAGCGCCAAGGCTACCTGGCGTTTACCCGCCCTTACCTCGACTTCCCCATTGTCATTCTTGCCCACAAAGGCGGTGCGCAGCCGCGCAACCTGGACGATCTCTACGGCCTGAAGATCGCCGTGGTAGAGAACTATGCCCCGCATGAACTGCTACGCACCCACCACCCCGACCTCAACCTGGTGGCGCTACCCAACGTCAGCTCTGCCCTGCAAGCCCTGGCCACCGACCAGGTGGATGCGGTGGTCGGCGACCTTGCATCGAGCATCTGGAGCCTGCGCCAGCTCAAGCTTGATGGCCTGTACGTCAGTGGTGAAACGCCCTACCGCTATCAGTTGGCCATGGCGACACCGCGCGACAAGAACATTCTGGTGGGCATTCTCGACAAAGTGATTGCCGACATGAGCAGCAGCGAGGTCAACCAGATCCAGCAGCGCTGGGTAGGCAATGTGGTCGACCAACGGATGTTCTGGTCGGACCTGCTGCTTTATGGCCTGCCAACGGTGCTGCTGCTGATGGGCGTGCTGGCTGTTGTCATCCGCATCAACCGCCGGCTCAGCTCGGAAATCTCCCGGCGCATTGCCCTGGAGCAAGAGCTGCGCAGCAGCGAGTACCACTACCGCGGCCTGGTCGAGAGCCTGTCAGCTATCGCCTGGGAAGCCGATGCCAACGACTTCAACTACAGCTACGTCTCACCGCATGCCGAAGACCTGCTCGGCTACCCGCTGAGCGATTGGCTCAAACCGGGCTTCTGGCGCAGCATCCTGCACCCGGAGGACGCCCTCTGGGCCCAGGCCTACTGCGACAGTGAAACCGCAGCAGGCCGTGACCACAGCCTGGACTACCGGGTAATCCGGGCCGACGGCCAGCCGCTGTGGGTACGCAATATCGTCAGCATGATCGAACACGGCCACCAGCCGGTGATGCGCGGGCTGATGATCGATATCAGCGAAACCAAGCGCACCGAAGATGCCCTGCGCCTTTCCGAGCAAAAGTTCGCTTCGGTGTTCCAGCAGTGCCCCGACATTTTGCTGATCGCCCGCCACGGCGACGGCTGCCTGCTGGAGGTGAACGAAGCCTTCGAGGAACAGATCGGCCTTACCCCGGCCCAGGTCATCGGGCGCACGGCCACCGACCTGAACCTGTGGGGGGTAGAGGGCACGGGCCCCCTGCTGCTTGAACGACTGCACCAGGGCGGCATCCGCAACCTGGAAATGAGCTTCCGCCGCAGCAACGGCCAACTGTTCACCGGTCTCACCTCAGCCGAAACCTTCGAGCTCGACGGCACGCCCGCGCTGGTGGTGGCCGTACGCGACATCAGCCAGCTCAAGGAAACCCAGGAGCAGTTGCAAACCTCGGAAGAGAAGTTCGCCAAGGCCTTCCACGCCTCCCCCGACGGCCTGCTACTGTCGCGTCAAAGCGACGGCTTGCTGCTTGAGGTTAACGAAGGCTTCTGCCGCCTCACCGGCTACGACCTCAACCCGACCATCGACCAGACCTCGCTGGACCTGGGAATATGGGTCGACCTCAACGAGCGCAAGCGCCTGGTCGACCAGCTCAACCGCGACGGCTTCGTGCGTGACTTCACTTGCCACATCCGCCGCAGCGACGGGCAGATCCGCCTGTGCGAGCTATCTGCCAGGCCGCTACCGATTGCCGGCGTCGATTGCATGCTGACCATCGCCCGCGACATCACCGAACGCTACCTGATGCAGGAAAAACTGCAGCTGGCCGCCACCGTTTTCGAGAACACCGCCGAGGGCGTGCTCATCACCGACATCGACCAGCGCATCAGCGCCGTGAACCGCGCCTTCAGCGAAATCACCGGCTACAGCGAAATCGAAGCCCTGGGCCAAACCCCGCGCCTGCTTGCCTCCGGCCAGCATGACAGCGCCTTCTATGCCGCCATGTGGCACCAGCTTACCGCCGAAGGCCACTGGCAAGGCGAGATCTACAACAAGCGCAAGAATGGCGAACTGTACCCCGGCTGGCTGACCATCAGTGCCGTGCGCAACAGCGAGCGCGAAATCACCCATTTCGTTGCGGTTTTTGCAGACATTTCCAGCCTCAAGCACGCCCAGGCCAAGCTCGATTACCAGGCCCACCACGACCCGCTGACCGGCCTGCCCAACCGGGCCCTGTTCGAGAACCGCTTGCAGGCTGTACTGACCTGCGCACAAGTGTCCAACCGCCAGGGTGCGGTGCTGTTCCTCGACCTCGACCGTTTCAAGCACATCAACGACAGCCTCGGCCACCCGGTTGGTGACCTGCTGCTCAAGGGCATCGCCCAACGCCTGAAGGAGCAGGTGCGTGACGTCGACACCGTGGCCCGCCTGGGTGGCGACGAGTTCATCATCCTGCTGCCCGGCCTGCACAAGCCCAGCGACGCCAGTACCATCGCCAACAAGCTGCTGGCCTGCTTCGTCGCGCCGTTCCAGGCGGGTGAGCATGAGTTCTTCACCAGCGCCAGCATCGGAATCAGCCTTTATCCACAGGACGGCACCGACGTTGCCACGCTGATCCGCAACGCCGACGCGGCCATGTATCGCTCCAAGGCCAAAGGCCGCAACCGCGTCGAAGCCTATACCCGCGACCTCACCGCCCAGGCCAGCGAGCGCATTGCCCTGGAACACGAATTGCGCCGCGCCGTCGAACGCAACGAAATGAGCCTGTGCTTCCAGCCCAAGCTCAGCCTCAAGACGCAGAGCCTGGTAGGCGCCGAAGCGCTGATCCGCTGGAGCCACCCCACGCTGGGTGAGGTGCCACCGGAGCACTTCATCCACCTGGCGGAAGAGAACGGCACCATACTCCAGCTCGGCGACTGGGTACTGGAGCAAGCCTGCCGTCAAATGCAGGCGTGGAAGCAGAACTACGAACCCTTCGGCCCATTGTCGATCAACCTGGCCGGTGCCCAGCTACGCCAGCCGCACCTGGCCCGACGCATCGAACAGTTGCTCAAGCACTACCAGCTCAAGGCAGGTGACCTGCAGCTGGAGATCACCGAAAACTTCATCATGAGCCAGGCTGAAGAAGCCTTGGCCGTGCTGTACCAGCTGAAGAAACTGGGCGTGCAGTTGGCCATTGACGACTTCGGCACCGGTTATTCGTCACTGAGCTATCTCAAGCGCCTGCCGCTGGACATCCTCAAGATCGACAAGTCGTTCATCCGCGGCCTGCCCGACGACCCACACGACGCCGCCATCGCCCGGGCAATCATCGCCCTGGGCCGCAGCATGCAGCTGACCATCATTGCAGAGGGCGTGGAAAACCAGGCCCAGCAGCGTTTTCTGGCAGCGGAAGGGTGTGAGCAGATCCAGGGCTACATCGTCAGCCTGCCGCTGCCGCCAGAGGAATTTGCGGCAGCG
Source organism: Pseudomonas sp. NPDC089547 (assembly GCF_050280665.1). Classification (NCBI taxonomy): domain Bacteria; kingdom Pseudomonadati; phylum Pseudomonadota; class Gammaproteobacteria; order Pseudomonadales; family Pseudomonadaceae; genus Pseudomonas; species Pseudomonas sp. NPDC089547. The sequence continues at coordinate 22,004 of NZ_JBNNVS010000058.1, read as the reverse complement.
TTTCTTCGCATAGCACTATCGGATCTTTCAGATGGCACTGGTGCGAAACCCTCGTTATAATCCGGCCACTTACTGAGGGCCTATAGCTCAGTCGGTTAGAGCAGAGGACTCATAATCCTTTGGTCCACGGTTCGAGTCCGTGTGGGCCCACCAGATACGAAAAAGCCGCGCTATTGCGCGGCTTTTTCATGCCTGGCCCATGCCTAGCGACTACTCCAGCCGCGGCCACATCTCCACCTGCCGCGGATTGTAGAAGGTCATCCCAGCCGGAATATCCCGCGTAACCAGCGACATAGCGCCAATCACCACGTCATCACCAATGTCGATACGGTCGGCAACGATGCAACTGTTGGCGCCCATGCTCACGTTGTCGCCGATACGTAGCGCGTAGTCTTCCAGCCCGAGCGTCTTGATGCCAATCGAGCAGTTCTGACGAATGAAGAAGTTGCGCCCGATGCTTACGTGCCGGGTGATCACTACCCCCGGTAGATGGGCGATGCGCAGGCCGGGGGCGATCTGGGCGCCGATGTCGATGTCCATGGCGTACTTGAGGTTGAGGCGCTGCTGCATGCGCCGGGCGTGGCGCCGGGCCAGGCCGCCGCGGGCGTCGAGGTACTGGGCCAGGCGGTAGGTGAAGAGGAAACGCAGTTTGTTGTCCTTGCGTGCGCGGCGTAGCACGTTGAACAGCAGGCTGATTCGGCGTCCGGGCCTTTTCTTGTTGGAGACTTCCAGTCGCCAGCATTCGAGCAGGTGGTCGAGGTTCACACTGGGGTTCTCGTTGGACTAGCGTTTCATCATGCCGCATTAGCACCTGAGACGCAGCCATCGGGGCATACGCGATCCCTTTGTGGGAGCGGGCGTGCCCGCGAAACAGGCAACGCGGTGGATGGCACGGGCTTCGCCCGTGTTCGCGGGCACGCCCGCTCCCACAGTGTGACGTGCTCTTGCCCTGCTTGCCGTTGGCTGGCTAGGCTAGCGGGCCAACCGTAGAGACTCGCCATGTCGGATTCCCGCTCCATCACGCTGGATGAAATCGATCGCCAGCTGATCGCCCTGCTACAGATCAACGCCCGTGAAAGCGTCGCCACCCTCGCCCGCCAGCTGGGCATCGCCCGCACCACGGTCAACTCGCGCCTGGAGCGGCTGGAGAAGAACAAGGTCATCTCAGGCTACGGCGTGCGCCTGGGCCAGAGTGTGATCGGCGGCGGGCTGCAGGCATATGTGGGGATCAAGGTGCAGCCGCGCTCCGGCAAGGAAGTGGTGCGGCGTTTGAGTGCCATGGGGCAGGTGCAGCAGTTGTGCGCGGTGAGCGGCGAGTTCGACTATGTGGCCTGGCTGCGCACGGATTCACCCGAACAGCTGGACCAGTTGCTCGACCAGATCGGCAGTGTCGACGGGGTAGAGAAGACCACCACGTCGATCATTCTCAGCAGCAAGGTGGACCGCGGGCAGCCGCTCTGAGCGGGCTGGCGGTCAGGCTTCCTGGCCGTCGAGCAGGCCATCGAGGATTGCCGAAAGGCTTTCGGCAGAATGCTGCATTGACCAGAAACGGTGGCAGCCCTCACAGGCTCTGTCTGGGTTACATCCCGCAACTCAGTGGCTCTCAGATAATCCGCCGATGTGTATAGGCTGGAAAGCGAACGGATTGACAGACCTCGCCTACCCCACCAAACTATACGCAGGTTACGTACAAAAAATGGAAGCTGTCATTGTTGAACTCCCCCCGTTCGAACGTCACCGAACCAGCTATCTAAATGACCAGGATTTTCGTCTCTTACAGCTGCTCTTGATGAAGGATCCCTTCGCCGGGGATGCGATCAAGGGCACCGGTGGTCTTAGAAAACTGAGGTTCGCTGACACCCAACGCCACAAGGGCAAGCGAAGTGGGATCCGGGTCATCTACTACTTTTGGCTTCCCGGCCATCAATTCTGGTTGTTCACGGTGTACGGCAAAGACATGCAGGATGACTTGACTGATTCCCAGCGAAAAGCGCTGAGAACGATGCTTGAACGCGAATACCTGTTGAGGACAAACCATGCCCCGCAACCTGTTCACTGAACTCACGGAAGGCTTCGACGCCCTAGCTGAGGAACGCCAAGGCAAAAAAACCCTACGTTCGCACAAAGCCAGCCTCGCCGAGCTGGCCCCTTTGGCCCCCAACGAACTGCTGGAGCTGCGTCAGCGTCTCAACATGTCCAGGGCAGTGTTCGCGAACCATCTGCGAACCAATGCCAGAACGCTGGAGAACTGGGAGCAGGGCCGTTCCAGGCCCAATGCGCAAGCAGTCGCACTAATTCGTCTGGTGCAGAAATACCCTGAGACAGTGGACCATTTGGCATCTTTGGCGTGATTCGTCAAAAGCACTCTTATAAAGTTAAATACGACGAACAAAGCTACATTAAGGCAATACTCTGCACCTTAATAACGAACGCTCCACTCCCTAAAATGACCCCTAGCCATCTCCTATACTCAGGCTCCGCTCCCCGCGCAGCCCCTCTGGCAAGGTCACTTCATGAACAAGAAAAACCGCCACCCCGCCGACGGCAAGCAGCCGATCACCATCTTCGGCCCGGACTTCCCGTTCGCCTTCGACGACTGGCTGGAACACCCCGCTGGCCTGGGCAGCATCCCGGCTGAGCGCCATGGTGAGGAAGTGGCCATCGTGGGTGCCGGTATCGCCGGCCTGGTGGCGGCTTACGAACTGATGAAACTGGGCCTCAAGCCGGTGGTGTACGAGGCCTCCAAGCTGGGTGGCCGGCTGCGTTCGCAGGCCTTCAACGGCACCGACGGCATCATCGCCGAACTCGGTGGCATGCGCTTCCCGGTGTCGTCCACCGCCTTCTACCACTATGTGGACAAGCTGGGCCTGGAGACCAAGCCCTTCCCCAACCCGCTCACCCCGGCTTCGGGCAGCACCGTGATCGACCTTGAAGGCCAGACCTACTACGCCGAAAAAACCACCGACCTGCCCAAGCTGTTCCACGAAGTGGCCGACGCCTGGGCAGATGCGCTGGAAAGCGGTGCCCAGTTTGCTGACATCCAGCAAGCCATTCGTGACCGCGACGTGCCGCGCCTGAAAGAACTGTGGAACAAGCTGGTACCGCTGTGGGACGACCGCACCTTCTACGACTTCGTCGCCACCTCGCGCTCGTTCGCCAAGCTGAGCTTCCAGCACCGTGAAGTGTTCGGCCAGGTCGGCTTCGGCACCGGTGGCTGGGACTCGGACTTCCCCAACTCGATGCTGGAAATCTTCCGTGTGGTCATGACCAACTGCGACGACCACCAGCATCTGGTCGTCGGCGGTGTGGAGCAGGTGCCACAAGGGATCTGGCGCCATGTGCCGGAGCGCTGCGCCCACTGGCCGGAGGGCACCAGCCTGAGCGGCCTGCATGGCGGTGCACCGCGCACCGGGGTGAAACGCATTGCCCGTGCCGCCGATGGCCGCCTGGCGGTTACCGACAACTGGGGCGACACCCGCCACTACGGCGCCGTGCTCGCCACCTGCCAGACCTGGCTGCTGACCACCCAGATCGACTGCGAGGAATCGCTGTTCTCGCAAAAGATGTGGATGGCCCTGGACCGCACCCGCTACATGCAGTCGTCGAAAACCTTCGTCATGGTCGACCGGCCATTCTGGAAGGACAAGGACCCGCAAACCGGCCGCGACCTGATGAGCATGACCCTCACCGACCGCCTCACTCGCGGCACCTACCTGTTCGACAACGGCGACGACAAGCCGGGGGTGATCTGCCTGTCCTACGCCTGGATGAGCGACGCGCTGAAGATGCTGCCGCACCCGGTGGAAAAGCGCGTGCAGCTAGCCTTGGATGCATTGAAGAAGATCTACCCGAAGACCGATATCGCCGGGCATATCATTGGCGACCCGATCACCATTTCCTGGGAAGCCGACCCGCACTTCCTTGGCGCCTTCAAGGGCGCGCTGCCGGGCCACTACCGCTACAACCAGCGCATGTACGCGCACTTCATGCAGCAGGACATGCCTGCCGAGCAGCGCGGCATGTTCATCGCCGGTGACGACGTGTCGTGGACCCCGGCCTGGGTGGAAGGTGCGGTGCAGACCTCGCTGAATGCGGTGTGGGGTATCATGAACCACTTCGGTGGCCGCACCCACGCGGACAACCCCGGCCCTGGCGACGTGTTCGACGAAATCGGCCCGATCGCCCTGGCGGACTGACACAAGGAGGCAGCATGCGCATTGCTCTGTTCCAGGGCATACCCAAGCCACTGGACGTGCCCGGCAACCTGCAACGGCTGCGCCAGCAGGCGCAGCTTGCAGCTGAACGCGGTGCGCAGTTGCTGGTGTGCCCGGAAATGTTCCTTAGCGGCTACAACATCGGCCTGGCCCAGGTCGAGCGCCTGGCCGAAAGCGCTGATGGCCCGGCAGCCATGGAGGTGGTGGAGATCGCCCAGGCGCACCGCATCGCCATCGTCTATGGCTACCCGGAGCGGGGCGATAACGGGGCGATATTCAACAGTGTGCAGTTGATCGATACGCACGGCCGTAGCCTGAGCAACTACCGCAAGACCCACCTGTTCGGCGAACTGGACCGCGCTATGTTCAGTGCAGGTCCCGACCACTTCCCGGTGGTGGAGCTGGATGGCTGGAAGGTCGGCCTGCTGATCTGCTACGACATCGAGTTCCCGGAGAACGCCCGGCGCCTGGCGCTGGATGGCGCCGAGCTGATCCTGGTGCCGACGGCGAACATGGCTCCTTACGACTTCGTCTGCCAGGTGACGGTGCGGGCGCGGGCGCAAGAGAACCAGTGCTATCTGGTGTATGCCAACTATTGCGGCGCGGAAGACGAGATCCAGTATTGCGGGCAGAGCAGCATCATTGGCCCGGATGGCAGCCTGCTGGCCATGGCTGGGCGGGATGAATGCCAGTTGCTGGCGGAGCTTGAGCATGAGCGGGTGGTGCAGGGGCGCCAGGCCTTCCCTTATCTGGACGATTTGCGCCAGGAGTTGCACCTGCGTAAAGGCTGAAGGCCCTTTCGCGGGCATGCCCGCTCCCACAGGATTCGCGTCAATCTGAACATCACACCGTACCTGTGGGAGCGGGCAAGCCCGCGAAGAGGCCGGGCCTGCCAACAAATGGGTTAGCATGGAAACCAGCCACTGGAGCCCCCATGCCTGACGCCACCCGCCACCCCACCCTCGCCAACGGCTTGCAGCTTACCCTACGCCACGCCCCGCGCCTGAAGCGTTCGGCAGCCGCCCTGCGGGTGCACGCCGGCAGCCACGACGCGCCTGGTAAATGGCCCGGCCTGGCTCACTTTCTCGAGCACCTGTTCTTCCTCGGCACCCCACGCTTCCCCCTGCACGACGGCCTGATGCGTTACGTACAGGCGCTCGGCGGCCAGGTCAACGCCAGCACCCGGGAACGCGTCACCGATTTTTTCTTCGAAGTGCCCCCGTATGCTTTGGCCGGAGGGCTTGAGCGCCTGTGCCAGATGCTGGCCGAACCAGACCTGGGCATCGAGCGCCAACGCCGCGAGCGTGAAGTGATTCACGCAGAGTTCATTGCCTGGTCGCGCAACCCGCAGGCCCAGCAACAGTTCGCCTTGCTGCAATCAGCGGCACCGGGCCACCCGCTGGGCGCCTTTCACGCCGGTAACCGGCACACCCTGGCTTTGCAGGATCCAGCCTTCCAGCAGGCCCTTGGCGGCTTTCACCAGCGTTTCTACCAAGGCGGCCAGATCGTCTTGAGCCTGTGCGGCCCACAGCCGCTCGACGAGCTGGAGCAACTTGGCCGGCGGAATGCCGAGTTGTTCGCAACAGGCCAATGCATGCCCCAAACCCAGCCACCGCCACTGTCGGCGAAGAATACCCCGCTTGTTTTCGCTCACGAGAACCTGCCAGCTGGCGCCGAGCCAGCCCTTGAGCTGCTGGTTGCCAGCCTCGGCGACAGCCGCCCGGGAACCTGGCTGGATGCCCTTCGTCAGCGTGGCTGGCTGCAAAGTTTCAAGGCCGAAAAGCTCTACGCCTTCGCCGGGCAGCTACTTTGGCACATCGACCTGCAACTCAGCGCAGACGCCAGACCGGGCGATGCCCATGCCCTGTTGCAAGGGTGGTTCAGCTTCATCCGTCAGGCCGACCTTGAACAGCTGAACAGCGAATTCGGCCTGCTGCAGCACAGCCGTGAATTCAGCGCCAGCGCGCTTGAGCTGGCCCGTCGCGACAGCACAGGGCAGCCGTTCGCCAAACTGGATGCGCAAGCCATGCAAGCCCTGCGCAGGCTGCTGGAAGGCCTGCCGAGCCATGCACACGGGCAATGGCAACTGCCCGAGGTCGACCCTTTACTGATCGCAGATTTGCCCACTGGTGCAGCACACCCTTTGCCGAAAGCTTTGAAGCTCTGCGACCAGCTGCCTGGCACTCGCCAGTACGTCGCGCTTTATCTGCGCTGGCATGTGCAATCGCCCCTGCGCCAACACATGCAGGGCGTGATTGAACAAGTGCTTGCCCCGCTGCAAGCGCGCTGCGAACGTGCAGCGGTGCAGTTGCAGTTCAGTGCAGCTGGTGAGCACTGGCAGTTGCGCTGCGCCGGGCTGCCGGCGGCGGTGCTTCGCACTGTAGAGCAGGCCCTGGCCTTGATGCTCAAGCCGCCAGCCAGTTGCTGGCAGCCGCGCACGGCAAAGCTACCGGCACTGATCCCGATCAGGGCCTTGATCAAGCACTTGCCCGACGCGGTACTGAATACCCCACCCACGGCGGTAACGGCCTGTACGCTGGCACAGGCGCAACTCGATGACCTGTGGGAGCACGCAAGCTGGCATGGCATGGCAACAGGCTTCGACGATGCCGCGCTAGAGGTCTTGGGTAGTGCGTTGCAGCATTGTCCCGGGCAAGGCTCGCGACCTGTCCCCTTGCCCACGTGGGCCAACCATCGCTGGCAGCACGTCGACGTAGCGGGCAGCGAACATGCCCTGTTGTTGTTCTGCCCATTGCCAGCGGCCAACGAGGCCAGCGGCCGCCTGCTTGCGCAGCTGCTGCAAGGGCCGGTGTACCAACGCCTGCGGGTAGAACTGCAACTGGGCTATGCCGTATTCAGCGCCTTTCGTCAGGTCGAGGGCGTCAATGGCTTGCTGTTCGGCGTGCAGTCACCCCATACCAGCCCGGCACAGATCCTCGACCACTTGCTCACCCTGCTGCGCGAGGGTGTCACCCTTGACCCGGCCGCCCAGCAGGCCCTGGCCGGGCAATTCGACGAACCCGCCATGGCCAACGCCGATGTCGCCGAGTGGGCATGGCAGACACACCTGGCTACACAACCCGCCAAGCTGGATGTACTGCGCAGGGCTATCCTGAACACGCGGCAGACGGATCTGGACCACCTACTGGGTACCCTGCTTGATGCAGGTTCATCCTGGCTATGTTTGGCCAACGCTGCCGCGCCACACCCTGACTGGCAATAAGCCTAACCGGTGATTGTTACGCAAAGCGCAAAGGCGCTTTCCGAATAATTAACCTTTCGGTACAAAATTTTCTTGTAAGATAGCGCAATCCCAGTTCCGGGAACCTCCTGCGCATGGTGGTACCCAAGTAGTAGCTGAGTAACCCCAAAACCCATCCAGAAGGAGTAATCCCATGTGGACCAAACCTGCTTACACTGACCTGCGTATCGGCTTCGAAGTCACCATGTACTTCGCTAGCCGCTAAGCCAGGCTTGCGGTACCACGCCTCGGCCCGCCGGGGCGTTTTCGTTTTTTAGCAACGGATTTTCGCACAGCAAAGAGAGTGACCATGCACATCCAGGTTCTCGGCTCCGCCGCCGGTGGCGGGTTCCCACAGTGGAATTGCAACTGCGTCAACTGCAAGGGCTTTCGTGACGGCACCCTGCGGGCCACGGCGCGCACCCAGTCGTCCATCGCCCTGTCCGACGACGGCGTACACTGGGTGCTGTGCAACGCCTCGCCCGATATCCGCGCCCAGCTCCAGGCCTTTGCGCCCATGCAACCGGCCCGGGCCCTGCGCGACACCGGCATCAACGCCATCGTGCTGCTGGACAGCCAGATCGACCACACCACCGGCCTGCTCAGCCTGCGTGAAGGCTGCCCGCACCAGGTGTGGTGCACCGACATGGTCCACCAGGACCTCACCACCGGCTTCCCGCTGTTCAACATGCTCAGCCACTGGAACGGTGGCCTGCAGTGGAACCGCATCGAGCTGGAAGGCAGCTTCGTTATCGAGGCCTGCCCAAACCTCAAGTTCACCCCGTTCCCGCTGCGCAGCGCCGCACCGCCCTACTCACCGCACCGTTTCGACCCGCACCCGGGCGACAACCTGGGCCTGCTGGTCGAAGACACCCGCACCGGCGGCAAGCTGTTCTACGCCCCGGGCCTGGGCCGGGTAGACGACAAGCTGCTGGCGATGATGCACGGCGCCGACTGCCTGCTGGTCGACGGCACGCTGTGGGAAGACGATGAAATGCAGCGCCGTGGCGTGGGCACCCGCACCGGCCGCGAAATGGGCCACCTGGCGCAGAACGGCCCCGGCGGCATGCTGGAAGTGCTCGACGGCTTCCCACGGCAGCGCAAGGTACTTGTCCACATCAACAACACCAACCCGATCCTCGATGAAGACTCGCCCGAACGCGCCGAAGTGCTGCGCCGGGGTGTGGAAGTGGCCTTTGATGGCATGAGTATCGAGTTGTAAAAAGTCAGCGAGGCCACACGAGCCCCTGTGGGAGTGGTGTGTCGGGCCAGAGAATCGTTTACAGGAGCCAGCCGAATGAGCGACGCACTGCCAATGTCCCCTGCCGAATTCGAGCAGGCCCTGCGCGCCAAGGGCGCCTATTACCACATCCATCACCCGTACCATTTGGCGATGTACCAAGGGCGCGCTACCCGCGAACAGATCCAGGGTTGGGTGGCCAACCGCTTCTACTACCAGGTCAACATCCCGATGAAGGATGCCGCGATCCTGGCCAATTGCCCGGACCGCGAAGTGCGCCGCGAGTGGATCCAGCGCCTGCTCGACCACGATGGCGCACCCGGTGAAGACGGCGGCATCGAAGCCTGGCTGCGCCTGGGCCAGGCGGTCGGCCTCGACCCGGACCAGCTGCGCTCGCAAGAACTGGTACTGCCCGGCGTGCGCTTCGCCGTGGACGCCTACGTCAACTTTGCCCGCCGCGCCAGCTGGCAGGAAGCGGCCAGCAGCTCGCTGACCGAGCTGTTTGCCCCGCAAATCCACCAGTCGCGCCTGGACAGCTGGCCACAGCACTACCCCTGGATCGACCCGGCCGGCTACGAGTACTTCCGCACCCGCCTTGGCCAGGCCCGGCGTGACGTGGAGCACGGCCTGGCCATTACCCTGCAGCACTACACCACCCGCGCGGGCCAGGAGCGTATGCTGGAGATCCTGCAGTTCAAGCTGGATATCCTCTGGAGCATGCTCGACGCCATGAGCATGGCCTACGAGCTGAACCGCCCGCCTTATCACTCCGTCACCCAGGACCGGGTGTGGCACAAGGGGATCACCCTATGAGTTTCGACCGCAACCAGGTGCCGAACTGGCGCCCCGGCTACCGTTTCCAGTACGAGCCGGCGCAAAAGGGCCATGTGCTGCTGTACCCCGAGGGCATGATCAAGCTCAACGAAAGTGCCAGCCTGATCGGTGGCCTGATCGACGGCCAGCGTGACGTGGCGGCCATCATCAGCGAACTCGAACAGCAATTCCCCGATGTGCCGGAAGTGGCCGACGACATCGAGCAGTTCATGGAGGTGGCCCGTGCCGAACACTGGATCGTCCTCGCCTGAGTTGCCGCCCACGCCCGCGGTCGGCCTGCCCCTGTGGCTGCTGGCCGAGCTGACTTATCGCTGCCCGTTGCAGTGCCCGTACTGCTCCAACCCGCTGGACTTTGCCGCCCAGGGCCAGGAGCTGAGCACCGAACAGTGGTTCAAGGTGATGGCCGAAGCGCGGGAAATGGGCGCCGCGCAAATCGGCTTTTCCGGTGGTGAGCCGCTGGTGCGCCAGGACCTTGCCGAGCTGATCGGCGAAGCCCGGCGCCTGGGTTACTACACCAACCTGATCACCTCAGGGATAGGCCTGACCGAGGCGCGCATCGCCGACTTCAAGAAGGCCGGCCTGGACCATATCCAGATCAGCTTCCAGGCCAGCGACGAGCAGGTCAACAACCTGCTGGCCGGCTCGAAGAAAGCCTTTGCGCAAAAGCTGGAAATGGCCCGTGCCGTAAAAGCCCACGGTTACCCGATGGTGCTCAACTTCGTCACGCACCGGCACAACATCGACAAGATCGACCGCATTATCGAGTTGTGCATTGCCCTGGACGCCGATTTCGTCGAGCTTGCCACCTGCCAGTTCTACGGCTGGGCGCACCTCAATCGGCTGGGCCTGCTGCCAACCCGTGCGCAACTGGAGCGGGCCGAGCGCATCACCAACGAATACCGGAGCAAGCTCAAGGCCGAGGGCAACCCGTGCAAGCTGATCTTCGTCACCCCGGACTACTACGAAGAGCGCCCCAAGGCCTGCATGAATGGCTGGGGCAACCTGTTCCTCACCATCACCCCGGACGGCACCGCGCTGCCCTGCCACGGCGCCCGGCAGCTGCCCGTGCAGTTCCCCAATGTACGTGACCATGACTTGCACCATATCTGGTACGAGTCGTTCGGCTTCAACCGCTTCCGTGGTTATGAGTGGATGCGCGAACCGTGCCGCTCCTGTGACGAAAAAGAAAAGGACTTCGGCGGCTGCCGCTGCCAGGCCTTCATGCTGACCGGCGATGCCAGCAACGCCGACCCGGTGTGCGCCAAGTCGGCCGACCACGGCATCATCCTCAAGGCCCGCGAGGAGGCGGAAACCGCCCAGCTCGCCATTGAACAGATGACCTTCCGCAATGATAGAAACTCACGTGTCATCGCCCGCGGCTGAGTTCAGCGCGGCGCAGGCGGTTGCCGCCGGTACCGACTTTGCCGAACTCAAGGTCAGTGCCGACGGGGTGTTCTGGATCGAATTTCGCCCGGCCGACGGTGCGTGCCGGATCTGGCACTGGCTGTACTGCCAGGCCCGCTGCCTGACCCCGGATGGTTTCAGCGTGCGCAGCCGGGTCTACGAATATGGCGGTGGCAGCTTTTGCCTGGGTGGCGACGGGCTGGTGTTCGTCAACGAAAAGGACCAGCAGGTCTACACCCAGTCGCTGGGCGATTTGCAACCGCGCGCGCTGACCCAGGATGCCAGTTGCCGCTACGGCGATGTGCAGTGGCACGCTGGCCAGGTGCTGGCCGTGGAGGAGCGCCATGCCGAGCAGGTGGAGCATCGCCTGGTCGCTTTGGGTGACAGCAGCCGCGAGGTGCTCGCCGAGGGTGCTGATTTCTACGCCTCACCTACCGTGAGTGCCGATGGCATGCGCCTGGCGTGGATTGAATGGGACCGCCCGGCCCAGCCCTGGACCGTCACCCGGTTGATGTGCCGTGCACGCGACAGCAGTGGCCACTGGGGGCCAGCGCAGTGCGTGGCCAACGATGTTGAATCGCTGCAACAGCCACGTTTCGATGCCGAAGCCCGACTCTACTGCCTGTCCGACCGCAATGGCTTCTGGCAGCCTTGGGGTGAGGTCGATGGCCAATGGCAGGCGTTGCCTGCCGGGCCTGCGGACCACGCGGCTGCGCCCTGGCAATTGGGCAGTTGTACCTGGCTAGCGCTGAGCCCGCAAAGCTACCTGGCCAGCTGGTTCAAGGATGGCTTCGGGCAAATGGGGCTGCGTCATGGAGATGGCCGCATGGAACGCTTCGCCAGTGCCTATACACGCTTTCGCAGCCTGGCCATGGATGCCCAGCACCTCTATGCCATTGCCGCCTCGCCCATCAGCCCACCGGCAGTGATTGCCATTGACCGCATCAACCACGAGGTCCGCGTGCTGGCCGGTGGTGCCGAAATGCTGCCGGCAGAGCAGATCAGCCTGCCACAGTCGATCCACTATGGCAGCGACGGCGAACTGGCCCATGGTTTCTTCTATCCGCCAGCGCAATCGCAAGGCGCCGCACCGCTGGTGGTGTTCATCCACGGCGGGCCGACGTCGGCCTGCTATCCCGTGCTCGACCCGCGCATCCAGTACTGGACTCAACGCGGCTTTGCCGTGGCAGACCTGAACTACCGGGGCAGCACGGGCTACGGCCGGGAGTACCGCCAGGCACTGCACCTGCGCTGGGGCGAAAGCGATGTGGCCGATGCCTGCGCAGCGGTTGAATACCTGGCGGCTCAAGGCTTGGTAGACAAGCGTAAGGCCTTCATCCGTGGGGGCAGTGCCGGTGGCTACACCACACTGTGTGCACTGGCGTTTCATGACGTGTTCCGCGCCGGCGCCAGCCTGTACGGGGTCAGCGATCCGGTTGCGCTTGGCCACGCTACGCACAAGTTCGAGGGCGATTATCTGGATTGGCTGATCGGCGATCCGCAACAGGATGCGCAGCGCTATCGCCAGCGCACGCCGCTGCTGCATGCGGGACAGATCAAGGTGCCGGTGATTTTCTTCCAGGGTGAGCTGGATGCAGTGGTAGTGCCGGAGCAGACGCGTTCAATGCTGGCGGCATTGCAGGCTAACGGGATCGAGGCTGAAGGGCATTTCTATGCGGGCGAGCGGCACGGGTTCCGCAACGCGGAGAATCTGGCCCATGCGCTGGAAGAAGAGTGGAAGTTCTATTGCCGGGTGTTGAAGGCTTGAGATCATGGGGCCGCTTTGCGGCCCTTTCGCGACACAAGGCCGCTCCTACAAGGGTTCGCGATCCCCTGTAGGAGCGGCCTTGTGTCGCGATGGGCTGCAAGGCCGCCCAAGGGCCTCAGCGCTTGGCGATGATGTACACCGCGTGCACGATCCCTGGAATGTACCCCAGCAAGGTCAGCAGAATATTCAGCCAGAACGCCCCGCCAAACCCCACCTGCAAGAACACACCAAGCGGCGGCAGGATGATGGCAATGATGATGCGGATAAAGTCCATGTGAGTCTCTCCTGAAGGGGTTACATCACAGACTAGCCGCCCGCCGCAGAGGTTCCACAGGCAAAAAAAAACGCCCCGGGCCGAATGAAACAGGCCAGGGGCGATGCGCAGGAACGCCAGACGGTTCGTAGAATTCTTTAACGTGCCACTAAGCCGGAACTTCGCGGCGAGCCTGCTGCTGGGCATGCAGGCGGGCAAAGGCGCGCGCCAGGCGCAGCAGCATTTCGTCGATGTTGCCCTTGCTCACGGTCAGCGCCGGTGAAAAACGCACCACATCCGCTTGCGGAGCATTCAGCAGCAAGCCTTCGTGCAGGGCCGCAGCCACCAGCTCACGGGCCAGGTTTTCTTTCAGTTGCAGGGCCCACAGCAGGCCTTGACCGCGCACTTCACCCTGGCCATAGCGCCCCGCCAGGCGGCTCAGGCCTTCGCGCAAATGGCGGCCGTTGTCCTGCACCTGCGCGAAGAAGCCAGGCTCCAGCACCGTGTCCAGCACCGCCAGGCCGGCGGCGCACATCAGGGCGTTGCCGTGGTGGCTGCCTTCCAGCTCGCCGGGTTCGGCGCAGCATGCCGTGCCCCGGGCCAGCAAGGCGGCCAGCGGCACTCCACCCCCCAGGCCTTTGCCCAGGGTGATGATGTCGGCGCGCACACCGTACGTTTCTTCGGCCAGCAACGCACCGCAACGGCCAATTCCGGTCTGCACCTCATCGAGGATCAGCAGGATGCCCAGTTCGCGGCACAGTGTTTCCACGCCCTTGAGGTATTCCTGCGTGGCGGGGATCACACCTGCCTCGCCCTGCACAGGCTCAAGCATGATCGCCACGGTGCGCGAATCCACTGCGGCATGCAGGGCAGCCAGGTCATTGAACGGCACCTTGCTGAAGCCCGGCAGGCCAGGTTCGCAGCGGTTGCACGGCAGCGGGTCGGACGCCGACAGCGCGCCCAGGCTGCGGCCATGGCAGGCCTGGCTGGCCGTGATGATGTGATACGCGCCGTTGCGGTGCAGCTGGCCCCACTTGCGTGCCAGCTTGATCGCACCTTCGCAGGCCTCGGCCCCGCTGTTGAGCAGGTAAGCCTGGTCGCTGCCAGTGCTCTGGCACAGGCGGTTGACCAGCCCCAGCAGGCCTCGGCTATGGAAACCCGAGCCCGGGTTTATCAACGCCTGGGCCTGGTTGCCCAGCGCTTTCACCAGCACGCTGGGGCTATGGCCCAGGCTGTTGACCGCACCGCCCTGGGTGAAGTCCAGATAGGCGTGCCCCGCGTTGTCCCACAACCAGGAACCCTGGCCCCGCACAAACACCTGCTCGGCACGCTCGGCACTTGGCATCAGGCGATCACGCGACAACTCAGGCACTTGCGGCACGATTACCGGCGCACGCTTGGGCTCGGCGACAGCGGCAGGGGCCGAGCGGCGCAGGTTGAACAGGTTCATCAGGGCTCCAGCCAATCACGGTAAAGGGCGGCAACGGTGCGGTCTTGGTGCCGGCACTCGATATTTTGCCTTGCCTATCAAAAGTGTTTTTCATCCGGGGTAACAATCGACCGATTCATCGCTGTAACCCGTTGGAATACGGCGATAGACTAGGCTTCGCGAGGGTTTTCGACCATTTCGTTTTTCCAGCATTTTCGATAAGTGTTACTTATGGATTTCCGCCAACTGCGTTATTTCGTCGCGGTGTACGAAGAGGGCCATGTTGGCCGTGCCGCCGAGCGCCTGTCGTTGTCGCAGCCGGCGCTCTCCCAGCAGATCCGCCAGCTGGAACACAGCCTTGACCTGAGCCTGTTCGAACGCAGCAACAAGCGCCTGCTGCCCACCCTGGCTGCCCATACCCTCTACAACCACGCCTTGCCATTGCTCGATGGCCTGCAGCGCGCCCACGAGGCCATGCGCAACTTCAAGGGCCAGTCGCTGCGCACCTTGGCCATTGGCGTATTGCAGACCGTGCGGCCAAGCCTGGTGCCGCAGTTGCTCGAACGGCTACGCAAGGCACAGCCACACCTGGTGGTGCAGATCTATGAATTGTCGGGGCTGGAAATCGAACGGCGCCTGCTCAATGGCAGCCTGGACATCGGCATCAGTTACCTGCCGCCACGCCAGCCCGGGCTGCATGGCCTTTTGCTCTATGAAGATGAGCTGCAGTTGGTCATCCCCGACACTCATCCCCTGAAGGACTTCAGGAAGGTGTCCATCCGCCAGGCCGCCGAGTTGCCCATGCTGATGCTGGGCGAGGAATACCAGATCCGCCAGATCTGGCAGGCGCAGCTGGCCAGCCAGGGGCGGCGGCCACATGTGCAGGCGGAGATGAACAACATGGCAGGGATTCTCGACAGCCTGTCGCACACAGCGCTGGCGACCATCCTGCCGGGGCGGGCCAAGGAAGCGGCTGAGGATGACCAGGGCCTGCTGTGGAAGCCATTGAGCGAGCCGCGGGTGCCGCTGAAGGTTGGCCTGGTGTTTCGTGATGCCCAGCGCCAGCAGGCCTCTGTGGAGCTGCTGCGCACGCTGCTGGAAGAAGAAACTGACGCCCGGCTGCCAGGGGCATCAGCGCTGGATGTGCTGGCCTGAAAAAACACGCGCACAAAGAAAACCCCGCCGAAGCGGGGTTTCCCAGACTGTTTCCCTGTGACATCCGTATCGCCCCGCCATCCTGGCAGGTGGTCCTTCGTCGCCGTCCTTGGTCTGTCCTTTGCGCTTCCTGCGCAACGTCCATGTGGTAAAGATTAACCGTGGATCCAATCTGAGAACAGTGGTGAAAAGTCACCACGTCGTGTAGGAAAAAGCTTACAAGGGCGAGGCATTCGCAGATACACCCTGAATGAGGGCCGCGTTGCGGCCCGATCGCGACACAAGGCCGCTCCTACAAGGTCCTGGACACGCCGATCAGTGTAGGAGCGGCCTTGCGTCGCGATGGGCTGCAAAGCAGCCCCAAAGTCCCTCAGAACTGCTCAGCATCCAGCAAGTACAACGACTCACTCCCCGCCTTCACCGAAGCCACCAGCGAATCCACCCGTGGCAGCAACCGCGCAAAGTAGAACCGCGCCGTGCCCAGCTTGCCCGCATAGAACGCCGCATCCCCCTCACCCGCCTGCGCCGCCCGCGCCATCAATGCCCACATGTAGGCATAGGCCACGTAACCAAAGGCATGCAGGTACTCGACCGACGCTGCGCCAATTTCGTTCGGGTTGCCTTTGGCCTGTTCCAGCACCCACTCGGTCAACCCGTCGAGCTGGTCCAGGCTGGCCGCCAACGGCTTGGCAAATTCGGCCAGCTCTCCGCCTGCGCTGGCAATGAACTGGCGGATCTCGTCAGAGAACAACCGGTAGTACGCCCCACCGCTGGCCACTACCTTGCGCCCCATCAGGTCAAGAGCCTGAATGCCGTTGGTGCCTTCGTAGATCTGGGTAATGCGCACATCGCGCACCAGCTGCTCCTGCCCCCACTCACGGATGTAACCATGCCCGCCAAACACCTGCTGGCCGTGCACCGTGCTCTCCAGCCCCAGGTCGGTGAGGAACGCTTTGGCCACCGGCGTCAGCAGTGCCACCAGCTCTTCGCTGCGCTTGCGCACGGCGGCATCTTCGCTGTACTTGGCACTGTCCAGCTGCATGGCTACATAGGTGGAGAAAGCGCGGCCACCCTCGATTTGCGCCTTCATGGTCAGCAGCATGCGGCGCACGTCCGGGTGGACGATGATCGGGTCGGCGGCCTTGTCTTTGGCTTGTGGGCCGGTCGGGGCGCGGCTTTGCAGGCGGTCACGGGCGTATTCCACGGCGTTCTGGTAAGAGCGTTCGGCAGACGCCAGGCCTTGGATACCAACGCCCAGGCGCTCGTAGTTCATCATGGTGAACATGGCGGCCAGGCCCTTGTTCGGCTCACCGACAATGTAGCCCACCGCTTCATCGAAGTTCATAACGCAGGTGGCCGAAGCCTGGATGCCCATCTTGTGCTCGATCGAACCGCAAGTGGCCGGGTTGCGTGCGCCAAGGCTGCCGTCTTCGTTGACCAGGAACTTGGGCACCAGGAACAGCGAAATACCTTTCGGCCCCGCCGGCGCGTCCGGCAGCTTGGCCAGCACCAGGTGGATGATGTTCTCGGTCAGGTCGTGCTCGCCACCCGTGATGAAGATCTTGGTGCCGCTGACCTTGTAGCTGCCATCCGCCTGGGGCTCGGCCTTGGTGCGGATGATGCCCAGGTCGGTACCGGCATGTGGCTCGGTCAGGCACATGGAGCCGGCCCACACGCCGGCGTACATGTTCGGCAGGTACTTTTCCTTCAGCGCTTCGCTGGCATGGGCATTGATCGACAGGCAAGCGCCCGCGGTCAGCATCGGGTACAGGCCAAACGCCAGGCTGGAGGCGTTGACCATTTCTTCTACCTGCGCCGAGATGGCCTTGGGCATGCCCATGCCGCCGAACAGCGGGTCGCCGCCCACGCCCACCCAGCCGCCTTCGGCGTAAGTGTTGTAGGCCTCGATGAAACCGGCAGGGGTGCGGACTGCACCGTTGTGCCAGTGGCAACCTTCTTCATCCGCGGCGCGGCTGAGCGGCGCAATGGACTTGGCGGTGACCTTGCCGGCTTCTTCCAGCACGGCCATGGCAGTGTCGGCATCGACAACGTCGGCCAGCCCGGGCAACTGCGCCCACTGCTCGGCCACGTTGAAGACTTCATTCAGTACGAAGCGCATGTCGCGCAGCGGCGCTTTATAGTCAGCCATGACAACCTCTCGCTAGTCGGGTCTTGGCGGTCTCGGGGAACCGCGACACTGGGGTTACTGGCAGTGTAACCGAACAACTTTTACGAGACATAGGGTCATCAACGGACCGTATGGTCTATTTCAGTCACGCGGTACGCACTGCCCCACGCTGCGATTGTTGCCCATGCACCATGACACAATTGCGCCCTGCACCTTTGGCGCTGTACAGCGCCTGGTCGGCGGATTTGAGCACTGCTTCGGGGTTGCGGTGATCAGCCTGGCGCTCGGCCACGCCAATACTGATAGTGACCGATACCGTGCCGCCAGCACTGCCCGCCCGCCGCTGACGACCGGCGGTATCGTCCTGCGGGCGGTTGCTCTGGTCGCGCAGGTGCATCACATAGTTGGCGATCACCTCGCGCACCGCTTCCACGTGGGGCACGCATTCCTCGGCCGTCTTGCCAGCGAACACCAGGGCAAACTCCTCGCCGCCATAACGGTAGGCCCGGCCGCCTCCGGTCACCTTGGACAAACGGCTGGCCACCAGGCGCAACACTTGGTCGCCGACATCATGGCCATGGGTATCGTTGAATTTCTTGAAGTGGTCGACATCGGTCATGGCGATCACATAGTTACGCCCCAGGCGCTGCATGCGCTCGTTCAGCGCACGGCGCCCCGGCAGGCCGGTCAGTTCGTCGCGGAAGGCCATCTGGTAAGCCTCGTGCGCTACCGCCGCGGCGATCATCAGCATCACCTGGCTGCACATGATGTTCAGGGTGAACGGCAGGATGAACGTTTGCGGCAGCATCCAGAAGATGCCCAGCAGGCCCGTTATCAGCGCAGCGTGCAGAGGCCGCGGTGCGCGCAAGTATTGCACCACCAGCAGGATGAACACGCCGATGAACAAGGGGTAGACCAGCTGGATCAGGCTCATCCACTGGCCATGCAGGGCGGGCCAGCGGATTTCCGCCAGCCAGGTCAGCAGGGCTTCGGGGAAGCTTTGTTCGAGCGCCACTGCCACGCTGCCCACGGCGAACAGCACGGCGCCGCGTGCGACCAGGTCCTGCAGCAGGTGAGTACGTTCCTGCCAGGCGCCATACAGCCCGAACAGCGCGGGGAGCAGCAGGCATACGAGGTGGAATATCACCGCGGCGTCCTCGCGCACGCGGCCATGGTCACGGTAGAAGTCGGTCTGTGTGTCGAGCAGGAAGTAGGCGATGTACACGGTGAGCATCATGAACAGCTCACGCTGGCGGCGGTAAACCGCGCAGTAGGCGCCGCCCAGCAACAGAACCAAGGTGGGCAGGACATTGAACAGCGATGTGAAAAAGACACTGAGGTCTCTCACGTAGGCCGCAGCGAGCCCTGCCAGCAACAAAACGAGCGATGGCAGAAAGTGGCTTGCGCGAACAGCGTTAAAACGAAACAAGGGTAATCTCCAACCCGGCAGATCAATAGTGGCATTGTGCCCTTACTTCATCGGCAGTGCACATGAACAGTTGAATACCAGTTCAGACGCGATTTTTTGTAGGAGCGGCCTTGTGTCGCGAAAGGGGCGCGAAGCGGCCCCAGGATTTCTGCCAAAGCGAAGATTGCTGGGGCTGCTGCGCAGCCCGATCGCGACACAAGGCCGCTCCTACAAAGGCACCGCGCTGAAGCGGGATGAATAAAAAAAACCCGCCTGCCGGTGATGGCAGGCGGGTTTTCGGTACAACCGATGAATCAGTACGACAGGCCGAAGTTTTCTTCGTCCATCGCCATCAGGTTGTTGGCACCCGACAGCATGGTCGCCACGTGGGTACGGGTACGCGGCAGGATACGCTGGAAGTAGAAGCGCGCAGTCTGCAGCTTGGCGGTGTAGAACGCCTCTTCGCTGGTACCGGCTGCCAGCTTCTCGGCCGCCAGGCGGGCGATGTCGGCCCAGAAGTAGGCCAGGCAGGCATAACCGGAATACATCAGGTAATCGACCGAAGCCGCGCCCACTTCTTCGCGGTCCTTCATGGCGGCCATGCCCACTTTCATGGTCAGCTCGCCCCACTCCTTGTTGATTGCCGCCAGCGGTTCGACGAATTCCTTGACCGCTTCGTTACCTTCCTGCGCCTGGCAGAACTTGTGCACGATCTTGGTAAAGCCCTTCAGTGCTTCGCCCTGGGTCATCAGCACTTTACGGCCCAGCAGGTCCAGCGCCTGGATGCCGGTAGTGCCTTCGTACAGCATGGAGATACGGCTGTCGCGCACGTTCTGCTCCATGCCCCACTCGGCAATGAAGCCGTGGCCGCCATAGATCTGCACGCCATGGTTGGCCGCTTCGAAGCCGACTTCGGTCATGAACGCCTTGGCGATCGGGGTCAGGAACGCCAGCAGGGCATCGGCCTTCTTGCGCTCTTCTTCGTCCTGGCTGTACTTGACGATATCCACCTGCTTGGCGGTGAAGTACACCATCGCACGGTTGCCTTCGGCGAAGGCTTTCATGGTCAGCAGCATGCGACGCACGTCCGGGTGGACGATGATCGGGTCAGCAGCCTTGTCCGGCGCTTTCGGGCCAGTCAGCGAACGCATCTGCAGGCGCTCACGGGCGTACTTCAGGCCACCCTGGAACGCCACCTCGGCGTGGGCCAGGCCTTGCAGCGCGGTACCCAGGCGAGCAGTGTTCATGAAGGTGAACATGCAGTTCAGGCCTTTGTTGGCCGGGCCGATCAGGTAACCGGTGGCCGCATCGAAGTTCATCACGCAAGTGGCGTTACCGTGAATGCCCATCTTGTGCTCGATAGAGCCGCAGCTCACACCGTTGCGCTCCCCCACGCCGCCTTCGGCATTGGGCAGGAACTTCGGCACGATGAACAGCGAAATACCTTTGGTACCGGCCGGTGCATCCGGCAGGCGGGCCAGGACGATATGGACGATGTTGCCGGCCATGTCATGCTCACCGGCCGAAATGAAGATTTTGGTGCCCGACACTTTGTAGCTGCCGTCGGCCTGTGGTTCGGCCTTGGTCCGCAGCATGCCCAGGTCGGTACCACAGTGTGGCTCGGTCAGGCACATGGTGCCGGTCCACTCGCCGGACACCAGCTTGGTCAGGTAGGTGTGCTGCTGCTCTTCGGTGCCGTGCGCAGAAATGGTGTTCATCGCGCCATGCGACAGACCTGGGTACATGCCCCACGACCAGTTCGAACCACCGACCATTTCGCTCAGGGCCAGGCCCAGCGACTCTGGCAGGCCTTGGCCACCGTGCTCGATGTCATGGGCCAGGCTCGGCCAGCCGCCTTCGACGAACTGCTCGTAGGCCTCTTTGAAGCCAGTCGGGGTTTTCACGCCCGATTCGCTCCAGGTGCAGCCTTCCTGGTCACCCACACGGTTCAGCGGCGACAGCACCTGCTCACAGAACTTCGCACCTTCTTCAAGGATCGCGTCGACCATGTCGGGCGTGGCGTCCTGGCAGCCCGGCAGGCTCTGATAGTGCGCCTCATAGCCAAGCAGTTCGTCGCGAACGAAGCGGATATCACGCAAGGGGGCTTTGTAATCAGGCATTGCGATGAACCTCTGGGTCAGTTCTGTGGGGGTGACCAGCTCTTGGCGGCCGTCTTATCAAACAGTTGTTTGAAACTTACGTTTAGCTCCGCATTCTGTCAAGGAGGGACTATGGTGCCATTTACGCCACGAAAAATGGCGTTTACGCCAAGCCCGAAAAACATCACTCCCCCTGTGGGAGCGGGCATGCCCGCGAAGAGGCCAGACCAGGCAATAGAGGTGCCTGACCTGACGCATTCGCGGGCATGCCCGCTCCCACAGGGGATGTGTGTGTGTGATTCGAATAGGCGCCCGGTCAGGCGTAGGTATCGATGATCCGACCGAGCATTTCGTCGGAAGCCTTGACGACTTTTGCGCCAAGCTCGACTTCGGTCTTGCCCACGGCCTGTTGCACCACGCTGGTAGCCAGGTCCATCTGCTGGCTGCGGTCGACCGCGCGCAGGCGTTCAGCCTGAAAATCGCTGGACTGGCTGGTGGCGGTGCGTTCGGCGGCGGTGTTGGCGATCTGGCTTGCAGCCTGATCGACGCGGTTCTGGCCGGTGTGGATTGCGCTCAGGCCCGCGTAATAGGCGGAGCTACCGGTGATTTCCATGTCAGGACTCCATTGACGCTGGATAACGAACAGGCTCAATTAAAGCAGGCCTGTGGTGAAAAGGCCCGTTTAAATCCCTAATGGCCTGGTGCCAGCTGATAGGCCTTGGGTATTCCTGCGCCAGCCTCTTCGCGGGTAAACCCGCTTGTATGGTAGGACTTGAAGGGAGGAGGAGGGTCATAACTCGCTTCTGACTGTTCGCGCAGTACAGACCGTGG